>PLXZ01000003.1 GCA_003151615.1 Candidatus Tayloriibacteriota bacterium | reverse complement strand
TCAAAGTATAAATGCGGGCGTAGCTCAGCTGGTTAGAGCATCGGCTTGTCAAGCCGAGGGTCGTGGGTTCGAGCCCCATCGCCCGCGCATTTTTTGTTCAGATTTTGTTTTTTTAATCCCATGCCCCTCAAAATAGGCAACAAGGAAATCCAACTAATCGCCGAGGTAAAAACGGAGTCCCCGTTTGGTTTTAAATCCGCTAAAAATTGGGACGAATTGTTCGCTCTTGCATGCAAAGTTGGTGATATTATCTCTATCCACACCGATGCGCGGTGGGGCGGTTCTTTTGAATTGCTCGCGTCGGCTCGTGCAAAGACCGATAAGCCCATTCTCGCGAAAGGCATTCATCTTGATGACGAATTGATTGAGCACGCGATTGAATGCAGAGCGGATTTTGTTCTGGTTGTCGGAAGGATTCCGAATTCCGCGGCGGGCGAGAAAATTTCTCCGGAAAAACTATTGATCGAGCCGAATTCTCTCGCCGAACTTGCCACGATTCCGCATAACTATCGCGTCGTCTGGAACAGTCGCGATTTGAAAACCGGCGGCCTGAAAAAAGAAACTTTCGCCGAAGCGCGTGAAGTATTTCCTGGCTGGCTTTGTCAGGCGAGCAACATCCGCACCGTCGCAGACGTCCATCCGCAGGCCGACGCCGCCCTGGTAGGCTTAAATTTGGAGGAGTTTGCGGAGTCGCTTTTAGTTGAGAAAGTCCCGTAAATACATTATGATAAGCAGGCTTTGTTTTTCAAAAAGTACAAGCCGTTGTAGCTCAGTTGGTAGAGCACGTCATTGGTTAATTAAAAATAGCCCTTCATTTTGGAAACGAAATGCTGAAGCCCGAATTACGGTTAAAGTCCACAAGCGTGGGTAAGACCGTGGCGAAAAATATATTTTTTCGCCCGAACGACTGACAAGGGATGCTGTGCCGAAAGGTATGCATAAGATACAGTCTAACCCTTCTATAAACTCTCGTGAGTGAAATGGAGGTACAAAGTGAATGACGAGGTCTCCGGTTCAATCCCGGACAACGGCTCTAGTAAATAATGTATAATATTCCCATGATTATCATCGGCATTACCGGAACCATATCCGCAGGAAAAGGCGCAGTCGTCGATTATTTCAAAGTTAAGGGCTTTGTGCATTATTCCGTCCGTGCGTTTCTTGCCGAAGAAGTAAAACGACGCGGTCTTCCGCTTAATCGCGACAATACGACCATCGTGGCGAACGATCTCCGGACGAAATATTCGAGCGGCTATATCATCGAAACGATTTTCAACCAAGCAAAAGCGGCAGGCAAGAACTGCATTATCGAATCGGTACGGGCTCTGGGCGAAGTCGATTTTTTGAAGAAACAGCCGCACTTTGTGCTACTTGCCGTGGACGCCGACCCGAAAATAAGATATAACAGAGCGGTGTCGCGGGGAAGCGAGCTTGACCATGTGACATTCGAAAAATTCGTCTCCGACGAACAGCGCGAGATTTCCGACGATCCGACGAAGGGAAATCTGCTCGGCTGCATCAAGCGCGCGGATTTCGTCATCATGAACGACGGATCGCTCGTCGATCTTCATGCGAAGATCGACGCGATACTGCCGGAGATTATGAATAAATAGTTTTGACACTGGAAATAATTTAATCTATAGCAATCTTTTTCGTTGACACCGTCTATTTTTTTAAATAACATGGACGGGTGCCAATGCCTAAGAAAAAAAGAGAAAATTGTTTGAGTTGTGGTAAGGAACCGGAGCGATCGTATTACAAGTATTGCAGCAACCTTTGTCAGAACGAATTTCAATATCAAGATTATATCCGAAAATGGAAAGCCGGAGAGGTAATTGGTTTGCAGGGACTTGGCATCGTTTCAAACTATGTTAAACGTTATTTAAGAGAGAAGTTTTATAATCAATGCTGTGAATGCAGCTGGTCAAAAGTTAATCTGAGAACAAACGTCGTTCCTCTTGTCGCAGACCATATCGACGGCAATTGGCGGAATAATGATGAAAGCAATCTTCGTCTGCTTTGTCCGAATTGTGATTCGTTGACTCCGACATATGCCGGTTTAAACAGGGGAAATGGTAGAATGAACAGGGTTCGCAGCAAAAGAGCAGTAGAAGCGCGTATTTTTATCAAAAACAAGCCAAATTAGTTCAGTGGCAGAACATCGCTTTCGTAAAGCGAGGACGTGGGTCCGATTCCCGCATTTGGCTCCAATGAACAACGCAGAACAAAACGAAGAGAAAAAAGCCGCGCTCAAAAAACGCATTGCCGAAATCGAAGCCGCGATGCAAGCTGCGGATTTTTGGTCTGACCGCAATACCGCGCAATCGACGGTGAAAGAATTGCAGGCACTGAAAGAAGAGCTTGAAAATCCCGGCGCGAACGACCCAGCGAAAAAATATGACAAGGGCGGGGCGGTTATGACTATTTTTTCGGGTGCGGGCGGCGATGATGCCGAGGATTTTTCGGCGATGCTCTATCGCATGTATCAAAAATACGCCGCAAAACAGGGCTGGGGTTGGGAAGTCATTCATTCCAATGAAAATAATCACGGCGGTTTTCGCAATGTCACCGTCGAAATCAGCGGGCCGGCCATAAATTCAGAGGGCAAAAAAATCGGCACGTACGGCGTCCTCAAAAACGAATCGGGCGTGCACCGGCTCGTGCGCATTTCGCCCTTTAATGCGAAACAAATGCGGCACACTTCTTTTTCCATGGTTGAAGTCATTCCGAAATTCGAAAAAACGGCGGGCAACGCGGACGGCTCCGGTATTGAAATTCCCGACAAAGACCTCGAAATTTCAATCGCGAAATCCGGCGGTCCCGGCGGCCAAAACGTCAACAAGCGCGAAACCGCCGTGCGCATCGTGCATATTCCAACGAAACTTTCCGTGCACGTCACCTCCGAACGTTCCCAGGCCCAGAACAAGGAACGCGCAATGGACATTTTGCGCGGCAAAATTTTCAAACTGCGCGAAGACGAACGCGTCGCCCGCGAAAAAGGCATGTACATTTCCAAAACAACTTCAATCGACTGGGGTAATCAGATTCGCTCGTACGTGCTTCATCCCTATAAAATGGTCAAAGACCACCGCACGAATGTCGAGACTTCGAAGGCGGACGATGTCCTCGGAGGTGATATTGACATATTCTTGAAGTAGTGCTAGTGTCCTGACAGAAGGCGTTCATTAACAATCCGGAATACCGGGCGAACGCCACAGAAATTGAAAGGCCACGCTATGTTTAAATCAATGTTTAAATCACCGTTCGATTATCCCGGGACCGCTCTAATTGCATTTTCAATCGCGACGATCTCCGGTCTTTGTCTCTTTCTTTACACATTGGGAATTGACGTTTCGTATCCCAAATCGGTTTACGTCGGAATTTTGCCGATTTTCTGGCATTTTGCTCCGGCCAACGAGGCTCCCGTTGACTTCTGGTATATGGTTGGGTCGGGCGCCATGACGTGCCTGTGCATCTTGGGGAGACTTTTCCTCGCATTCGTCATTGCCGTCGTGGTCGGGTGCGCATTATTCCGGTGGTTCGTCTTTTTTGTTGACATCGAATACGGCAAGCCGGGTTCTTCAAAGATTCAGGACAAGCCCGTGGAATCGGGCAGTTGAAATCAAGTAATTCCGCTTTCCGTCGCTCCCGCGCGCGTTTCACAACGATGCGTGCGGGAGTTTTTATTTTTTTTCGCGCGCATGTGGTATAATTGCGTGAATGATTTACTATGACAAAGTATCAAAAAAATATGCTGATAATTCTGTCGCTCTCGACGGGGTGTCGTTTACGATAGAGCCGAAGGAGTTCGTTTCAATCGTCGGGCATTCGGGCGCGGGGAAGACGACGCTTCTGAAAATGCTCATTGCCGAAGATCATCCTTCGGAAGGAACCGTTTTTTTTGAGTCGAAAAACATTCATCGCCTGAAGAAAAAAGACATGGCAAAACTGCGCCGACGCATCGGCACCATTTTCCAGGATTTTCGCCTCATTCCGAATAAAACAGCATACGAGAACATAGCCTTTGCCATGGAGGCTGCCGGACGCACGGACGTCGAAATCGCGTCCGATGTGCCGCATGTTTTGGAGCTCGTCGACCTGACCGATAAAATCTGGAATTTCCCGCATGAACTCTCCGGCGGCGAAAAACAGCGTGTCGCCATTGCCCGCGCAATCGTCAATCAGCCCGACATCATCATCGCCGACGAGCCGACCGGAAATCTTGATCCGATCAACACCTACGACATCGTGAAAATTTTGAAGAAAATAAACGAGCTCGGCACGACGGTCATTCTGACGACGCATAATAAAGGAGTGGTCGAACATGTCGGCGGCCGCGTCATCACAATGGAGAAGGGCAAGATCGTCCGCGACGACAAAAGCGGCAAATATGTACTATAATTTAAATATATCCGAACCATGCTGACAACTTTAAAAAGAATCATAAAGGGCGGTTTTGTAAAATTCTGGAGAAGCGGATTTTTGTCGTTGGCGGCGATCATCGTCATCACTCTTTCCTTGACGCTCTTTGGAGGCATGATTTTCGCCAGCGCTTTCGGCCACGGCCTCATCAATCAGATAAAAAACCGTGTCGACATCAATGTATATTTCACACTCGACGCGAACGAATCGGATATTTTGGCCCTTCAGCGGACGATCAATCAACTGCCCGAAGTCGCAAGCTCGACCTATATTTCCAGCTCGACGGCTCTGGCGAATTTCCAGCAAAAATGGGCGAATAATCCTCTGATTTTGCAGGGCCTTGCCCAAATCGGCTACAATCCATTGCCTGCTGTCATTAATATTCAGGCCAAGGACCCCTCGCAATATGCCGGCATCACCGATTTTTTGAATAGCGCGGCTGCAACTCCAAAAGACGGCGCAACCATCATCAACAACATCAATTACAATGAAAATCAGCTCGCTATCCAGCGCCTGACCGAAATTATTTCCGTCACCGAAAAAGCCGGTTCCGCATTGGTCATTCTCTTGGTTCTTCTTGCGGTTGTCATCGTCTTCAATACTATTCGCATCATTATTTACAATTCGAAGGACGAAATTGCCGTGATGAAACTCGTCGGCGCGTCAAACACCTATGTCCGCGGACCGTTTGTGGTGTCGGGAATCATGTACGGAATCGTTTCCGGAATCATCACCCTCATTTTGCTCGCGGTTTTTGCCTACTACAGCGATGCGGCCATCATCAAATTCGCCGGCATAGAAAATGTCGATCAGTTCAGTAGCCTGGTCAACGTTTTCTCATCGTATTTCCTGGGGAATTTCGGCCAGATTTTCAGCATCATTATGGGTTCGGGCATCGTTCTCGGGGCAGTGGCCAGCTATTTCGCGGTTCGGAGGTATCTGAAGGTGTAGACTGATTTTGGCTTTTCTGGGTGCTTGCATTTAAGTTAATCTTAAGATAAACTTGCTTCATGAAGAAAAACATCATTGGATTGAAGGAGTTGCGTGAAAACACAGCGGCCTACATACGCGAGGTCGGTCGGGGCCGTTCGTTTATCATTATGCAGAAATCGAGGCCGATTTTTGCCATAACACCCGTCGATGCATGGGGAGATGAAGGCTCATGGGAAACAGTCGCCGACTTTTCGCCGATGAAAAAGCTTCCAAAATTGGAAGACGTGCTTAAAAGTCTTAGAAAACTGAATGGATCTCGTAAGTAAATTTTTGAAAAAACTTGACCGAAAAAGGCGCCAAGAAATTGAGGCGCTTTTATTTCAAATTAAGCGGAGAGAACTTGCCGGTCTCGACATTAAAAAATTGAAAGGTGCCGATAACGTGTTTCGGGTGCGAAAAGGGAGTATCCGCGTCATTTTTTCTGTCGAAAAGAATCCCATATCCAAAGGTCCTGAAGTGTCCATTGTTTCGATTGATTTTAGAACGGATACGACGTATCGGTAATTGTGTCAATATATCGCCTTTTTGTGTGCGTTTGCTACAATAGTCCTCATGAAACGATCGTCCCGACGGACCGCCACGACCAGCCAGAAACGCCACAAGTATATTTTTGTCGTCGGCGGAGTTATGTCGGGAGTCGGCAAAGGCATCGCCACCTCTTCAATCGGAACCCTTCTTCAAGCGAAGGGTTTCGTCGTTAATTTGGCCAAAGTCGATCCGTATCTGAATGTTGACGCGGGTACCATGAATCCGACGGAGCACGGTGAAGTATTCGTTTTGAATTCCGGCCTCGAAACGGACCAGGATATGGGTAATTACGAGCGTTTCCTGAATCGAGATTTGACCCAGCACGATTACATGACTTCCGGCATGGTCTATCAGTCGGTCATCGAGAGAGAACGCAATCTAGGATACAAGGGCAAATGCGTTGAAGCCATTCCGCATATTCGCGATGAAATCGTTCGCAGGTTCGAGGACGGCGCGAAGGTCAACAAATCGGAAATTTCCGTTATCGAAATCGGGGGAACAGTCGGCGACTACCAAAATATCATGTTCATTGAAGCAGCCCGCGTCTTGAAAATCAAGCATCCTGAGGACGTCATTTTTATCATGGTTTCATATTTGCCGATTCCGCATAAAATCGGTGAAATGAAGTCGCGACCGACGCAGAATGCCGTGCATCAGCTCGCCGGCTACGGAGTTTACACCGATATCATCATTGCGCGCAGTGAAATGCCCGTGGATCAGAAGCGAAAGGAAAAAATCGCCGTCGCCTGCAACTTGCCGGCTGACAATGTCATTTCCGCGCCGGACATCGACAGCGTCTACGACGTGCCGCTCAATTTCGAGCGCGATAAACTGGGCGACATCATCGCGAAAACTTTGCATCTGGAGCCGCATAAAAACGCCGCGCAAACCGCCGGTCTGAAGGCTTGGAAAAAATTTGCCGAAAGCGTGAAGAATGGGAAAAATGGAACGGCGAAAATCGCAAAGAAAGATAAAAAAGGAGTGCCCGCCAAAAAAGAAGTAAACATCGCCATCGTCGGCAAATATTTCAATACCGGCGATTTCGTCTTGACCGACGCGTACGTTTCGGTTCTCGAAGCCATCAAATATTCGGCGTATGCGCTCGGTGTTAAGCCGATTATCCACACGGTCAATGCCCGCGATTTTGAAAGCAGAAAACCGAATTATGCGGCTCTTAAAAAATTCGACGGCATTTTGGTTCCCGGCGGTTTTGGCGAAAAAGGAATTGAAGGAAAGCTCGCCGTCATCCGCTATGCCCGCGAAAACAGGATTCCATATTTCGGCCTCTGTTACGGCATGCAGCTTTTGACCATTGAATATGCGCGAAATGTTTTAGGTTTGAGTGATGCCACGACTGCGGAAATCAATCCGAAAGCGAAACATCCCATCATCGACATCATGCCCGACCAAAAACAGAAATTAATTGACAAAAATTACGGTGGCTCAATGCGTCTCGGTTCGTATCTGGCGAAATTGAAGCCGGAAACGATTGCCTATGAAGCATATGAAAAAGCCGGCTGGATGAAAACGAAGGGCAGGGGCAAGGACACAATAACCGAACGTCATCGCCATCGATATGAAGTGAATCCTGAATATGTGGAGCGGTTGAGTGCTGTCGGTCAAGACGGCCAACCTGGTCTTGTTTTCTCTGGTACATCTCCCGACAGCACACTCATGGAAATTGCTGAATTGCCGCGCGGCACCGGACCGGGTCAGCACCCATTCTTTCTTGGCACACAGTTTCATCCTGAATTTTTGGCTCGTCCTTTGCGACCGCATCCTCTTTTCACGCAATTCATAAAGGCGGCGACAAAAAAATCTTGACGTTAGGGCGTCACGCCAAACAGCGCGTAAAATTTAATAGGATCAATAGAGACCCCGCCAACGCGGATGGTCAAGTGTAAATGCGGACCTTCCGAATAGCCGGTCTCGCCGGAATAGCCGAGAAGTTGACCTTGCTTGACCGCTTCGCCGGGCGTCACGGACATCTTTGACAGATGCATATAGAACGATTGGATGCCCATACCGTGGTCCACGACGACCGTATTGCCGTAGACGGTGAAAAGCCGGGCCATCCGCACATAACCGGCGTTAATGGCGTAAACGGGCGTGCCCACAGGCGCTTTAAAATCGGAGCCTTTGTGGATGATCGTTTCTACGCCGCTGTTGCGATTGTAGCCGAATGGGTCGGTTATGATGATTCCGCCGGAAACATCCGAAGCATGTATCGGCCACGTAAACGCCGATGTCCAAAAAGAAATATTTGGATTCGAATACACATTCGTCAGCGCAGCATTTTCGGCGGCGAGATTTGTCACCAACTGTTGTTGGCTCGAAGTGCTGTTGCCGCCCAATTGCGCCGGCACCGGCAACTTTTCGGAAGGACTGAACCGTTTGCCAATGGTGAAAGTACCGGATATTTTCGCACCGTCTTTCATCGTAACCGTCACTGTCGTTGTTCCCGTCGCCTGATTAATGCCGGTTCCGTAGAAAGCAATCGGCACGTTTTTGTATGTCAAAAATTGGAGGGAAGTCGCGTCGCTTCGTCCGGCCATGTTCGGTCCGGGTGCGACGACCGTCACGTTTTTTATGTTTGCGATTGTCGCGTTGGCATCGCTTGTGCCGGTAATCGTAAACATGACCGGGTCGCCTTCAATTATTTGTGAAGGGGAGATGGAAATTGAAAGTGTGGAGGTCGTCGCAATTGTCGAGGTCGAAATAATTGAAGCAGATGAAGTTGCCGCGGGTAATGTTGCGGTCGCCGCAACCGTCACAACAGGTGTGTCTTTCGGTGCAAGTGTCGTATCCGCCCCTTGCTTCATAGACTCGCCCACAACCACCGCACCAATAATGATGGCCGCAAAAATTGCGCCGCCGATGACGAAAGTGCCGATTGAAACGAAAGATGGCTTCATCATTTTAGTATACACGTTTCGACGCGTATCCGACATGTTAATGACATATGATATATTGATACGACATTAATATAATGGAAAATTCTGCACCAATAGCAAAAAACCCGAGCCTTTTCGGCATTCTGAAGCCATATGCCTGGTTGACAACCGGCCTAATTCTCTTGGGCTTGGCGACGAATGGCTTGAACCTCATCCTGCCGAAAATAATCGCGCAGGGTATTGACGTGTATGTGCAGACGCATGCGGTGCTGACGACGGTATTGTGGGAATTTTTCTGGGTGGCGCTCGGCACCTTCATTTTTGCCTATCTCCAGAGCATCGCCCAGACGTATGCTTCGGAAAAAGTGGCGCGCGACCTCCGTACCAAGGTCGTGGCAAAAATCGCGAAGCAGAGCTACACCTATATCCAGGAAGTCACTGCCGGAAAACTTCTGACCAATCTCACTTCCGATATCGACAATATAAAAAATTTTGTCGGCCAGGCTTTCGTGTCCATTATTTCGTCGGCATTTCTGGTTATCGGGTCCGCCGTACTGATGATTCTCATTGATTGGCGGCTGGCATTGGCCGTTCTCGCGACATTACCGTTCATCGGCATTGCCTTCGCACTCGTTTTTTCGCGCATGCGCCTTTTCTTCAAGAAAAGCCAGGAGGTTGTCGACTGGCTCAATAAAATCATCAATGCAAGCATCCTCGGCGCCGCCGTTGTCCGCGTGCTCAATTCGAAGGAAGGGGAGGACAAAAAATTCATCGAGGCGAATACCCGGGCCACGGATCTCGGCATTAAAATAATCCGGCTTTTTGCCGTCATGTTTCCCGTTATAGGATTCATCGCAAACTTCGCGACTCTGGTCATCTTGCTTCTCGGAGGGCATTTCATCATCGAAAATAGCCTGACGATCGGAAACTTTACGGCATTCGTCAGCTATCTCGGCATCATAATATTCCCAATTATCATGATCGGCTTTTTAAGCAATTCGATCAGCCAGGCTTCGGCATCCTACGGCCGAATTTACGGCACGCTCACTGCGCCGGACAAAAAGGAAAACGGCACCGTCGAAAAAACCCTCCGAGGCGACATTGAAATGAAAAAAGTTTCGGTTTGCTACGGCGAGAAGCAGGTTTTGAAGGAAGTGTCGTTCAAGGTAAAGGCCCGGACGCGAACCGCCATTCTGGGTCCGACCGCCGCGGGCAAAACACATTTATTGTATCTGCTCATGGGGATTCTGAACCCGACAAACGGCGAAGTGTTTTACGACGATGCCTTGGTCGGGGATTATGACCCGGAATCATTGCACCGGCAGGTCGGGTTGGTTTTTCAGGACAGCATCATGTTCAACATGAGCCTGCGCGAAAATATCGCATTCAGCAAGACGGTGAAGGACGCCGACTTGCAGAAGGCTCTCGACACGGCGGAACTGGCCGATTTTGTCGAAACCCTTCCCGGAAAACTGGATGCAATGGTCATGGAGCGCGGCACGAGCCTCTCCGGCGGACAGAAACAGCGCATCATGCTGGCCCGCGCACTGGCTCTGAACCCGAAAGTTCTGCTTCTCGACGACTTCACCGCGCGCGTCGACGAATCGACCGAGCAGAAAATTTTGGCGAATCTTCGGAAGAATTATCCGGAGCTGACCCTCGTGTCGGTTACCCAGAAAATTTCTTCGGTCGAGGATTTCGAGCAAATCGTACTTTTGATGGAAGGGGAAGTACTCGCGAAAGGGACGCATGCCGAACTGATGGAATCATCTCCCGAATATGTGCAGATTTTCGATTCCCAGAGGAGCACGAACACTTTATGAACTATAGACTTAAAACAACCCAGGACGACAATGACGAGAAGCAGCCGATTTGGACTGCGTTTGTAAAAATCGCCTCGCTTTTGGGCTTCGAGAAAAAGAACATAACGATCTCCCTCATTGCCATTCTCGTAAACTCCGGCATGACCTTGCTCGGGCCTCTTGTCGTGGGCTACACCATCGATAAATATATCGAAAACAAGGACTATCACGGCGTGCTCATTTTTTCGGGGATTCTACTCGTGGTTTATGTCATCGCTTTTTTCGGAAGCTATATACAGACGAGCGTCATGGGCGCGGTCGGCCAGAGGACGCTGTTCCGGCTGCGCAATGCGGTCTTTACAAAATTGCAGGAACTGCCCCTGGCTTTTTTCAATGAAAACAAGGCCGGCGATCTTATTTCACGCATCAACAACGATACGCAGAGGCTTAACTCGTTCTTTTCCCAGACATTGATGCAATTCACGGGAAACGCCTTTACCATCGTCGGTGCGGCAATTTTCATTCTCGTCATCAACTGGCGTCTCGGCCTGGCTGCATTAGTGCCGGCCGCAATACTCATGATATTGACGCGCGTCACTTCGAACTGGATCAAAAAAATTAATCTGCGCGATGCACGTGCGGAAGGAGCGCTGAGCTCCGAAATCCAGGAAAGCCTCGAAAATTTCAAAGTCATCCTGGCCTTCAACCGCCGCGATTATTTCAAGGAAAAATTCAACGTCGCCAATATCGTCAACTTCCGCATGTCGATCATCGCCGGACTCGGCAACAATATTTTCAGCCCCGTCTATGATTTCGCCTCGAATATTGCGCAATTGGTCGTGCTGATTTATGGCATTTACCTCATTGCACACGGCCAGCTGGCGATCGGACTTTTGGTCAGCTTTCTTTTGTATATTGGCCGTTTCTATGACCCTCTGCGCCAGTTTGCGAGCTTCTGGTCGACCCTTCAAATTGCCCTGGCCGGCTGGGAGCGTATTTCCGAAATCACGAAACTCGAATCCAATTTGCCAATTCTGCCGGCCGAAACCATGCACAAGGCCACTCTCGCCGCGCATTCACGTTCGATTATGCGTTTTGAAAACGTTTCATTCGCGTATCCGGGCGACGACGGCAGTGATGGCGACGATGAGAAAAATCGGGGCAAAAAGGTGCTTAGTAATGTCAGCTTCAATTTCGACAAGGGCAAAACGTATGCGCTCGTCGGGCCGACTGGCGGGGGAAAGACGACGACGGCATCGCTCGCCGCTCGGCTTTTTGACCCGAGCGCGGGCGTCATCTACTTGAACGGAAAGGACATCCGCACCTATGCGCCGGATGAGCGCACCCAAAAAATCGGCTTCATTCTGCAGGAGCCGTATCTCTTCAGCGGCACGGTCAAGGAAAACATTTTGTACGGAAACAAGAAATATGAAAATAGCACGACTCCGGAACTGGTGGAAATTCTCAAAAAAGACGGCCTCGAAAAAATCCTGCAGCGTTTTGAAGGCGGGCTCGACACCCCGATAGCAGGGAACGCTGACAGCCTGAGCCTCGGCCAGCGCCAGCTCATCGCATTCATGCGCGCAGTTTTGCGTACTCCCGAATTGCTCATTCTCGACGAAGCTACCGCAAATATCGATACGGTTACTGAGCAGTTGCTCGAAGAAATCCTGCGCAAATTGCCGAAGGAAACGACAAAGGTCGTCATTGCTCATCGTCTCAACACCATCGAAAATGCCGACGAAATATTTTTCGTCAACGGAGGCACGATCACACCCGCCGGTTCAATGGAACATGCGGTTGATATGCTTTTGCACAATAAACGGAGAAGCTAGGAAAGTGCGAAGAAATCAGGCCCGCACAATTTTGTCTCCGAGCAATTTTTGGAATTCTTCGCGGCAATCTATTTGGTCGACCGCCTTGTAATGGAGAATCGGATAGCATTCCGGCGTATATTCGTAATGGCCGCGGATTTCGCCATCTTCAAAAATACGAATATGGTATTGGTGGCTAAAGCCCGCGACGCGACGCAGACTGACAACTTCGCCGTCGTCTTTCCATGCGATGAAATGATTTCCGTAACCCTGGGAAATTAAAAAATCGATGATGTCTTTGATTGTATATCCGGGTACTATTTTCCCGATAGGGAATCTCTGCCGTCCCGAATGCGATACGACGCGCAGGGCGAGCGCGGTATTGCGCACGAGGGGGTGCAAGGGCGTGTACACGCGCCAAAAACTATATTTGATGCGGTCGAGCGAAGCGGACGGATACACCATCTCCGAACGTGGCAGTGTCCTTTCCAGATGTGCGTACATGGTCTGGCTCATTTGGGTTTAAGTATAGCATATAAAAACTGGTATAATGTCGATATGAATAGAGTCATCGTCTGTATCATTATCATCGCTTTTGTCATTACGGGGGCCGTTGTATATACTTCCGGCAAGACCAATACATTGCCAGTACCAACACCCTCGCCGATTCATTCTCAAAAAGGAGTGGTGAACGGTCAAGTGCTTTTGGGACCAACGTGCCCGGTAGAGCGTATCCCGCCGGATCCGAGCTGCGCTCCAAAACCATATCAAGCGACCATTCGCGTACAGCCGGAAAATCCGTCTGCTCCGTACATGACTATATCCGCGGATGCTTCCGGTAATTTCAGCATTTCACTCGATCCCGGAACTTACATTTTTCAAGCCCAAAGCCAAAATGGTTCCTATTATCCACGTTGTAGTTCTGTGGATTCACAAGTCGCTTCGAACTCGGTCAGTACGATAACAATCAATTGCGACACTGGTATACGTTAAATAGAAAGAGAGCTTCCATAGGAGAATTCTAAATTGCTGCGGGACTTGGAATCGAACCAAAATTTTCGCTTTCAGAGAGCGACGTCCTACCTTTAGACGATCCCGCAATATATGTTGTGAATTCCTGACGTCGTGGAAACCTCTTTAAGATACTTGAAAACGGCCAAATATTCAAGTTAGATAATGTTATAATACCTCCCATGCTCCCACAAATCGTAATAATTCACGGCGGACACGTTTTCTCGAAGAGGGAAGACACGATTTCGTATCTCAAGAATAAACAAGTGACTGCTAACGACTTCAAGCCTGCCAAAAGTTGGAGGGAGAATCTCGCGAACAATTTCGGAAAAGATTTTGAATTGTTCTACCCAAAAATGCCTAACGGACAGGATGCAAAATATGAAGAATGGAAGACTTGGTTCGAGAAACTGATTCCTTTTTTGCATGATGACGTCATACTGGTCGGACATTCTCTCGGCGGACTCCTGCTCATTAAATATCTCTCGGAAAACGAATTTCCAAAAAAGATCCGTGCACTTTTTACAGTCGCTACGCCTTATACGGGAAGAAACATGAAGCACTCGAGGGAAATGGGCGGCACCTTTACTCCCGGCAATGATTTAAGTGGTGTCACCCGGCAGGTCAATAAGCTATTCATGTATCACAGCAAGGAAGATCCAGTTGTGCCTTTTGCCGACTTTGAAATGTATCAAACAAAATTGTCAGGTGCCACTGCACGGGTATTTGAGAACAGGGGACATTTCAATATGGAGACATTGCCTGAGATTGTAGAGGATATCAAGGAATTGGAGAAATAAAAAACGCCAAAAAAGTTATCCACATGTGCCTTCGCGGACCCTTGACACAAAATCGCATAAGGAGTAACCTCTTACCCAGGCACAAAGTTCAGGTTCTCGGACCTTCCAGACAGCGTTGAACGTTTGTGAAGCAGGGGTCGATTTATTCACCCGCCAAAGGATTGATATCATCCTGTGTAGCTTCACAGACGGCACCATGATGCAGCGTTCAGCCCAGTCAGCAACTCGAAGCCTCCGGCCGCGTTTGAATGTTCCTTCGTCGATTACGTTGGTGAGCAGTTGCAGTATTTAATTGACGATTCCAGGATAACTACCGCCGGTTACTTTCCATGCAGAGATGCATGTCCATGGCCCCTTGCGATTCGCGCAAGGGGCCTTATCATTTGCCAATAAAAAAAGCGCGAACAGTAATTGTTCGCGCTTGGAAAGTGTGAGATTTGTCAGGACACAAAAAGAAGAAGATGCCGTCTTTCCGTCGTGAGCAACGACGGGGGCTTAATGCCTGCGGCTTTGGCCTGTCATTTCCTTTTGCGGGTGGGGAACCAAACTGACTTATATTGCGGCTGACAGTGCTGTACTAATGTCCTGCGCGGACGGGCTTTCGGCACCTGCGAGCCAGAGAGGATAATCTCACAATCCCTCTCAGGCCATATTCACTCTAACTAAGCCGGGAATAATTGTCAAATGTGCGGGAATTTATGAGAATTTACAAGAAAACCAAAACCCACCCGCCGGCATAGCCGAAACGAATGAGTTTTGTCTTGCCGTGCTTGTTGTGATTAAGCATGCTGATGAGTCTGGTCATAGCTGTCCGAAGCGAGACCCGCGAAACTGAGTATTGCGACGATAATGCCGACAATCACCAGATTCACGGTCATGCCGTTGGCCGACATTCCGACGAATGCCGAGACGATGATCCACAAGCCAAGAATTCCATTTACCCAATTTTTCCACATATATTTGTTTTATTAGGGCCAGTAATAAAGCGACCTTTGTGCGCCAATTGTGACGGAGATCGTGCCGCCACCTTACCGGATTTATGTGTTGTAGTATCTATTTCTCGGCAATGCCTGTATACTTCTTCCATGGCAAAACGAGACGCAGTAAACACGAAAAACAAAACATCACGTTCCCGCAAGACGAAAAAGCGCCTTGCGATAAAAAACGCGAGAATTGCAAAGCACAAGGCAAAGAATTATAGGAAGGGCAAGAAGTAATAAAAGTGCGTTTGCGGTTTTATTTTCGTATAACTTCAAAAAATCGGACAAAATGTCCGATTTTTTCGTGATTTGACTTATGCACTTTTCGCCGTTTTTCATGTTGTGCCCGATTTATACGGCGCTATACTTATATCAGAAGCACGTGTCCTGTCAGAAAGTGACGACGGGACCTTCGTGCACAATAAACAGCGTAAAAAATTAACCCCATAGTTCTATGAAAACTATTGTTGTTACGCAGTCGCCGCTCACGGGAGCGAGGATCGGAAATCGTCCCCTTCGGATAGGGGAATTTGTGCCGGCAGCCGCAATGACCGCCCGGCGTGTTTCAAGCGAAGAGCTCCAGGATCCGCACGGACTTGAGAAGCTCTATTTGAAACGAAGTGTCATGACCCGAACGCTCGGTTCCGCGCTTCCGCTTAAAACCGAATTAAAAAACGGTCTCACATATCATCTCCGCAGGCTCAATCGGGACATTGCCCGGTTCGAGCATACGCCGGACTTTGATCTGCCGACTCTCGACCCCTCGTTTCTGTCGTGGAAAACCCAAGCGGGATTTCCCGCCTTTTCAATATTTCGCCTCGACAGCGATACGAGCACGGTGAGTTTCGGTCTCGGCCGTTCACGGATGCGGTTCATGATGGACATGAGCCCCGTTCCCGAGGAACTTCAGTTGATGATTGAAGGAGCGTTTAGCGGTTTGAGAAGCTCCGGTCAATCGGAGGAATCCTTTGATTCAAAGTTGACGGTTTCGCCGGCGATTCCCGAAATTATGGCGAAATACTATCTGGACGAGAATCTTCACCAGAGCCTCGAAGCTTTGTGCGACGACCGTCATCTGCGCGCCGTCGAGCTGACTGCAAAATACGGTGGAGTTATGCCGGACAGTGTTCGCGAGAACATTCACAAATGGTCTAGCGTTCCGCGAGGACAGCCCTGCTTCGATGACATTGTCATCGTTGCCGAAGCTCCCGAGGAATCATGGAAGCTCAAGGAAATTCCGCGCGGAGATCCATTGGTCATCGGCGTTGCCCACGGACTTCTGTGGCTCATTGACGCCTACGACCTCACGCCGTTTGAACGGTTTGCCAGCGAATTGTGCGCTAACGACAGTTCGTCAAAAAAAGTGCACAATTAACCGCCCGTTCAGTCTTGTTTCTTCAAAACCCGCGGCGAGTGCTGTGGGTTTTTTTGTTGTCCTAAATGATCGTGTTACAATGGCCCGATGCTCCAATATCTCGTTCTCGTCGGTGCAGCTCTATCCTTTGTAGCTTGCTTCTCATATATCCGTTCAATGTTCCGGGGAGAAGCGAGGCCGAACCGGATCACTTGGCTAATGTGGGCCATTGCTCCTCTCATAGCGACAGCCGCAGGACTTTCGAGCGGCGTGCGATGGGCGGTCGTGCCGGTATTCATGTCGGGATTTTCGCCTCTGCTTATATTTATTTTTTCGTTTGTCAGCAAAAAAGCGTACTGGAAATTGGAATCTTTCGATTATATCTGCGGAATTTGTTCCGCCCTCGCCCTGATTTTGTGGGCCATCACAAAAAATGCTGATCTCGCCATACTTTTTGCCATCATAAGCGACGGCGCTGCCGGCATTCCCACAATTATGAAATCGTGGACCCATCCCGAAACGGAAAACGGTTATCCCTTTCTCACCGGACTTTTTAGTGCCCTCGCCGCTTTTTTAGCCATACAAGTATGGACATTTTCAGCTTACGCATTCCCGCTATATCTGGTTGCCGCGAATATAGTTCTGCTTTTTTCGGTTTACAGGAAAAAGTTGTTTAAAGCGCTATAAGCTATAATAATCTCCATGAACATAAAACTCTTTTTTGGAATTGTCACATCGCTCATCACGATCTACATGTTCATGCCGTATTTTCGGGATATATTCCGGAAAAAGACGCAGCCGCACGTCTATACATGGGCAATTTGGGCGTTGTTGCAGTCGGTGGGAGCCGCGG
Source organism: Candidatus Tayloriibacteriota bacterium (assembly GCA_003151615.1). Classification (GTDB taxonomy): domain Bacteria; phylum Patescibacteriota; class Minisyncoccia; order Phycocordibacterales; family PALSA-1337; genus PALSA-1337. The sequence goes on along the minus strand of PLXZ01000003.1, from coordinate 68,588 downwards.
ATCTTTTTAAGGGAGGTGCGGGGTATGGAACAATTGCTTTTGTCGTCGGCTCAATTTTCTGCATCACTATTTTTCTTCTCTCGCTTCGATTTGGTACGAAAAATATAAACAAATTCGATTTATATTGTCTAATCGGTGCATTTCTGGCCTTTCTCGCGTATCTTTTTATCAATGATCCGGTATATTCAATAATCCTGGTTGCAAGCATCGACACCATCGGTTATTTCCCGACATTCAGAAAGACGTTTCAGGAACCTTACAGTGAAACACTTTCATTTTATGCCCTGGCCGTGCTCACAAATATTTTGGGCACATTTGCAATACAGGATTACTCACTCACAACGGTTTTATATAATGTAACGCTTTTTGCTTCAAACGGGATACTTTGCTTGATTATTATTTTTGGAAGGAGGGCGGTTAAGGTATAAAAATCAATGGTTACTCTCTACAACGTAATTTCTGGGGATGGTTACATAACTGAAAGGGACGGCAGTGAGGATTTTATGCCAGATGATGTTTTCGACGATTATATCGATCTTTGCAAAAAGAGCGATGTCGTAGTCATGGGAAGAAGAACCTATGAAGCCATACAAAAATATCCCAAATTACTTTTGGATAAGTTTGAGAATTTGGCGGTAAAAAAAGCAGTAGTCACTCATGATAGGGAATTTATTTTAAAACAAGCCTATATAAGGGCATTTTCTCCAGAGGACGCAGTGGCTTTGGGAAATCGAATTTTGGTATCAAGCGGTCCAGGGCTTAACTCATATTTTTTAAGAAAAGGAATGATTGATCTGCTTATTTTAAACAAATTGAATAAGAAAATTAATAAAGGGATAAAGCCTTTTGATATCGATATCAAAAAGTTTATTGGCAATCCTGTATCTACAGAAGTAAAAAATGACAGAACAATGCTGACTTATAAGATTCATAATCTGCTATAATCACCTCATGAAACTCCTCCTCACATCCGGCGGCATCACGAATAAGTCGATTGAAAAGGCGATGGTTGAGCTTGTAGGAAAACCTATCAGTGAGACATCGATTTTGTTCGTGCCGACTGCGGCGAATACGATTCCGGGTGACAAAAGCTGGCTCATTAAAAATATCCAGCAGCTTCAAAAGAAGGGATATAAGTCCGTCGACGTTTTGGACATCGCCGGCGTTTCGCAAAACATCTGGCGTCCGCGTTTCGAAGCGGCCGACCTCATCTATTTCGGCGGCGGTGACGTGCAGTATCTGGTGAAGGAAATGCGCGGTTGCGGCCTTGATGCGATGCTGCCCGAATTTTTGAAGACCCGCGTCTATATGGGAATCAGCGCCGGAAGCATGGCGGTCGTGCGGCAGTTGCCAAGTGCATTGATGGAGAAATTGTACGATGATGATCCTGCTGAAGCCGGAGTCCAAACAATCCCGTTCGGATATGTCGACTGTCTTTTAATCCCGCATCTTGATTCCGAGAATTTTGAAAATGTGCGGAAGGAAATGATCGAGCCGTTCAGGTCGCAATTGAAATATCCGCTCTATGCCCTCGATGATGACTCGGCCCTGAAGGTCGTGGACGGAAAAATTGAAGTCGTGAGTGAAGGGAATTATTTGGTATTTGAAAAATGATAAAAGGCATAAATTTGCTATAATAGCTTCATGAAAACCGTAATCGTCACGGGCGCAAGCAGGGGAATAGGATTGGCAACTGTCAAGAAATTTCTTGCGGAAGGGTGGTTTACAATTGGCACTTCGACCAAAGGGAAAGTAGACATCAATGACAAGAATTTTGTTTCGCTTGCATTGGCATACCCGGACGAAAAAAGCATTGATGCGGCAATCAAAAATATTGCAAAAATTGGCAGGAAAATTGATGTACTTGTAAATAATGCGGCGATTGCTCTTGATGACATCGGAAACGATCTCGATACGGACAAGCTCAGGGAAACTCTTGAAGTCAACGTAATCAGTACGGCGGACTTTACCATTAAATTATTGCCATTTCTTAATGTACCAAGCCATATCATCAACATATCTTCGATGGCTGCTTCTCTCGGTGATCCGATCGAAAATACGTGGCATACTCCCGCATACAAGATTTCCAAGACGGCCTTGAATATGTTTACCAGGACGATGGCCCGCCAATTGCAGCCAAAAAATATAATTGTTTCTTCCCTCGACCCGGGTTGGGTGAAAACCGATATGGGCGGACCGGAAGGAGAACGCATTCCCGAAGAAGCCGCGGATGACATTTACAAGTTGGCAATTTCAAAAGTCGAGACGGGAAAGTTTTGGCTGGAAGGCAAGGAAAGAGGTTGGTAACATAATTTATATTATGAAACTTATCATTGCATCCCTCAACCCCCAGAAGATATCAGCAGTCAAAGAATTGGCGAAGGAATACCCGATGCTTTTGGATGCAGTTATTGAAGGTGTCTCTGTACCGAGCGGGGTGGGTGATCAGCCAAAGTCATTGGATGAAACGATTCAAGGTGCCATTAATCGGGCGAAGTCTGCCATTGGAGATGCCGATTATAGTTTTGGTATCGAGAGCGGAATGGTCCAGGTTCCGTATACCAAAACTGGCATGATGGATCTGTGTGTCTGCGCTATCTATGACGGAAAGGAAATTCATCTTGGACTTTCTTCCGCATTCGAGCCGCCGAAATCTGTATTCAAACTGATGGAAAAAGGCATGAATATGTCTGATGCAACCGCAGCGGCCGGCTTGACGACAAATAAAAACGTGGGTGCAGCGGAAGGACTGATTGGGATTTTGACACATGGACGACTAACCAGACTTTCATATACGAAACAGGCAGTGACAACAGCGCTCATTCATTTGGAGAATGCACATTTGTTTAAGGAATAATATATGATAAAAGAAAACAAAATTGCGGCAGTCATCTTCGACATGGACGGCCTGATGTTCGATACGGAATCGCTCTTTTCGATTGTGCAGACCGATATTGCCCTCAAACACGGAAAAGTTTTCACCCTCGAGATTCAGAATAAAATGATGGGAAGGAAACCGCTCGATGCCATAAAAGTCATGCTCGAGGAATTGGGCATTGACGCGGATCCGGTGATTGTTGCCCAGGAACGCGACGGCAAATATCTGGAGCTTCTCAAAATCCAGTCGCAGCCGATGCCGGGACTTTTTGAATTTCTTGATTTTCTCGACAAACACGGCATCCGCAAGGCCATTGCCAGCGGTTCCCATCATGAATGGATCGACGCGCTTCTCGGGAGGTTCAATATAAAGGATCGTTTCGAAGTAATCGTCAGTGGTCAGGATGTTGCGGTGGCAAAGCCAAGTCCCGACATATATTTAAAGGCCGTCAAAGATTTGAAGCTTTCGCCCGGCGAATGTCTCGTTCTTGAGGACGCCGTGAATGGAATCCGCGCTGGAAAATCCGCGGGATGCATCGCAGTTGCCATTCCAAATCATTTTACAAAACACCAGGACTTTTCTGAGGCCGACCATGTCGTCAAAAGTTTGGCGGATCCGGCTCTGGCGAAGATTGTGTTAAAGTAATTTATGTATGTCGAAAATCACTTACTCAATCAGTTCGCTCAATTCAATCTTAAAGAAGGCAAGACCGTCGCAGGTTTGCATCGTAACTTCGGGCATTTTGGCTAAAAAATTAAAGTGGGCGATCAATGAAATTAAGTTCTCAAATATTAAAACTGTTCTCATTCCCGATGGTGAAAAAGCCAAAGAATGGGAAGAGCTTCAAAAACTGCTCGCACAATTCAGCAAACTGAATCTCGACCGAAACAGCATTGTGATTGCGTTGGGCGGGGGAACAGTGGGCGATCTGGTTGGTTTTGCCGCGTCAATATATCTGCGAGGCGTTCGCTATGTGCAGATCCCCACTACGTTGCTTGGCCAAGTCGACAGCGCCCATGGCGGAAAGACCGGCATTAATTTTCTGAAATATAAAAATCAGATAGGAGTTTTTGCCGTACCTCTCGTTACTGTCGTGGATACCCGATTTATCAGATCCTTGTCCCGGGAACAAATTGCCGACGGTCTCGGTGAAATCATAAAGGCAGGATTAATTAAGGATAAAAGTATTTTATCGATTTTGAACAAGGAAACTCTTAATTCGCTTCCCAAAAGTCAGCGATTGGACAGCCTTGTCAAAAAATCAATTGCGGTCAAATTATCGTATACTGAAAAAGATTTTCGGGATGCTACGGTGCGCCAAATTCTCAATGCGGGACACACTGTCGGTCATGCGATTGAATTGAAATATAAAATCAACCACGGAAGGGCTGTCATTCTCGGCCTCATTCAGGAACTTCAGTTTACCGAATCGCTGGGTTTATCCGCGTCGTCCGTTCGGATTAATCTTGTCCGGCTTTTGAATCATCTGGGCATCACAATGGGCAAGAAAATGAAAGCCGGATGGTCCTCCGTAATTCACGACAAGAAAATCACAGGCAAAACCATACAATTTCCGGTCATTCAAAAAGAAGGGAAGTCAAAAATGGTTGAGCTTGACTTGAATAGTTTAAAAAAATTTATCGAGAAGGTTTAGGTTTGCTATAATTCCTTCATCATGACCATCGACTACGCCGCTCTCAAAATCTGGAATTACATGCTCATGCATCAGCCACTTCAAAAGTCCGATGTTATTTTTGTATTGGGCAACAGTGATACGCGCGTCGGGGAACATGCGGCGCAACTGTATCTCGACGGTTGGGCTCCTGCGATAGTCTTTACTGGTTCCGGTTCGATCCATAACCATAAGCCTGAACGCGAACGATTCATCGGAACGACCGAGGCTGAAGTTTTCGCGGATTTGGCCATCAAAATGGGTGTTCCAAAAGAAGCAATCATTATTGAAAATGAATCGCAAAGCACGGGAGATAATTTTAAATTTGGAATCAGGCACATGAAGGAACGCGGAATTAATCCGCAGCGAATCATTATTGTGCAGAAGCCTTACATGGAACGTCGGGCGTACGCGGCTGCTGTTGCTCATATTCCGAACGTTGAAATTATTGTGACTTCTCCGACAATTTCCTTTGAAGAATATCCGAATGAATTCATGAGCAAGACCCGCATGATCAATAGCATGGTCGGCGACCTCCAGCGCATCAGGGAATATCCGAAGTTCGGCTTTCAAATAGAACAGGATATTCCGGCGGAAGTTTGGGATGCCTACGAATTTTTGGTTAAAGAGGGCTATACCGATAAATTGATTAAAAAATAAAATAAAAAAGCCGACCGGTAGATGCCGGAGGGCTTGATGGTTTTCAGAACACGGTTTTATTTGATTTCTTCCAAAAACTCCTCGATTTCCTGGTAGCCGTCGTCGAGCATGCCTTTATTATCGCGCGCGAGAATTCTTTCGGCAAACCAGAGAGCGCCGACACCATAGGTATCGAGACCCAGAACCCGGGTCGTCAGGCCTATTTCGGCCATGAATCCCTCAATGGTGATATTGTGGTAGGCATGTCGCCCGAGATGTTCTCCCGGAATGCCGATTTCTTTCAGCTGACGGGTATGGTCGCGGATTGAATCCTGCTCCGGTTTGAATTCGTATCCCAGGATTTCGGACATTTTCTTTGCAGTCCCTGGAACGGTTTTCTTGCTTTTCTGATGCGACTCCTGAATCTTGATTGTGAGCTGGTCCATCAGAGGTTCGTAAGGAGCCTTGAAATTTTTCAGGGCTTTGAAAAAAGTGACGATCAACGGACTGAGATTTGGGGCATTGATGAAGGGGAATCCGGGATTTTCCGGTTTTGCCAGACCGGTAGCCGCCTGAATGAGCGGCAGGTCATAGGTCTCGCAGAGTTCATAAGTTTCCTGCAATCTGCCGCCTTTGCCCGCATAAATGACAACGATGCCGGAGAGATTCAATCCCGAGAGTTTCATTTCAGGTTTGTAAAACATGACTTTGAATTTACCAGAGTTGACCAAGGCTTCAGCGTAAGCGTGCTTGTAGATTGCGCCGGCAAGATTTCCTTCAGGATATCCGACGATAATAAGACGTTTAAGGAGCATATTTTTAAAGTTTCTTGGGAAATGGACTATTACGAATAGTCCGGTTTGCTGGGGAATACACTACAATATAAACGCCGCGAAAGCAATGAAAATCCATGATAAAATAAACCCATGTACGAAGTTGAACTCAAAGTAGAAATCACGGACGGAGAGCGGCAGGATTTGATTTCCAAATTCAAAACTCGGGATTTTTCGTCGGAAGGTATTACTCCGCAGGACGATTATTATATTCAGGCGGACAAATCTCCATACGGCGGTTATGACTTGAAAAGATATCGTAACGAAGACGGAAAATTTATATATACCGAAAAAATCTGGGAAATGGTGGATGGTCAGCCGGCGCGAAAGGAAAACGAGCATGAGGTCGCGCGCAACGAATTTGATTCGCAGGTGAAGGCTTTTCCAAATACAGTCGTAATTCGAAAACAGCGTGAATGGTTTGCGGGGAAGATGCAAGATTCGGATGTTAGCATAACAATTGATACGATCAAATTCGATCATTCGCCAGCACCGAGATATTTTATTGAAGCCGAAGTAGATACCGATGATAAAACCAAGGTCAAGAAAATAAAAGAAAATATCCGCGAATTTTTGAAAGAGTTGCTCGGAAAATCGGAAATAGTTGAAGCGCCCGGAATGTTCGCAATGGCATTTGAGAAGAAATAATAAAAAATAATTATGAAAATCGGCATACAAAAAATACTTTTATATATTCTGACAATCATTATAATGATCGGACTGATACCGTTCGTTCAAAACGATTTTCTTTTGTCAGGAATTTACGTCCTGTTTATCGCCGTAACGCTCACAATCAAGCGCGAGAAAAATGACTGGATATTTTTGGTGTTCGGGTTTATCGGTCTCTTTTTGTCGGAATGGTTTTTCATTTCAACGGGAGTGGAAATATTTGTCCGGCATACTTTGTTTGGCATCATGCCGGTATGGCTACCGTTTTTGTGGGCCTACGCATTTATGATTATTGCCCGGTCCATCAGAGTTTTGGACAAAAAATAAAGCCGCCTCCCATTGCAAAACCCCTAACTTCGTGTTATAAATTCGGTAGAAAGGGGGGTGATTGACATGCCAGCAATTGGCTTAACAACAACGCAGTCTCTCGAACAAACGCAAATACTTTATGTGAACCTCCAACGGCAGAGACGGCTTCGGAAGATGTGGAATAAACGTCTCAGGAATCCTTATGCTTTTACGCCTTACTCCGAAAGAGGTCGGGTCACGGTTGAACAGGCCGTTGAGGAAAATGTCCGTTTCGGTTCGTTCGCCGCGGACTACATGTGGAGGGCCATCGGACGGGTTGCTCCGGGCGATGAAGCTTCACGGTTGGAGCGATGGGCGGAGCGCCGGAAAATCGTGGGGGTCGGTTTCGGAAAAAAATACGACTCGCAATGGCTGAAGGAAGTTTCCGAGGTCGGCATGGAAACATGGTGGATCGACATCAGCGACTTTGCCTGCAGGCTCGCAAAAAAGGACCTGAAAGCGCAATGGAAGAATGTGCTGAAAGACATTCGTCCGAGCGAGGAGAAAGACACGATTGAGTCGAGGGAAAAATTGCCCTATCCTCCTAAGGTTGTTTGCGGGGAAATACGTTCGATTCTGGCAGACCCTGAATTGGTCCGACTGGATCTCGATTCAGTCGACATCTGGTATTTCTGCAGGCTCCTGGGTTGTCTCTCGAACAGTTCGATGGAAATGGTCTTGGAACGAGTCGGGGAAGTTTCGCTTTCGAGCCTTGCCGACCCGCACAGAAAAAAGGCCGTAGTCGTCATCAATGCCCTGAAGGACCACAATCCCGATGCCGTTGAAAAGACGACGACGGTCCGGACGAAACAGGAGATACTTGAAAAATTGTCCGCCGGCGCGGGTCGCCCCGTCCAGGCATTCAACGAGGAATATTACCAATACTTCTCGAAAAAAATCACCGCCATGACCATCATGGCCGCACCGGAAAACTTCAACGGATGAAAACGCACTCCGCTTTCATCCGTTTTTTTATGGGCAAAAATGGGTTACAATTTAAATACCGGCAAAAATGTTGTACGAAAAAATAACACAGCTTAACCAGACGGTCGTGGAATGTCTGAACGAAATCGATGAGGTCAAGGTCATCAAGGCTTTTACCGACATTGGAATCAAAATACTCGATGCCGATTTCGGTTTTGTATGGCTTAACTCCTATGCCTCCAGCGAGTTGACTTTGGTGTACAAAAGCACGCGCACGCCCTACACTCCTCTACCTCCGCAGAAAGACGGTAGAAATTACAGCGTCATAAAAAACCGCGAACCCGACTATGTAAAAATCGTGAAAAAACGCGCGGACAAATCTGACGTCAGCAGATATATGAAAAGCTTTGTCATCATTCCCATCTCATTCCGCGCGAAAACGTACGGAAACATCGTCATTTGCTTCAAAAAACAGGAATCATTTGCGAGGGAGAAAAAGATTCTTTGCGAATTTATTGGAACTGTCGTGGCGCAGGCCATCACCATTCGACGCCTGATGTCGAGCGAGCAGGAGAAGGCAAAGACTGAATTTTTGGCCGAAGCGACACATGAACTGCGCACCCCGCTGGCAATCATAAAAGGCAACGTGGATCTTGCCCTTCGGGGAAATTCGAAAAATCCGCAGGAAATCAAAAGAACCCTTCGCGACATTGACTATGAGGTCAACCATATGTCAGGGCTCGTTTCCGACTTGTCGGTCCTGGTCACTGATAACGCTTCCTTTAACCGAAAAAGAGAGGCCCGTCACATAAGGCTCGGGGAAATTCTCGAGCAGACCATTAAAAGATTCTCGATTCAGGCCGCCAAAAAATATATTTCACTTTCGCTCGACATGGGCGACGTGCCGGATGTCGTTATAACGGGCGACAGGCTGTATTTCGACAAGATGTTCGGCAATGTCGTCAAAAATGCCCTTGTGTATGGAAGGGAAAAAGGATCAGTGGCGATAACCTGCAGTCTGGGTCATGCGAGCGTGTCGGCTTCGAATGAACTCAATCGCAAATCGGTAGTGCATGTCGACGTCGCCGATGACGGCATTGGCATACCAAAAGGCGACATTCCCCATGTATTTGATCGGTTTTATCGCGCTCCAAACGCCCGTGAAAAAAACCACGAAGGAACCGGGTTGGGACTGGCTATCGTTAAATTTATTGTCGAAGCCCACGAAGGTAACGTTTCACTGCTCAAATCTCAGGAAAAAAAGGGAAGTACGTTCAGACTGACATTGCCGGTTTTTTCGGTCGCTTAGTGCGCGGCGAGATAATCATTTACGGCAGGCGCTGGTATTGGAGATGAGGCGTATTGTTCGAGAAAGGCCGTTTGATTTCCATGAGGGGTGACGAGTGCGTACAGGAATATGAACGGAAGCACCATCGCGAGGACTACCACAGAGGTGATCGCAAGGGCTTTACCATGTCCATACAAGGAATGCCGTTTTTTTTCCGCACGAAAATGCGCGAGGGGAATGCTGGCGTCCTTCAGGGTTGTGTATTTGAGTGCTATAGACATGGTATTTATAATTTAATACTAATTTAATAATACTAACAATATAGTCCCTTAAAAATTGGAAGTCAAGCTCTTTTTGCTTAAATTTGGGGACTAGTATGTTAATAATCTGTTTATAACTTTTAATATAATATTAATCTTGACTTTAAATTTTTTCGTACTATTATAGGTAGCCTATGACTATTCTCATCATTGAAGACGAAAAGAAGCTCGTCGAAATACTCAAGAAAGCCCTCAAAGCCGAAAAATATGCCGTTGATGCGGCGTATGACGGCGAGGAAGGCTTGGCGAAAGCCATGAAAAACAAATATACGCTCATACTTCTCGACATCATGATGCCGAAAAAAGACGGCATGGAAGTCTGCAGGGAATTGCGCGCCCATCATATACCGACGCCGATTATCATGCTCACCGCGCGCGGACTTGTGGGCGATCGCGTCCAGGGGCTTGATCTTGGTGCCGATGATTATTTGGTGAAGCCTTTTGGCATAACGGAATTGCTGGCCCGCATACGCGCCGTGCTCCGCCGCAGAAAAACCGTTGAACAGCCGATATTGAAAGTAGGGGATCTTGTCATGGACGGAAATCGCCACGAGGTCACCCGGGCAGGGAAGAAGCTTGCCTTGACGCCAAAGGAATACCGTCTTTTGGAAACTCTCGTCCGCAATGCGGGACAGGCCTTGAGCCGCAGGCAATTGCTTGACGAGGCGTGGGGTTCTGAATTTGTCGAAATAAATCATGAATTGAACGTTCATATGCGCTATCTTCGCAGAAAGATGGATCCAGCAGGGACGAAGCCTCTTATACATACAATACGGCGCGTGGGCTACACGCTACGGGAAAAGTAATACAATAATCCGACCTTTATATTAAATAAATATTAAAGTTATACACAGTTAATGCACAGAAAAGCCTAAAAATGGGGCTTTTTTTTGTTTGACTTTCTTTTTTATAGGACTATTATATTAAAATAATATTAAATATTAATATTATCCTTAAATATATAAAACATATGAAAAACACTCAAATACAATTGAATTTTAACAATGCGTATGCGGAATACTCCGAGCCATTGTACCGATTCTGTCTCCGTAAAATAAGCGACTGCGAACTCGCCAAGGACCTTCTTCAGGAAACATTTTTCCGGGCATGGCGGCACATCAGCGAAGGCAAGGATGTCATGAACATGAAGGCATTTCTGTACAAGATTCTCGGCAACCTCATTATCGACCAGTATCGCAAGAGGAGTCCGGATGAATCGCTTGACACGATGTGCGAGGACGGCTTTGATCCGGGAACGGATGAGACGGAACGTTTGATCGATTCGATCGACGGCGTCCAGGCGGTTAAATATTTGGGAGAAATCCGCGAGCCTTATCGCGCGACAATCAAGATGCGCTATCTCCAGCAGCTTTCAATTCGAGAAATTGCCGGCATCAGCGCTGCGGGGGAAAACACAGTTGTCGTGCGCATTCACCGCGGTCTGCATATTCTGCATGACCTTCTTGACCATGCCGCAAAAACGCGGAAAGTTGCGTAGTGTGATGCGGAAGGTTCCGGCCAAAGGTTTGCCAGACTTGCATCTTGCGCCAGCGTCATGATACGATGTTTCCGAAAGACTGAATGAGAAGTTGGAACGCGGGTGGGGTGTTCCGTCGTACTGCGCGGCCTGTGCGTCATGCCGCTGAAGAACGGACCGGATCCCGCCAGCCATCCCGGCCTACGGAACACCCCCACGGTTTCAACTTTTCAGTTTAAATTTTTCACTTTTAGCGTCGCACTTGCAGACATCAACACCTGCATACCGATGCGCCCCGAACGCCGGAGAATCTGATTCTCTGGCGTTTTTTTATTTTCGCTTTTGTACGCGTCGGCTGAAAATGATACAGTTACCGCATACATTTTCATGATTCACTTTGTCTATATTCTGAAGTGCAAAGACAAAACCCTGTATGTCGGCTGTACCAACGATTTGGAGAAGCGTTTGCACGAGCACAACAATTCCAAAAACGGCGCGCACTATACGAAAATTCGCCGGCCGGTGCGGATGGTGTATTCGGAAAAATGCCGGGATTTGGCGCATGGCCGACAGCGCGAAGCGGAAATAAAAAGATTGTCGCGCGAGAAGAAATTGGCGTTGATTCGTGCGGGCAAAAACGTCGAGGGCATTCTCAAGCGTTCCATTAAATAAAAAAGCCGTCCTGCATGTCGCGGGACGGCTTTGTGTTGTGGTTATCCACAATTTGTTCAATTGTTCGAAACCTTGAGCCGATGTTCCTGTCCTTCCAACCCTTGATGACGGATATCCAAATCGTCATACGTTTCAGCGCGGCAGATGCGGCGGACGTTTCCGTAGAAACCCTCGAGAAGTTCCTGGATGCGTTCGCGTCCGTTGTAGTTGAAGCACATTGCCGAACCGTGGGCACCCGTGTCGCACGTCATGATGAGGTCGCCTTCGCGCGGTTCCGGCATTTCAACATCACGGGCCAGCACGTCGCAGTTTTCGCAGATTGAGCCGACGATGGTGACCTTGATGATCGGACGGCTGCCTTCTTCAATCGGCGATCCGTCTGGATTCAGCAAGATGCAGTGGTGATACGCCGACGTCGGATACATGCCGACCCGCATGAGCGCAGGCATGGCAACTTCAATGCCGACATAATTTTTGTATTTTTTGAACACATTAATCACGCGATTGATGAGCACACCGTGCGGACCGGTAACATAGCGTCCGCTTTCCATGAAGATTGCCGGAGCATAGCCGTGTTCCTGGGCAAACGCCATCGTAAGCTTGTAGCATTCGTCGGCGAACGCCTTCAAATCAAACGCGGTGTCGCCGGGACGATACGGAATGCCCAGGCCGCCCCCGACATTGACGAACTCCAGCTCGATGCCGAGTTCCTTTTTCAATTGCGCGGCAACTTCCAGAAGTAAGCGGTAGGTCGCGACCATGTGCGTGTAATCGCGGTCGTTCGAACATACCATCGTATGTAGTCCGTAACGTTGTTTTTTACGATCCTGGTTTGTTTGTTGTTCGGCAATTTTTTGTATTGCACGGTAGGCTTCGACGATGTCTTCAATCGGAACCCCGTATTTTGCGTCAACCGGGTTGCCGATGATTGAATTGACCGAATCTCCGGTCTTGCGCGTTCCAGGGTTGAGACGGAAGCAAATGAGTTCCGGGAACGGGCGGGTGATTTCACGGCAGAGTGCTTCCAGTTTCGGGATGTATTCGATGCCGTCGAGATTCATGATGCAACCGCCGTGGTCGAGGGCTTCGCGGAATTCGCCTTTCTTGACGTTGTTGGCCGTGAACATGATGTCTTCCGGTTTCGCCCCGGCATTGCGCGCGAGACGAAGTTCGGGAATCGAACTGCAGTCGAAACCGCATTGTTCGTCCTTGATGATTTCCATGATTGCGGGTTTCGGAAGCGCTTTCACGGCGTAGAATTCCTTGAAGGACAGATTTCGCAGGCGGAAGGTCTCTTTCATGTCGCGCAATGTGTCATGGATACCAGGCCCGTCATAAATGTGGAAGGGCGTGCCGAATTTTTCAATGATTTGCGGGAGTGACTTGTGCAGGCGTTCTTCAAATGATTTTGATACAGGCATAATCTTCAGGTGTTGTCCGAGTTGTTGTTGAGCAGTATTACAAAGGGCTGAGAGCTGCTGTCTCTCCAATCTGCCATGAACATTACTGATATTGAATGGTCGTGTCAAGAACACTTGACAGAAGTCGATTCAAAAGCTAGAAATAGCCCAGATTCGCCGCGTGTTGCGGCGGAAAGACAAACAAAATTGAATATTATTATGAACTCGAAGTTTCTTACAACTGGTTTGATTAACGAATGTTTTGCAATGATCGCACCAATGCTTACCGAGCGTTTCATTACTTCGGTGCCCGGCCGGGTTGGGGCCTGTATCGTTGTTCTTGACCCGTCGCCTTTTCTGGAAGAGCCCTCAAGTCATCCGCCTGTTTTGTGGTCAGGCACTCTTGGTGAAAGCGACATCACAAAATGGAAATATCCCTATAATGTGTTCGCCAAGGCAAAGGCGGAATTGGCGTGGAGGACGAAGATGTCAAACCACATTGCCATGGCCGCCGTGCCGCATCTTTTGACGGGTGAAGATTTCAAGTTTGCGGGCGGCGTGTATCTCAATGGTATTTGCGTGGGGACAAGCGGTCTCGCAAAGTGGGAACACGATTTGTTCGTCTCAAATATGTTTGCCGGCATGATTGATGCCCGGGTCGTTGAAGCGGCGAACGCAAAACTTGCCGAAAAAATTCTGTTCCTGCGAGATGCGACGCCGGTAGCCGAGCCTGCGAAATAATTACGAATCGGTTTTGTGCAAAGCCGTTCCTTTCAGAGGGGAGCGGCTTTTTTCTTTGTACTGAATGGTGAAAATAAAAAATGAAAAGAAAAAAACCCGTGCGCGAAATGCACACGGGCTTGAATTGGAACAAAACGATTCAATCTGAATCAATACGAAACCTGGGCTTTTTCGAACGCCCTCTGGATTTCGCTCTTCAAGGCGATGACGTCCGCCGCGCAGATTGCGAAACGGATCCATTGGTTCGAGGCGCCGAACGGCACGCCGACGACGCCGGTTTCTTCAATCAGGAGTGCATTGAATTCTTCGGCGTCCTTGATTTCGCGTCCGAACGCAAATTTCGGCACGTCGTAGAGCAGGAAAAATCCTGCTTCCGGGTTGACGGCGATTCGCATGCCTGCGTTGTGCAGGATGTCCCGCAAAACAATGAGGCGTTTGTGATACAGATCGCGATATTCGGCGATTTTGTGCGGATACTTTTCAAACAGCTCCAAGGCGCCGATTGCCATTGCGGCGACCGGACCGCTGTTCATGTTGCCGTTGATGCGCTTGATGTCGCCCATGAATTCTGGCGAACCGACGACGGCGCCAATGCGCCAGCCGGTGTTGTTACCCGCCTTTGAGGCCGAGAACATTTCCCCCCAGTTGAGACCGGGGAAGTTCACTGCCACATCAGTCAGGGTAACCGCTTGTTCGCTGTTGACGAGCATGGAGTAGGCCGCGTCGTTGACGAGGCGGATGCCGCGCTCTTCGCAATACGCGCATAATTTTTCCAGCCATTCCCGCCTGGCGACGATGCCTGCGGGATTGAGTGGAAGGTTGAGCATGAGCATGTCGCCTTCGCCGAGTTTACGACCCGGGAATTGTTGTTCGACAACGGCATCAATGTCCGAAGGATCAAACAAAAACCCTTTTTCTGCGATTGCGGGCAGGTCGAAGAGTTCGATGCCTTTGATCATGACACCTTGGTCCTTCGGGGTCGGATATCCCGGTTCGGTCATGGTGCCGACGATTGAAGTTTGATACGGGGTGTTGCGCACGCACGTCCAACTGCCGAGGGCTTTCAAGACGACGTCAATCGTCGGCTTGATGCCAGGGATGGCGAGGTAACCGTAATCAATGACATCCTTTGGAATGTTAGCCAGTTTGGTTTTGACGTGACATTGAACGAAGCGCGGAGCGAAGTCCGGACAGCCGGGCATACCGTTGTCCTGGTATTCGTGGATGTTTTCCTTGCGGGTCAAAATGGCAATTGCCGCCGCGGCGCAGGCTTCGATGATCGCCGGACCTTCGGGCTGGCCGATGGACAGCTTGATGATTTTGAGGTTTGGATTTTTTTGCTGGGCTTCGGCAGTTTGTTCCTTAATTTTTTGGAACTTGTTTCCGCCCGCTTTGGGCAGAAGCGACCGTCTGAACTTCATGATATCGGTGCTCATAGTATTGTTTTTCTTGTTTCGTGTAGCCATTTTATGTGGGGAACAACAAGGTGGCTAACCCTGGTTTCTGCGGTAAGGTTACTCGAATTTGCAGGGTTGTCAAATTGGGTCTAGTATGTGTTCACCGCCCTCATGCTTCAAAATCTATCTCCAATTCAGAACCATATTTTGTCGAAATTGAAAAACGCTGCTTCTTTGCGATATAGCGAGCTGCAACCTGAAAAAGTGCCGAACGACCTTTTTAATTATCATCTCCAGCATCTCGTTAAAAAGGGTATGGTTGTCAAAAATGACGACGGATATTCGCTTTCCAAAACGGGCATCAAATATGTCGCTGACCCGTATCCGACAAATGATGCGATAACGAGCCTCTTCAAGATAAATGTCATTACGATCGTGTCGCGCATTGTGAAGGGAAAAATTGAAATTCTTAATCAGGTCCGAAAATCAAATCCTTCATATGGAAAAGTCGGCGTACCGGGCGGGGTGGTGTTAAAAGGCGAATTGATCGAGCCCGCGGCAACCAGAAAACTAAAACAGGAAACGGGGCTCGATGCAGTTTTTAAAATTATCGGCTGTGAACGCAGAATAATGTACAAATCGGGCGAACTTTTTTCGGATCTCATGTTTCCGATTGCGTATGCGGATTCGTGTTCGGGCGAACTTTTGCCAGACACAAATTTTGGACACAACGTTTGGGTTCCAATTGATGAGGCCATAAAAAATGAGTCAGCCGAATTCGACAGTCTCAACGGAATTCGAATTGCCCTGAAAGCGATAAAAAACGGAACGGTAAATAAAATACCTTTTTTCTTCGAGGAAAATATTCAGAGTGATACGGTGGACGGCTTGTAAATATGCAATAAATAGGCGACTTTTTCTACCGAGGACATCCTCGCTTTTTTGTTTTTGCGCGAAAAGCTAGACTTCTTGACGGACAGTTTTTCGGTATCAATCAACCATTAACAGCCAGTTAAATTATAAACGTATGAATACATCAATTAACGATCTTGAAACAAAAGGTTTTATGACCTTGCCATATCCAGCGGATTTACGCTTGGCCGTGAACAAAACGGCGCTTTCCTGGCAAAAATTTTGCGCTTTGCCTGTGGAAGTGAAGAAGGCATTTCCTTACAGCAATAATAAAGACGGTGTGGGCTATGAACTGAAGGAAGGTGAAGGTAACAAGGGCGATCTCAAGGAAAATTTTGATGTTTCAACTACCGACAAAAATTGGCTGGATGCCCATGTTCAAAATATCAAAGATCCGGCGGTTCTTGACTTTGTCCGGGATGCGACAAATTTAACGAAGCTTTTCGAGCCGGCACTTTTGGATTTTGCGGGACAGGCTGAAGAAAAATATGGATTAAAAGGTTTCGTGGATAAAGTTAAGAACGGAAAAATCGTTCCGTTCGTCCGCTGCATCCACTATCCTTCGCTTAAGCCCGGTCAAATTGGTGTTGAAACTGCTTCGGCACATGTTGATCAGAGTGCGTTCACGTTTCATTTGTGGGAGAAAGGCAAAGGTGTGCAATGTCTGACATATGCGGATAAACAATGGATTGACATGCCGGTGTCCGAAGGCGAAGCGATTGCTTTTCCTGCGATGCAGCTGCAGCTCTGGTCGAAAGGCAAACTGCGCGGACTGTATCATCGCGTCATTTCCACTCCCGAGACGGTGAATAAAGGAAGGTGGTCAATGGTTGTATTTTTTCAGGACAAAGAGCTGCCGAAATATGACAAAGACACGCAGGGCCGCCTTCAGGAAAAAGAGGTCGGTTTCAATTATCAAATGTCCAACGGAGAGTTCTCGAAGCTTTTTAAGAAATAGTTGGGGACGGGAATCGAATCAGAGAGCGCGACGGAGAAATCTGTCGCGTTTTTCTTTGTGATACAATTGCTGCCATCATATGCCCACGCTCAACCTCGAAAAATTTGCGGCGCCAAACGATCCGGTACTTTTGCTTGTTGCGAAAAAAGTTTCCGCGGGCGAACTTCAATCTGCTGAAACTATAAAATCAATCGAAGACATGTTTGAAGCTGCATTCGGCGAACGAAAGGATTCGGGTAAGCCTCTTTTGGTTGGTTTGGCCGCGCCGCAAATCGGCATTTCAAAACGAATTATTTTGGTGGATGTCGTTGCCGACGGCAAGGGTAAAGTCGGTGACCTGCGTTTGTATATAAATCCGGAAATTGTATCTTCATCTGCTGAAGAGGCCGAATGGTATGAAGGCTGTTTTTCCACGAGCCGCGTCTGCGGTCTTGTCACCCGTCCGGTTAAAATTAAAATTCGCGCGCTTACGAAAGAAGGAAAAGAAATCGAAGAAGAGCATTCAGGTTACACCGCCCGAATTTTCCAGCACGAAATCGACCATTTGAACGGAAAGGAGTTTACAACCCACATCACCGACGATTCAAAACTTCATTGGGTCGAGAAAGACGAATTCCCAAAATATCGCGACGAGCAGGGCTGGCGAAATTGGCCAAACAAATGTCCGCGCGCAAAGTGGAATGAAATTAAGGGTGTGGGAAAAAATATATAATTATCGCCAAGTATGACCAACCAGGAAATTGAATGTCGCTTTTTGGAAATAGACAAAAACGCTTTAATTAAAAAGCTTCTTGAACTTGGCGCCCATGATGAGGGAGAAATGATGCTTGAAGAAACCATTATATATGACAATGATTTGAAATGGCGAAAAGAAAACCGCTTTGTTCGATTGAGAAAGATGGGAGACACAATAAAATTAAGTTATAAGGAACATCGGGAGCATGTGGTTGGTGGAAGTTTCGAAATCGAGCTTGGCATCGATGACTATAAAAAAGCGGAATTGCTTTTTCAGAAAATCGGCTTGAATCCCTATCGGCATCAGCAGAAAAAACGGCATAGTTTTAAACTCGATGGCGTGACCTTTGATATTGATACGTGGCCGAGGATTCCAACGTATGTTGAACTCGAAGGAGAATCAGAGGATGCGTTGAAAAAAGCAGCAAGGGTCATCGGTTATGATTGGAAGGATGCTGTTTTCCACAATGCCGCATGGGTTATTGAAAACAAATATAATATTCCGGTACGTGAATTGAAATGGTTTACATTTGATAGATTTGAATAAATTTTAATCTCATGAAAAAACGCCCTCTTCCACCGCATACAAAACTTCATTCGGAAAAAGCCAAACTGGTTTTTAAGGGTGTTCGTTTTGACGCGTACCAGTGGCAGCAGAAAATGTTCGACGGCTCGACCGAAACATTTGAAGTCATAAAAAGGGACGATACGGTCGTCATCATGCCGGTCATTGACGATGAAATCGTGATCGTGAACGAACAGCAGCCGCATTGGGACAAGCCGGGCTTTGCATTGGCGGCCGGAATGGTCAATCCCGGCGAAGATTTGGACGTTGCTGCTCGCCGCGAATTGGAAGAGGAAACGGGACTCATTTTTAAAAATTATCATCTGGTCCATATCGGCGTACCGGCTCCGGGGTTGGAATGGTTTACGTATACTTTTATTGCAACCGGATATCAGGGAACGAAAGAGAAACATCTTGATCCGGGCGAGAAAAACGAGGTCATAAAGTTGTCCCTCGAAAAAGTTTTGGAAATGACGAGAAAAAAAGAATTTCTGTATCCGATGCGTTTTGTCGAGGAACTCATTGTACGCGAAAAAATCGGCGAGCTCGAGGATATCCTCAAAAATCCGGCGAAGTATTCGATACCATTGTGATATACTGTCGGCATTAAAACGAAACCGGAAAACAAATCGGCGGCGAAGAAAAAAACATCGCACCCTATTTTTATAGGGTTTTTGATTTTAGTTATTTTTGTTTGCGGTTGTGCGATCGTTTACGGCATCGGCCAGTATAATATGACTGCGATAAATTACGTTGCAACGAGCACGCCGGCCAAAGTCATTCCTCCGCCCATTTTGAATAAAGTTTTGTACGACGAAAAATTGGCGTATATTGCGCGACCGTTGTGGTTGAATATTCAAATGGAAACGGCAACGACCACTGCTTCAACAAGCGTTTCCATGAGCACTTCAACTTCATCAACGACAAAAAAAGTTTCTACTTCAATCATGGGAACTTCGACAAAACCAGTCGCAACCACCACGCCGCCGCTTTGGCCGGTAAAAACGGTCTATCCGAATTATGGCGCTTTGCTTCCGTTCAACCGCATCGTCGCGTATTACGGAAACTTTTATACCGGCGAATTGGGCGTGCTCGGGCAGAATCCGCCGCAGGTCATGCTTGGTATGCTCATGGGCGAAGTTTCGAAATGGCAAGCCGCAGATCCGAAAACTCCGGTCATTCCAGCTCTCGACTATATTGCGGTGACTGCGCAAGGGGCTCCGGGTGCCGATGGAAAATACCGATTGCGCATGCCAGGCGATCAGATTGAAAAAGCAATTACGCTCGCCAATCAGGTCAATGGTCTGGTTATTTTAGATATTCAAGTCGGCCAGAGCAATGTAGAGACTGAAGTGCCTTTACTTGCGCAGTATTTGAAACTGCCGAACGTGGAATTGGCGCTCGATCCGGAATTTTCCATGAAGCCCGGCCAACGTCCGGGAACGGTCATCGGTTCGATGGATGCGAGCGACATTAATTTTGCGGCAAATTTCCTGGCGAATCTCGTGACTGAAAACCATATCCCGCCGAAAATTTTGGTTGTGCATCGATTCACCGAAAACATGGTCACCAATACGCAGGACATCATGCCTTTATCGCAGGTGCAGGTTGTCATGGACATGGACGGCTTCGGCACGCCCGCGCAAAAGACAAAAGTCTACCGCCAAGTTGTCGAAGACTACCCGGTCCAGTTCACCGGCCTGAAACTTTTCTATAAAAACGATATTGCTCCGCCAAGTCCTGGTCTCATGACTGATTCAGCGGCTCTCAATCTCATGCCCGAACCGAGCTTTATACAATATCAGTAGTTATCTCTTTTCCGTCTTCTTTTTGTCGGCAACGCGATATAAAACGCGCGCGGCATAGGTTCGGTAGGGAGACCACTTCTTCGCAAGCGAGAGCAATTTTTTCTCATCGGGCAATGCCCGCAGTCCATATAAAGCCATCGCGCCTTTTCGCAGACCCAAATCGCCGGTCGAAAACACGTCGGTCCTGCCGAGCGAAAACATCAGTATCATTTCGGCTGTCCACGGTCCAATGCCTTTTATTTTCGTCAATTCCAATTTGACTTGTTCGTCCTGCAAAAGCGCCAATGCCGCGAGGTCAAGTTCAGCCGCCACGATTTTTTCACAGAGATTTTTAATCGCTCTCGATTTTCCACCTGAAATTCCGCACGTCCGCATTTCGATGTCCGTCATTTCAAGCAACGCTTCCGGCGTGAAGGCGGGGGAGTAGCTTGCCACTTGTTCGCGCAAACGATTGAAAATGGTGTCAGCCGCTTTGCCCGAAAGCTGCTGACCGACAATTGTCCAGACAATGTCTTCGAACAGGTTTTCCGACGCGGTCAAATCGTCAATTTCAAATTCGAGCGAAGCCTTGTGCAGTTTCGGATCCGCTTTCTTAAAATGGAGTTTTGCTTTGCTGTACATGCCCATATTGTACATGTTCTAAGCCATTAAACTAGTTATCCACAGTTGACCCCTTGCAGGTGAACGATTGTTCACTTATACTATATCTATACAGAAATTGCCCAGAGATTACATTATTAGCGTTCACTTTATAAGCATAAGAATAAATATAAAAATATGAGCAAATATCGATTAAGCAAAATAGTGCAAGCGGAGATTAATAAACTGAATCAGATTATTGATCTGAAAATCATACGAGGGGAGTCGTACAAGAAGGAGTCACGCCGGCACAAGTTCCTAATTTCCCAACTGAATGGAATCAACCGCCAGTCTTCGTTCCGTGCGGCCCCAATACGTGCCCACTGGTTCACGAGGGTGTTTAGGGAGTATACTTACCAGTAATCGATTTTATGATTACCGACTATACGAATAAAATTCTCGGTTTCTATCGGAACAGCAAACGCATGCCAAGCTATGCGGAGATTATGAAGCTGGTCGGCTTCAAATCGAAAAATGCCGTCTATAAATTAGTCAATAAACTGATCGAAGAGGGTATTGTACGTAAAGACGCCAGCGGACGTCTCATCCCGAACAAACTACTCGGGGAAGTTCCCGTGCTTGGTCTTGTTGAAGCGGGCTTTCCTTCGGTTGCCGAAGAAGACACTCTCGATACCATGAATATCGATGATTATCTTGTCGAGGACAAAAATTCAACCTATATGTTGGAAGTGAAAGGTGATTCTATGATAGAGGCCGGCATTCACGAGGGTGACTTGGTTATTGCCCAACGCAAAGGCGAACCAAAAGTCGGCGATATTGTCATTGCCGAAGTAGATGGCGGCTGGACCATGAAGTATTTCCGCAAGAAACCGAACGGATCGCCGTATCTTGAACCAGCCAATAAAAAATACAAGCCTATATATCCAAAGGAGGATTTCAGGATTGCCGCGGTTGTGAAAGGCGTGGTAAGAAAGTACTAGTTTTTTGGGTGGCGGTTTTTATAGTATAATTTCACGTATGAATAAAAAATCAATCGTCTGGGGTTCAATCATTCTCGGCATCATCTTTATTATAATTTCAATTTACTATTTTATTACGCCTGCAGGTTCGCTAATTTCATTTATACCAGGTTTCGAAGCAGGTTCAACCCATATTCATTTGAAGCATGCCATTGCTTCGCTCATTCTCGCATTAGCTCTTTTTATATTGGCTTGGTTCAAGAGCGGTCCGAAACAATCAATTCAACAGTAAGAACAATCCACTGGCGACTATTCCGGCGGCGACGCAATAGATTGCGAACGGCTTCAATGTCTTTGTCTTGAAATATCGCGTCAGGAATCGTACGGAAAAATATGCTCCGATGGCTGCGGCAATTGAACCGGCGAGCAATGGTCCGATAACGGTTGTAAACGGATATGTCTGTCCGGGCAACAGGAGATCCGGCAGTTTCAGAATACCCGCGGCGAAAATAATCGGCGTTGCCAGAAGAAAAGCGAATCGTGCCGCGGCTTCGTGGTCCAAACCAACAAGCAAACTGCCGGCAAGCGATGCACCACTGCGCGAGAACCCGGGAATGAGAGCAAGAGCCTGCGCACAGCCGACTTTTACCGATTGCGACCATGTGATGCGCGCGATTGCAATATCGGGCGATGCAACGGCCGATATCAATGATTTCGATTCTTCCATTTTTGGTGTACTTTTCTTGCCGCGCTGTTTCAAAACTTCCGCGCCATAAAGCAACAATCCGTTCGCTATTAAGACAATTGCGATCAGTCGCGGCGAAGCGAATAATTTCTGCAACGACTCCTGAAACAATAAGCCTAAAATTCCTGCCGGAATGGTTGCGACGATAATAAGCCAACCCAGGCGGGCATAGGTATCTGTCGGATCAATGTAACGCCGCGCGATCGAGCTAAATATGCCGGAAATGATTCGTTTCCAGTCTTTCCAGAAAAAGCCGAACAGAACAATCGACGTCGCCAAGTGTGTCGCTACCAAAAAAATCAGAAAAAAATTATTGCCTTGATCGATGTGCCAGCCGGCAATCGGAGCGAGCAATGCGGGAAGAATGACGCTATGCCCGAGGCTCGATATCGGAAACAATTCGGCGACGCCCTGCAGGCCTCCGAGAATCACCGCTTGGAAATACGTTATCATGGCTCCATTTTACACTATTTATGGTGCGCAGCCGAATTTGTGTTAAAATACCCGCATGAAAAACTTCGTCAAGGATTTCAAGCAGTTTGCCCTGAAGGGGAGTGTCATTGATCTTGCAGTCGGCGTCGTCATTGGCGCGGCGTTCCAGAAAATCGTGACGTCTCTCGTGACCGACATCATTACTCCGTGTATCGGGTTTTTGACAGGGAACATTAATTTGGCGAATATCGCAGTCGGTCCCTTCGGTTTTGGTGATTTTTTGCAGGCGACTATTGATTTCATCATCGTTGCGCTCGCTATTTTTGTCGCCATAAAATTTATCAATATTCTTCGGAGAAAGGAAGCAAATGCCCCTGCGCCGACGGTCATTCCTTCGCGTGAAGAAATTCTCCTGACCGAAATTCGCGACCTTTTGCGCGGCCGGACTGACAATCAGATTAAGAATCAAAGTTAACCGGCGCGTAACATTTTATGCCTTTCATCCTCGTTCCCATTACCATAGTTGTGCTCGGCATTTTAGGCTTTGCTCATGCTGTTGTATATGAAGCCCTCATAACCATAACTTCGCTTTTGTGGCCGAGCCTTTTGTCCTGGCATGTCATCGTGACTCTGCGCATTATTTTCCTCGTGCTGACGCTCAGTTTTACAACCATGACGTTCCTTTCGTTTTATTCGCGGAATATTTTGACCAAAATCGCGTACCGAGTTTCGGCGGTTTGGACGGGATTTCTGATGTATTTCTTTTTCGCGGCGTTTGCCTACGGCGCGCTCATTTTTTTCAATAATTCGTTTCTTGAACGAGGCTCGATTGTCGGTCTTCCGCTTCACAGCCACGCATTCATATTTTCAAAAATCGGCTTCATGCTGTTTGTTGTCGCGTTGGCAGTCGGTGTTTACGGCGTCATTCATGCGGGAAGAACCGTTGTGACAAAGGTTTCGGTCAAATTATTAAATCTGCCCCAATCATGGAAAGGAAAAAAAGCAGTATGGGTCAGCGACCTTCATCTCGGCCACGTCCGGGGACCGAAATTTTTGGAGAAGACCGTCAAGAAAATTCAGGAGTTAAAGCCGGATTTGGTCTTCATCGGCGGTGACCTTTTTGATGGAGTGAAAATTGATGAAAATGCGGCGATTGCTCCGTTGCGGGATTTGTGCGCGCCAACGACCGGATTGCGGACGCCGCACGTTATTTCCGATGGTGTTTATTTTGTCATGGGAAATCACGAAGAATTTTCGGAGATCGGTGCACTACGCTGTCTGAACGCGGTTAAAAATATTCCCGGGTTGCGCGTCCTGGAAGATGAAGTTGTCGTGGTCGATGGGATGGCCATTGCCGGAGTTGACCATGCACACACCGATACCGCCGAAAAATTTTCGAAAGTCTTGTCGCGCCTCGCCCCGCATTTTTCCGGCACTTCGCCGCGACCGTCAATTCTGCTCAAGCATGAGCCTAAAGATCTGGATGTTGCGGTAAAGGCCGGCATGTCACTTCAGATTTCCGGACATACCCATCGTGGACAGGTCTGGCCGGCGACCTGGTTGGCATGGCTTGTTTTTCCCGGCTACAACTACGGTCTGCATGAGCGCGGAAAAATGCAGGTCTATACATCGAGTGGCGTCGGCACCTGGGGACCGCCATTGCGCGTCGGCACGAAATCGGAAATTGTCGTGTTCGAGTTCAAATGATTGTGATATAATTTCGGAACTATGGAAGCTGTAAACCCTTTGCAAAACCATCCCCAAAAACAAAAACGCGATTGGCGCATATTTTTGAGCAGCGTCTTTTTTGTACTCGGTTTCTCGGTCGTTTTCTCGTTGGTCGGCGTTTTGCTTCAGACGGTTTTCGCGCATGCGAATGCAACGGTCGAATCGGTACTTGGTTATGTCGGCGGGGCAATCATTATTTTATTCGGGCTTTTCCTGCTCGGCGTTATCAAACCTAAATTTCTGGAGCGCACGCATGCGGTCAGCGTCAAAAAACGCTTTGGTTCATATTATGCGACGTCATTTGTTTTCGGCGCGGCATTCGCGGTGGGCTGGACGCCGTGCGTTTCGGCCGCCCTTGGGGCTATCATTGCGCTTGCGGCCACACAAGCAGTCAGCGCATTTTTGTTGCTGTTTTCATACACGCTTGGCATCGGCATCCCGTTTTTGCTCGTCGGATTGTTTACGACGCAGGCGGAGAGGCTTATTAATAAAGCGGGGAAATGGCTCAAATATTTTGAATATTTCTTTGGCGCACTCCTTGTTTTGATTGGTATATTTATTTTCACGGGCGATCTTTCAAAAATTGCGAATTTTCAGTTTTTGGCGATGGCTCTCGACCGTCTCAATTTCGGCACAAATGCCGGAGGTGACATTAGTTCGCTCAATCTCGTCAATGCGGGAATCGCTTTCATCGCCGGTCTCGGTTCGTTTTTGAGTCCGTGTATCTTGCCGATCATTCCCGGATTCTTGTCGTATCTTGCTTCGACTGCGATCAAGAAGCCTGCTGACAGCTCCATCAATTTAAATAAATAAAAATTATGAACCCAAAAAAAATAACTCAAATCGGCATCGTCATTGTCATCATCGCCGTGATCGTGTATTTAGAAGTGAACAAGCCGCATGTCGCTCCGGGGTCGATTCAAAATGTGGTGGTGTCGTACGCGACGTCGACTGATGGAATCACTTTGCCTGGTTCGGTTGCGACTTCAACTTCGACTGCACCTGTTGTTCCTGAAACAGCCGCGCAAAATAGCTCACGTGTGGCGCAAGAATCCCAACAGTATCAAATGGCGAAGGAAATCGTCGATCCGACGGGCTTCATCAACAGCCCGAATGCTTCAAGCTCCGCTCCGTTCGCGCTTTCACAATTTGCCGGAAACAAAGTCGTCCTTCTCGATTTTTGGACTTACAGCTGTATCAATTGCGAGCGTACGATTCCATATCTGAATGCCTGGTATCAGAAGTATAAAAATTACGGATTGGAAATTGTCGGCGTACACACTCCGGAATTTGATTTTGAAAAAGTCTATTCGAACGTGGCTGCGGCGGTTTTGCAATACGGCATACAATATCCTGTGGTGCTTGACAGCGACATGGGTACATGGAACGCATACAATAATCGATATTGGCCCGCGCATTATCTGATCAATATCGACGGTTTTGTGGTTGACCAGGGAATTGGTGAAGGAAATTATGCGCAAACGGAAGAGGAAATTCAGGCCGCACTTAAACAGCGCGATCAGGTTTTGGGCTTGCCTGATAATGTTCCGACAGGTCTCGTCAATCCTTCGGCTGCGGTCAGCGTGGATGCAAACGATGTGCAGAGTCCGGAAACATATTTCGGTGCGGCTCGAAACGAATATTTGGCAAATGGAACGCAGGGAGCGGCCGGCGAGCAGACTTTGACCGCGCCGACATTGTCGAGTATCCAACCGAATTCGCTCTATCTTTCTGGTACATGGAATTTCGCCGACCAGTATGCGGAGAGCGTTGGCACCACTTCAAAAATTTTCTATACATATAGTGCGAAAAATATGTATTTTGTTGCGGCGGCAAACAGCGTGGTTGCACCAAACGGCGTGAAAATAAACATCATCCTTGACGGCAAATCGCAGGGAACGATGACAATTCAGGCGAACAAACTTTATAATTTGATTCAAAGCACAGTCTACGGCCAGCACACGGTTGAAATTGACGTTCAAGGCTCGGGCCTCGACGCGTACACGTTTACGTTTGGGTAGTTTTTCCTAAAAACCTCTTGGGTGTATACTTAAGGCATATCAGATTAGCGTTTTAAAACTTTAAACATATGTCAAAAAGCTCAAAAATAATATTATGGATTGTAGTTATCATTGCGGTCGGCCTCATCGCGTGGTGTTTTTTCGGGACGACTTCGCCTGTTGTCGCTCCGGTGAGCGCGCCTCTAACTGAAAATTCTCCTTCGAATGCTCCCGTTTCAGGACTGACGACCTCATCGTCGGATGATTCGGATGCGGCTCTCAATTCCGACATGTCGGTTGTTTCCGGACAATCTGCGGCAATGGATCAGGATTCAGCGGCGGCAAGCCAGTCTTCTTCGGTGCAATAATTTTTCGGCATTATTTTAAATATAATATAAATATATGAATATAAAAAATAACATCATAAAATATAGTGCAGGAACAATTACCGCCACTCTATTGGCCGCAAGCATTGCGGTTGCGAGCGCTTCTGCGCAAATATCAGCCAGTGCGGGAGTTTCGGCTACAGTAAAAACTGGAATCATCAAAGCAAACATTTCTTCAGGGGTGTCTGCGTCGGCAAGCACTTCAATGAAAAGGGAATCTTCAACGACCCGTCAACAAATGCTAGAACAGCGCCAAGATCAGGATATCGGTAAAATAGACAAACGTTCGAACGCCGAAATAACGGCCCGAATCGCTTCTCTCAATAATCTGTTGACTCGCGTGAACGCGATGGTGAAAATTTCCGCTTCGGAAAAGACAACGATTTCAACTGAAGTTCAAAATTTGATATCCGAACTTACCACGCTCCAGGAAAAAATCCAGGTTGACGCAAGTTCCACGCCAACCGGGGCCCGCGGCGATTTGTCGAGTTCATCTCCTCTCCGTATGGACATGCAGTCGATAACGAAAGACTATCGCGTGTATGTTCTGGTCATTCCACAGCTTGAAATCTTGGCTGCAGCTGATCGTGCGCAGACGATTGTAACGTCGATGGCGACTCTTTCGGCGAAACTCCAGACACGAATCACGGCGGCTCAATCAGCCGGCAAAAATGTCGCTTCTCTTCAGGCATCGCTCTCAGATTTGAATGCAAAAATGGCCGATGTTCAGACGCAGACAACAGCAGCGGTCAACGTCACTGCAAGTCTTACTCCGGATAACGGCGATGCGACAATTGCCACAAGCAACGCCGCAGCTCTCAAAACCGCCCGCGCTGATATCCAGACAGCTAACAGCGACATCAAGGCCGCCACGGAAGACGCAAAATCTATCGTGAAAGGCGTCGAGGCTTTGGGTGGCGGTGTTTCTGCTTCCGTATCAGCTTCAACATCCGCTTCTTCGGTTCAATAATTTACACCTCCCTCTAATTGCTTTTTTGGCGTGGAGAAGGTAATCTCAGTTCAGTCTAATTTAGTCTGACACAGTAAACCTATTGTCTTTTGACAATCAAATACGAAGGGAATTATGACTTCTGAAAAAAATGCCAGAAAAAGCGGCATGCATGAATCGATCGTGCTTGTCGGCGGGGGAGGCGGAGTTTTCCGCATTGCCCGACATCTGAAAAACATCCGGGACAACATCACCACCATCCAGACCATGTTTGATCATGGTGGACACTCCGGCGAACTTCGTGACGAACACGGCGTTCTGCCTCCGGGCGACGTCCGCC
Organism: Candidatus Tayloriibacteriota bacterium; assembly: GCA_003151615.1. Taxonomy (GTDB): domain Bacteria; phylum Patescibacteriota; class Minisyncoccia; order Phycocordibacterales; family PALSA-1337; genus PALSA-1337. The sequence continues at coordinate 40,213 of PLXZ01000003.1, read as the reverse complement.
AGGCGGTTCTTGCCTTATCCGACGACAAAATTGCCCATGAATTGCGGGCACTTTTGGCCTACCGTTTCAAACGCAGTAATGGTGCATCTCTCGACGGCGCCACGGTCGGCAACATCATGCTGACTGCGCTTGCCGAAATAACGGGAAGCATGCCCGCGGCGATTGACGTTCTCTGCACGTGGTTTCGCGTGAAGGGAAAAGTTTTGCCGGTGAGCCTCACTGACGCGGAACTCTGCGTTCGATTGAGCGACGGCACGGTTTTGAAAGGCGAAGGCAAGATTGACATGCGTCCCATCGGGGATGCGCGAAGCGTATCCGACGCATATCTGGAACCAGTCGCCAATATCTACACGGGAGCATACGAAGCATTGGTTTCTGCGGATAAAATAGTTTTTTGTCCCGGGGATTTATACACTTCAATTCTTCCGAATACGCTGGTTGCGGGTTTCAAAGAAGCAATTGCGGAAACGAATGCGCGGCTGATTCTCGTCGTGAATATCATGACGAAAAAAGCCGAAACGCACGACTATTCCGCTTCCATGTTTGCCGAAAAAATTCTTGGTAAAATCGGCAGGGACAAATTCGACGTTGTCATTGCAAATGACGGCGCAATCCGGCCGGAAATTCTCCGGCGCTACGAATTGGAAATGGCATTTCCCGTCAAGTTTGACGCGAAAAAACTGGAAACGCTGGCTGACACCGTCATTCCCGTCGATGTGGCCGACCAGTCCGGAGACATCATCCGCCATCACGAAAAAACCGCTTCACTCATCGCAAACATATGAATGCGAACAACAACAAACGGCTCTATCTTTTCGACCTTGACGATACGCTCTGCGACACCAGCGGGTGGAAGAAGTCTTGGTCGGAGGAAACCGATTATTTCCGCCTCCGGCTTCAATTTATGCCGGACGCGAAGGAAGTCCTTTCAGTGCTCGACGGTCCGAAAGTGCTGGTCACTGCAGGCGACAAAGTGACACAGACTCAGAAAAGCTTGCTCCTTGGGGTGCGTCTTGGTCTTGAAAACATTTTTTCCGAGATTCATATTGTCGAAAAAAATGAGGACAAGGAGGACGCCTTTCGCGCCATAGCGAAGCAATATCGCGAAAACTCCCATGAAAACGACAGGATTTGGGGTCGGCACGTTGTCGTCATCGGCAACAGGATTGATTCCGAAATCTATTACGGGAACATGCTTGGTTTTACGACTGTCCGCATGCTCCACGGTTCATACGCCGCGGCACGGCCGGCAAACTTGTTTCAGATACCGCATCACACGATACGCAATTTAGGGGCTTTGCTTCGGCTTCCGTGCGTGAAACGGAAAAGCGGTATGTAAACGCCGAACGGTATTCAAAAAAACAAGGCGCAACCAGCAAATGGTTGCGCCTCTTTATTTTCCGACTTTCTATCAGTCAATTTCCATCCTGCGATCCAAGGCAGTCAGAATAACAGGTTGCAGGAGAGATTCCTGTCTCGGCCCGTAAACAGCCTCGATCAGATAGGATTTACAGCTCCGTTCGTAATTTGCATTATTTTTCAGGACCTCGCCGAGCCATTCCCGGTTGTCGAGCATCAGTTCATTGGTCGGGAGTCTGTCAACGGGATACCACGCGCCGCCGAACATTTCCGGGGTGTCGCGAAATTCACCGATCCATTCTTCGGCGAGGAAAAAGTTGACTTTGAAGACGGTTTTTGTCCCGTTCTCATTGTTTGTAACGAATTCGCCGAGCGCCATGTATCGCAGGAGCTTTGGATCGACGATGACGCCGCCGCTTTCCGTATGAACTTCGCGCGCAGTGCACTGCCGCGGAGTTTCGTTCGGTTCGATTTTTCCGCCGTAGCCGTTCCTGAAGCCTTTGCCTATTTTGTCGCCTTTGATGGCGAGATAGACCCATGAAGGGTCGCCCGTTGCCCGCGCCTGTTTTATGAAAAGACAGACAGTGGCGCGGTGAATTTCCAACTGCGGTTTTACAATGTCATTTTTCATAACGTCCTTATTTTTGAAGGGCTTTTGTTGTTTTTACCGTGCTGGCATGAGTATACTCCCGATTATTATTTTGGCAATAAGGCCGCGGGCGAGTTTGTACAGCTTATTTTATTGCCTTTCTGATGTCGTCAAACGTGCCGCCGACTTTTTTTCCAGGGTTGAAAATGTTTGCAGAATCAAAAATATTTTTTGTCTGCTGAAACAGGGCGATCATTTCCGTCCCGTACATTTGTAGGAGATATGGCGTACGGATAATACCGTCATTATGTTCTGCCGTAATCGAGCCGTGATATTCGTGGACGAGGTCGTAGACTTTTTTCGACAGTTCCAAAATGATGTCGGCCGAAAGAGGGGAATTGAGGTCCATGAGAGGAATGATATGAAAATTTCCGTTGCCGGGATGTCCCGCGATCGTGTAAATTAATTTATATTCGTTGATGAGGGCCTGGACCTTCGGCAAAAATTCCGGCAAGTATTCAGGCTTTACAATAATGTCGTCGATGAAAGGAGCAGTTTTTTTACCTTTCGTGTGTTTACGCAGAAGATTGAAGCTCTCGCGGCGGATGCGCCAGTATTTGTCGGCTTCCGCGGATGAACGCGCGATGTGGATTTTATAGCCGAAGTGGGCTATCTGCGCCTTCAACGCAACGAGCCTGTCGCGAATTTCTTTTTCCGTTTTTCCGGTGAATTCGACCATGAGAATCAATTTTGGAATGTGTCCGGAAATGAGAACGTCCCATGCGTCGGGAATAAATTGAAAGCCGAGTTTTATCGCACCCCAGAAACCGAGCTCCTTGAAGAAGTCAAAGAAGAATTTAACAGCGAGATTCATACTGTAATCGTCATATGATTCCTCACTGTCCGGTTTTGCAGGCGCGATTTCATCGACAATGTCGGCGAGATGGGTGAGGTTTGGTAAAAAGACGACAAGCATGTTTGAAAACGGTTCAACTGGCACTAATTTGAAAGTAATTTCGGTAACGAAACCGAGCGTGCCTTGCGATCCAACAATGAGCTGGCACAGATCAAAAATACCGGTTTTTTTGTCGTATACATTCCATAAATAGTAGCCGGCGGAGTTTTTCGAGACGTCAGGTTTCGCCGCTTTTATAGCGTCATAATTTTTTTGAATCAAATCCCACAGTTTTTTGTAGAGTTCTGCTTCAAAAGAATTGCCGCAAATTTTCGTCTTGATTTCATCGGCGGTCAATGGCTTCACGACATATTCATTTCCATCCGTGAAGACCACTTTCAATTGATCGACATGATCCGCTGTTTTTCCATACTTCAAGCTTTTTTCTCCGCCCGAATTATTCGAGACCATCCCGCCGACCGCGCAGATTTCGCGCGAAGCAGGGTAGGTGGGCATGATTGCGCCGTATTTGAGCGTTTCTTTTTCGAAATTGCGATAAAAACAGCCTGGCTGAACCGTTCCGAATTCCGCATTCACTTCGCCGATTGCATTCATGTAGCGGGTGAAGTCACATATAATAGAGTGATTGATCGAGCCTCCCGACATATCGGTGCCTGCTGAACGCGCGGTGATGGAGAGTTCGGGATGCGCGACGCGGTTTGAGTTTACCCATTTCACGAGCGCCTGCACGTCGACGGAATCTTTTGGAAAAACCACGATTCGCGGACGGAGGGTGAAGAGGCTGGCGTCGTGCGAATACGCGGCGAGGGTCGCGTCGGAGGCGTCAAGATCGCCTTTGAAGCCAGGTTTGAGGCTGTCGAAAAAAGCGCTGCTGTTGGTTGATTCCGGCATCAAAATAGTATATCATAGCGCCGAAGACACTTAACGGTATTTATTAATTTATACAAAATTACATGACAATAGCAATTCTGTTACTTATCGGACGCATTATTTTCGGCATTTATTGGCTTGACGTCGCGTACGGACACTTCAAAAATTCGGCGATGCTTGCCGGCTATGCCCAGTCAAAAGGCGTAAAGTCGACAAAAACGGCAGTTATCGGTTCCGGAATTCTCGCTCTTCTCGGCGGACTTTCGATTCTTCTCGGCGCATGGCCTCGAGTTGGTATCTTGCTCCTCGTCATCTTCCTTGTCGGCGTTTCATTCAAAATTCACGCATATTGGAAGGTTACTGATCCTCATGCAAAACAAATGGATAAGATTCAGTTCATGAAAAATGTCGCAATCATCGGTGCGCTTTTCATGGTGTTCGGGATCGCATTGCCGTGGGCATGGTCGATCTAGTTTGCTGCTTTATAAAAGATAAAAGCTCAAAAAAGAAACCGCTATGGTTTCTTTTTTGTTTGTACGCGGGCATTTCTTGACAATCGTCCTAATTTAATATACTCTTAGCACCTCATGAATCCTAAAGGAAACTCATCATCAAGCTCGGCATCGCGATCACCGCGGTCCGGCGGTTTTACACCCCGAAGCGCTTCGCGTTTCGGTGCTCCTTCGCGTGGCGGATACGCACCGCGTTCAGGTGGTTACAGTTCTCGCGGCGGTTATGGTGGCTCTGGCGGAAGTCGCGGCGGATACGGCGGGGGTAGAGGAGGCCGAGGCGGCGGACCGAAAGGCGAACGCATTGACGTTGCGCGTTTCATCAACAAGGCCGTCATTACTGAAGAAGTAGACGTTTTCAAACCCGAACACAACTTCACGGACTTCGCCATCGACGAACGTCTCAAGAAAAATATTCTGACGAAAGGCTACACGGCTCCGACTCCGATTCAGGACCGTGTCATTCCTCATATTCTCCGAGGTGAAGACGTCGTCGGCATCGCAAACACGGGTACCGGCAAGACGGCGGCATTTCTCATTCCCCTTATCAGCAAAGTGTTGGCTGCACAGGATAAAGGTCAAGGCCAAAAGGAAAACATTCTCATCTGCGCCCCGACCCGCGAATTGGCAATTCAGATTGACCAGGAATTGAAAGGTTTTGCCGGCATTGCGACAAATCGTGACAGTTTGAAGATTTTTTCGGTCTGTGTCGTCGGCGGCGCGCCAATCGGTCCGCAGATCCGCGAACTCCGCTATCACAATAACTTTGTCATCGGTACGCCGGGACGAATCAAGGACCTCATCGAACGAAAAGTTTTGAACCTCGCTCTTTTTAATACAGTTGTTTTGGACGAAGCAGACCGCATGCTCGACATGGGATTCATTGCCGACATGAAATTTTTCATGAGCAAAATGCCGGCTATGCCGCCGACGGGAAAGCGTCACACATTGTTTTTCTCCGCGACATTGTCGCGCGAAATCGAAGCTCTGATCAATCAGTTTTTGTATAATCCCGCGCGAATTTCGGTAAAAACTCAGGACACCGCAAAAAATGTGGATCAGGACGTCGTGCGCGTGCCTTCAGGGAAAATGAAAGTAGATGTTTTGTCGGATCTGCTCACGCAACCCGGCTTTGGCAAAGTTCTCGTTTTCACCCGCACAAAACACGGTGCCGAAAAATTGGCGAAAATTTTGAATGATCGCGGATTCAAGACAGACTCGATTCACGGAGATAAAACTCACGGCAGCCGACAGAAAGCTCTGACCATGTTCAAGCAGAGCCACGTGCAAGTTCTCGTCGCCACCGACGTTGCGGCCCGCGGCCTCGACATCTCCGGCGTTACCCACGTCATCAACTTCGAAATTCCCGCAACCTACGACGACTATGTCCATCGCATCGGCCGAACCGGCAGAGGTGGCAAGAAAGGGAAAGCTCTTACGTTTGTTGAATAGATAGGGTTGGTTTTTTTGTATAGTATAATGTTGCTATGAAGGTTAAAAAACTTCAAAATATAGCTGACTATCAAAAAGCTGTCATAGAAAAGCTTGGTCCAAGTCTGACGGATTATATTCAAAAGACTGCCGGTATTTCCTGAAAATTCAGCCTTACCGTATACAACTCTCGATGATTACTATGAGAAATATATGCCGATGGTTCTCAATTGGGATGTCATTAAAGAGATTATCTCATATACAAAACTGCCAGTTATCCTCAAGGGAATTTTGAGCAATGATGACGCCAAAAAGGCTATCGAAGTTGGGGCTAAAGCTATTGTGGTTTCAAATCATGGTGGCCGACAAAACGATGAGGCCATTGCAACGCTCGATAGTCTGACAATGCTTTCATCCGACATAAAAGAAAAGATTGACGTGTATCTTGATGGTGGTGTTAGAAATGGAGCCGATATTTTCAAAGCTTTAGCCCTGGGAGCAAAAGCTGTCCTTATTGGAAGGCCTGCTTTGTATGGCTTGGCAATGAACGGCAAAGATGGACTTGTTGATGTCCTGAATATTCTTGATACTGAACTCAAGGAATGTATGCGTATGGCGGGGTGTAAAAATCTTGCCGACATAACTTTGAATTCCATTTCAAAAAAATAATGGAACTCAATTCTGAATAAGACACAAAAAAATATCCTGCGCCAGTTGCGTATTTCAACCATGAGCGTAAAATTACTGCATGGAAAAAACCGCAGTCGCTTTATTCGAAGGCGCGACAATCAGAAAATCATGGGACGAGAAAAGCGAGAAATGGTTTTTCTCGGTTGTTGACGTTGTGGCGGCATTATCTGGTAGCGACCGACCCCGAAAATACTGGGATGATCTCAAAAGACGCCTTAACGACGAGGGAAGTGAACTGTCCGCAAAAATCGGACAGTTGAAAATGATTGCTGAAGACGGGAAACAACGAGAAACCGACGTCGCCGACACCGAGACAATATTCCGTATTATACAATCAATTCCATCTCCAAAAGCTGAACCATTTAAACTCTGGTTAGCCCGCGTCGGGTATGAACGCGTTGAAGAAACCGAGGACCCGGAACTGGCAATTAACCGCGCTTTGCGGACATATTTGAAGAAAGGTTACAGTTTGAGCTGGATCAATCAGCGTCTCAAGTCCATCGAGATACGAAAAGATTTGACCGACGAATGGGAAAAGGGTGGCGTTAAATCGCCGACTGATTTTGCGGTGTTGACGGACGAAATCACTTTTGCGTGGGCCGGTTTGCGCACGCGCGACTACAAAAATTTTAAAGGCTTGAAAAAGGAAAATTTGCGTGACAATATGATGAACCTCGAACTGGTTTTGAACATGTTGGCTGAAACCGCCACGACGGAAATCTCAAAAAAAGATGAGCCGAAAAATATTGATGAACACAAAAGCGTAGCCCGCGCAGGTGGCGGCATTGCGGGGGATGCGCGTAAAAAAATAGAAGAAAAGACCGGCAAACGCGCGTTGTCGAGCGAGAATTTTCAGTCAAGTAAGGCGAAGAAACTCAAAGATTTGAGTTAAACTTCATTTAAGAGGTCGCGCAAATCACCTTTCAATGTTGGTTCCTGTTGAGCTTTTAATATCGCGATAATAGCTTTATTTTCCGCAGAGTTATCCGCGCTATTTTGATTTTTAATGAATGGTGCGTTCATATACTTGAAACACTAATTATACACTAAAAATAGTTGCAACTATTCGCTTGGAATAAAACTCTCGTAATAACTGTACTATCTCGGGCAGGCCTTATAAAAAGGTATATAATGCACACATGCTCGAAACTGAAGAAAATTCGGCCGAACCGGAAACTGTTGCGCTTTCCGACGAAGAAGTGGCTTTGCTCGTCCAGCACGGGGACAAGGATAAATTTGCCGTACTCATGGAGCGCTATGAGAAAAAGCTTCTTCGCTATGGCCGGAAATTTCTCTCTGACAAGGAAAATGTCACCGACGCGGTTCAGGAAGTTTTCATCAAAACGTATCAGGGCATCAAAAGTTTTGATCCTGACCAGCGTTTTTCGCCTTGGATTTATCGCATCGCGCACAACATGTTCGTAAATGCCATAAAGAAAAATTCGCGCAATCCGGTTTCGTTCATTGATTTTGACACGCTTGTGGCGCATCCGACCTACGACGACACGGCGCCGGCCGACCGCGAACAAAAAGAGATGCGTGTTTTGATCGACCGCGGTCTCGCGGGCTTGCCGCCGAATTACCGCGAAATCATTGTTTTGTATTATTTAGAGGAGTTGAGTTACAAGGAAATCGCCGACATCCTCCGCGTGCCGATCGGCACCGTCGGCATCAGGCTCAAACGGGCCAAGGAATTCCTGAAGAAGCAATTGCCGGAGCGGGCCAAGGATTTTGAGTAAAAACTTTCAATAAAAATATATGAACACAGAAAACAATCACAACGAAAACAAGAATAAAAATGACATCATGCAGTCCGTCCTGGAAAAAATCAAGGCGGGGGACATTCGCATGCGTTCGAAGTCCTTCTTCGTGGGCAAAATGGTCGTCATTATAATCGTGGCGCTTATGATCCTGCTGACCTCGGCATTTTTCGTCAGCTTCATATCGTTTTCGCTGCGGGCCTCCGGCCGTCTGATTCTACTCGGTTTTGGCTGGCAGGGACTGAAGGCTTTTATCCTGACTTTTCCATGGGGGCTTTTCCTCATCGATCTTGTTCTGCTCGTGATTCTCGAACGCCTCTTGCGCTCGTTTAAATTCGGCTACCGCAGTCCGCTCATATATCTGCTCGGCGGAGTTTTCGTCGTAGTCATCCTGGCGGGCCTGGCAATTGACGAGGAAACATCCCTTCATGCCGCCGTATGGCATGCGGAGAGAAGCGGCGGAGCGCCGGGATTTTTTCTCGGCAGTCTCTATGACAATGTCCGGCAACCTCCGCACGATGAAGGCTTGTTCCGGGGAACCGTCGTGTTCATGGGCATTGCCACGCCGGGCGGTCCCGCATTTCTCATTTTGAAAAGCGACGACCAGGACAGCGACATCGACGATGCGGCGACAACCAGCCTCGTTTGGAAAGTCATCCTGCCTCCGAACCTGAACTCCGCGAACAGCGTTGACGTCGGCATCGGTGACCAGATTTTTGTTGCCGGAGACGTTTTGCCCGACGGCGTCCACGCGTACGGCATCGAAAAAGTTCCGAATGTAAATACGTTCTAAAAAATTATGCTAGAATGCTTTTAACATACACACATGACCGAAAACGTTAAAAACACTGCGCCGAAAATACTCGAACTTATCAAGGCTTCTAAAAATATCCTGCTTCATTGCCATATTTTTCCCGATTGCGATTCAATCGGTTCGGCTTTGGCCATGAAATTAGCTCTCGAACAATTTGGCAAGAAAGCAACCCTCATTCGCGGCGACAGCTCTATTCCTGAGGTTTTTGCGCGACTTCCGGGTGCGGCCGAAATTGTTCCGAAAAACTTTTTTGAAATTGACCGGTCGCAATTCGACTTGTTTTTGATTTTGGACAGCGGCTCGCTCGACAGAATATCCCAGGTTAAGGGGGTGGATGAAATCTTTTTTCCGGAAACCATGAAAACGGTCAACATCGACCATCATGTCAGCAATCTCAACTACGCCCGCGACATCAATTTGGTCGTGACCGAATATCCGTCAACGACGCTCATTTTATTTGATCTGTTCAAGGAATGGGGAATTAAATTGACGCACGATATCGCCCTCAATCTTTTCATGGGTTCGTACACGGATACGGGCGGTTTTCGGTTTGCGACGACAACACCCGAAACGTTTTCAGCAGCGGCTGAATTGGTCCGGAATGCGCCTGATTTTTCGGATTTTCTGTTTACCATGGACAATTCGCGAAGCCAGCAGGAGCTTTTGTTTCAGGGCGCGGCGCTGGGCAGTATAGAGACATTTCTCGGCGGTTTCCTGGCAGTCGCCTCGGTTTCGGCGGTTCGTTTGCGGGAAATCGGCGTCACTGAATTGAGCATAAACGGAGGAATGGTAGCAAACATCATAAAATCGGCGGTCGGCTGGGATATCGGCGTTTGCATAACCGAACTGGCGCCGGGAAATATAAAAGTAAGTTTCCGCACGCGCGATGCCAAAAAATACGATCTCGCGAAAATAACCGAATCGCTCGGTGGCGGCGGACATAAGGCCGCGGCGGGAGTCGTGCTCAAAGGCGTATCTCTCGATGATGCAAAGAAAAAAATAGTGGCGGCGGTCGAGGAATATGTTAAAATAATAAAAGCGTCGCGCTAAAAGGACTTGCGCGACGTGATTTGCAAAATCACATGAATCAACAGGAAAAATTTAAAAAAGACGAGAGGGGAGCGGCGGTGGTAGTCTGGTCATTCATTGTGATCCTGATTATCGTAATCATAGCTCTCATTGTCTGGGCGAATGGTTCGGGCAATTCGGCTTCAGCGCCAGTTTCGACTGCGCCGACAACAACCCAGACTTCCGCTTCAACGACAATTAACAGCAATATAACTAACAACGAACATATGGTTACCATTCAAACAAATAAAGGCACAATCGTTTTCGACACTTATGACGCTGATGCGCCGAATACAGTAAATAATTTCATAACTTTGGCGAATAAGGGCTTTTACAATGGCACGATATTTCACCGCGTCATTGAAGGCTTCATGATTCAAGGAGGAGATCCGACGGGTACAGGAACGGGCGGTCCGGGGTACACGTTTGCGGATGAGCTTAATTCCTCGACTCCGTCATATCAGGCAGGCTACATCCGCGGAACGGTCGCAATGGCAAATGCAGGTCCGAACACGAATGGCTCGCAGTTTTTCATTATGCAAAAAGACACGCCACTGCCGCACAGCTACACGATATTCGGTCATGTGATTTCGGGCATGGATGTCGTTGATGCTATTGCCGCGACCCAAGTGGATGGAGCTGACAAGCCTCTGACGCCGGTTGTCATGGAAAAAGTGACGGTCGCGACTACGACCGGTGTCGCGCAATAGTTTTCGGAACTCTTAAAAAAATCAGGACTCGCGCGCGTGAAGCGTGCGAGTCCTTTTTCGGCTGAGCCGGTTGGGGGTGTTTAAATTAAGCGTAAACTGCGTCTTCCCACCCATCGCCGTGCCGGTGAGGCGTCATCCCGTCGTGACTGTGATCGGGAAATTCGCCGACGTATGCGCGATCGTGGCCGGTCGGTTGCCTGACCCTGAACCGGTTGTCGCGCTCACCGCTGTTTCCGTGTGCCGCCTTTGCTTGCGGATGATGTGCCACATGCTGATGCTGTTTGCTCATAACGTTGTCTGTTGTGCTGTTTTTTGACTTCTGCGGCTGTAAACGCAGACCCGAGTATGCGTCCCATCGCAGTGCTGTTCAGGTAAAATGCTACTCCTGCCGGCTATTGCTGTCAATAGACAATAATGGTATACTTCTCGCATCATGAAAAAACAAAATATTATCATCGGCGTAATCGTCGTCATTGTAATCATTATTATCGCAGTCTTTATTGGCAAGCACGGCAGTTCCTCGACATACTCCGGTACAACAGGCGGATACGTAGCCGCTCCGACTGGTCCTAATGCCGCCGCTCCGACAACAACTCCAATCCCAGTAACGGAAGTAGTTTCCACTTCAAACGGCGTCTCGCTTTACACAAACAATGAACTCGGCTTCTCGGTGGACTATACGTCTTCATGGAAAATCGAATCTGATCCTTCCGGACCAAGCTTCACCATTCCTCTGACAATCGCCGGCAAGAACCCCTCAACTTCAAACAGCATCGCAACTCTCGCAGCGAGCATATACACGACTTCGGGAGCTTGCGTGTTCCCATCGCTTGGCTCATCGGCTACTGTAAAGGAATCAACGACAACAGTCGGCACGAATTCATTCGGCACACTCTCGGTGCAGAATTCGACGGCCAGCCTTAACTATACGGACATGATGTACACGCTTCAGCAGGGCACTGGTCGCGATCAGTACTGCTATGTGTTCGCATTCGGCGCGGTTGCAACGAAAACTTCAAACGGAGCAATGCAGACCAATAACGGCACTATCATTTCAGAAGCAACCCAGGAATTCACGGCCATGGTCAAATCATTCAAATTCGTAACTGGTCCTGCGGGACAGAGCGAGAGCGCTCATCCGACAGGCAACTAGCAAGAAATAAGCTTTAAAAATTAAGCAAACTTAAGCCGAGAGCCAAGCCAGGGCCTCGGCTTCTGTTTTGAAATTCCGCAGATTGTCGCGTCCCGCAAAACCTTTTATGATGTTCTCGATCATTTCCAGATCGGTCCGGCCTCCGAATGTCGCCGTCTTGTGCACGAAAGGATTGTCGGTCTTCATAAGGTTGACCAAAACGGTGACGACCTGCGGATCAGTGTAAAGTTCAAAGGTGCTGATGTCGATGAGAACGCAGATGGGCTTTTTGTCGATGCTTTCGCTGGCCGTCTGAATGGCTGCGCCGAGCTGGCGCGCCCATGTCTTCAATGTTTCGATGCTGTCGGTCCCGAAAGTTCCCCCGAGCAATGCCCGGACGAGCAGGCTTTTTTCGTCGCTGCCGTTCTTCCGTATGGTGACTTCATTTGCCGGGTTAACCTTCAAAAATGATTTTGACATGGGGCAATTGTAGCATACTACCCGGTACAAAAAATTCCCGCCGGCGCTGGTCGCGGGCGGGAACTGAATTCAGGAACGGAAGCGGTCACCCCCATCCTTTGTGTTTTTTAAAAGTATCGGAAACTGATTGTTCAAGAAGATGTTTCTTGCGCTCTTCTTCCTCGAGAACCAGACCGATCAAAAAATCGAGTGTTTCCCGGCGTTCGGGCAGGGAAGTTCTCGGGGCAAGTTTCATGACGGTAAAGGACGCCACCGAAGGTTCGTCTCCGAATTTTTCACGATATACATTGATGACATGGTATCGTTTCAATTCGGATGGAGTGAATAAAAAAGGCACATCGGCGTCGCTGTCTTTCGTGAGTATTGTTCCGCACGAAAATTGAGCGCCGCGGCAGGCAGTCATGGTGTTCCTGATTGCGTGTTTAAAATACGAGGGCTCGTTTTCAATGATATCCAGAACTATTTCCGGAAAGTGAAAAAAGCCTTCTCGAACCTTATATCCGTAAAAATCTTTTCTGGATTCTGCGGTTCCGATGTCGAACGGAAGTTTAACCTTCGCCGGCAGATGGTACACTCTTTTGTGTCGCATAATCGAGTCTCCTTTTTTGTTGTTTGTTTGAAGAGAACTGTGTGAAACCGCCAATTTCAATTCTATGCTTCTTATGCGGGAATGCAATGAAAGTTGTGCACATAATGTTGGAGAGTTGAGCTAAAAATAGCGAAGTTGCGCGGAAAATGCTATTCTGATTCCTCAACTATTCACGACGTAAACATGGCCAAAAACGATAAAAACAGCTCTAAATCAGAACGCCCGAACTTTTCCGGCGATACTGTCATCCGTTTCGATGACGTGTCTTTTGAATACACGCCGAACAAAATGCTTCTTGAGGAAGTAAGCTTTACCGTTCGCCGCGGCACAAAAATCACCATCATGGGTCAGAATGGGGCGGGCAAGAGCACTATTTTCGGAATGGTCCTCGGTGCTCCGGGAACTGATAAAAGTGCCGGTGGCCTGAAGCCGGAGAGCGGCGAAATTTTTGTTTCAAACGGTGCGTCGGTCGCGACCGCGCGCCAGGTCATTCATCGTCCCGATCTGGAATTGACCGTTCGTGAATTTTTCGCGAAATGTTTCAAGGAAAAGAAATATGATTTGGATCCGCGTATTGATGCCGTTTTGGAAGTGGTGAATTTGCATATGCCAAAGTCGACTGCGAAAACCGCACATGTCGACCTTAAGGACCGCATTGTCAAGACATTTTCGGGCGGACAGCAGGCGCGTTTGCTTTTGGCGTCGGCTCTCATTCAGGACCCCGACATTTTACTTCTCGACGAGCCGACGAACAATTTGGACAAGGCCGGAATTCAACACTTGACGCAATTTTTGGTCAATTATAAAAAAACATGTCTCGTTATTTCGCATGATGCGGATTTCCTCAATGCCTTTACGCACGGAGTTTTATATCTCGACGTCTATACCCGCAAAGTCGAACAGTATGTCGGCAACTACAAGGACGTGGTCAGCCAAATCACCGCACGCATCGAAAAGGAAAATATGAAAAATGCCCAATTGGCGAAAGAAATCCAGGCGAACAAGGAAAAGGCCAACTTCTTCGCCATGAAGGGAGGTCAGATGCGTCTGGTCGCCAAACGCATGCGCGAGCGCGCCGAAGAATTGGAGGAAGAAAAAGTGGACGTGCGCCGCGAGGATAAAACCATCCGCGAATTCGAGATTCCGATTCAGCCTGATTTGTCGAGCATTCCGGGCGACATCATTACGATAAAGGCATATTCAGTTTTGGATCCTAAAACGCACAAGCCGGTCAAACGGACTTCGTCTATTGCCCTGCGTCGTCGAAATCATTTAATGTTGGCTGGTCCGAACGGCATTGGCAAATCAACCTTGCTCGAAAAAATTTACGCCGCCGCAGGCGAAGTGGATGCGAGCGGTACGGTCAAATCACCTTTGGATGAAAAGACCAGCGGTGGAACTGTCATTTCCGAAGGCATCCGCGTCGGTTATTATCGCCAGGATTTTTCCATGATGGATTTTAACGATACCGTGTACGAATCTCTCGAGAAAATCATCCGAGCCACCGCCGGTCGCCTCATCGAAACCGAACTCCGCGCAGTCGCCGCGAGCTTTCTTATTACCGCAGATTCTATTCACACGAAAATTGCTTCTCTTTCAGAAGGGCAGAAGGGTCTCGTCGCGTTCGCGCGTCTCGTTTTGCAAAAGCCCGGATTGCTCATTCTCGACGAGCCGACAAACCATATCAATTTCCGCCATTTGCCCGTTATCGCGAAGGCGTTGAATGACTACGAAGGTGCCATGATCATCGTCTCCCACGTGCCCGAATTCATTTCGCAGATTCGAATCGATGAAACGCTCGATTTGGGGAAGGGTTTGGTGGAAGAGAAATAAATGGGGAAATAAAAAAACAGATTGCCCGATGCAATCTGTCGATTAAGAAACTTGGCATTTATTTTTCCGCGATGTAAATCTGATCCAGATAAGAAAAATAAATGCGGGTCTGGTTGAGTTTTTTCATGAGAATTTCGACAATCTCGGTCAAAGATTCCACGATTTTTTTGTCGTTAAAATTTTGCATGTAGAGCGGGTTTACATTCCCGTCATATATTGCAACGGGTTCGGTGATGACGGTTTTGTGGGCGTAAACGACCGTGCTCCGGGTTATCGTGCCCGCCAAGTATGGCTTGTTTGCGAATTTTTGCTCCAGCAGCCATTTTCCGATGATTTTTTCGACTTCTTTTATCGTGTGAAGTTTCCCGTTTTTGTATCCTTCGCGCAGGCCAATGGTGATTTGAAAAGAGCGCTTTACCTTGTTCAGATTGATTATCTTAGGCATACATTTTAAAAAGGTTATTGTTTTTTGCTTCTGAAATCACTATATGGTTATTTTCAATGTTGTCAATTAATTTTAGATTATGCGGTATCATATTAGTATGGCTAAAAAAGTAAACAATTCAATCAAACAAGAAACAAAATCAGGGCAAAAATTCTGGCTCGTAAAATCAGAAGCGGAATGTTATTCGATTGATGATTTGAAACGCGACAGTCAGAGTGGTAATGGTAAAAAGGGCGGTCCCGTCCCATGGGAAGGCATCCGCAATTTTCAGGCCAGGAATTTTATGCGCGATGGAATGAAAATCAACGACCTTGTGCTTTTCTATCATTCAAACGGCACGCCGAAATCTCCGGCCGGTGTTTATGGCACTGCGCGGGTGGCGAGCGAAGCGCACATTGACGAAAGCGCCCTCAATCCAAAAGACGAACATTTCGACCCGAAAGCCGTCGCATATGTAAAAGCAGGGAAACCACCGATGTGGATGTGCGTTGACTTGGAATTTGTCAGCAAATTCGCGCAACCCGTTTTCCTCGCAGATTTAAAAAGAGAAGGCGCAAAGCTCAGCGGCATGCTCGTTCTTCAGAACGGCCAGCGTCTCTCCGTCATGCCCGTTTCGCAGGCACATTTTGAAAGGGTGGTGGAATTGGGGAATGCTTGAAGAAGCAGACTAATAACTTATATCGTCGGAGTCGAAATTTGTGTCGGAGCGCTTGCAGTCGACATTATTTTTGAACGCTTTTTGCCGAGCCATAGCACAAGTCCGAGAATAATTGCCGTGATGACGGGAAAGAGAGCTTCGGGAACGCTTACGAACATTGCCGTCGTTACGACCGCTCCGGCGAGAATGATGAAAAGCCCGTACGCAGCCCAAGCTTGGAACTTTCGCAGCCACAGCCCGATTGCGCCGAGAATTTCACACACGCCGATGAAATACATGAACCAAATCGGCAGATGCGCCGCCTGGAAGCCCTGTATCACCGCCACCTGTCCCGAAACCTTCGAATATCCCGAAAAGAGAAACAGCACACTTATTAGCGTCAACATCACGTAATAGCAAACTTTTTGTGTTTTTGTCATTATCTTTATTTGTTACTTGTCAGCATATTATACATGAAAAGGTGCGAGATTTTAATCCACTAAAATGCTGGCAATAAGTAGAAGTATTAACTACTTCTTGGATCTCTGAGAGATTGCACTAGCCGCCGCGGATTTCTCCACTTTGGTAGCCTTGGGATCTCTCAGTACCTTAGATGCTTCAGAGGCAACTTTAGCACTAGTTCTTCTTGACATTGTTATATCTTGAAATTGTTCTGATAATTAGGGAACTCGACTTTTATGCGCTTCCCCGAACAATCGCCTTGCGAGAAAGCGACTATTCAGGAAGGCTAAAAGAAGGTAGATCCTAACCAATACAGAACCCAGGGTCCAAGTATCCCTATCGCCAGCATTTTAAAGGATTAAACTTGATATATTATATCTTCAAAATAAAATAATTGAAATCAATTAAAACATTGAAATTTTATTTGAAAGATGATCATTTTAGGACTAAAAATAGGCTTATTGTTGCTTAGTTATCCACAAAAATAGGTTTTTAAAATGCCTTTCCTGAAGATCATTTTTGGGCTATAATTCATGGTATGAATGCAACTATTCTTAGAAATAAAGCTTGGGAAAATACTGATCGTATTCCAAATTGGGTACGTGGTAGGGAAGTAGGTTTAGATCAGTATAATACTCTACCAAAAGTTGCTGAATACTGTTGGAATTCATTTCAAAAATTTCTCAAAAATGATGGTGCATCAATAAAGAATTATAAAATTGTCGAGCCAAGCGCAGGTACGGGTTCTTTTTATAATCTTCTTCCTAAGAATAATCGTATTGGTATTGATGTTGAAAAATTTAATAAAGAATATATACAGCAAGATTTTTTGACATGGATGCCAAATAATACAGATCAGAGACCTTGTATTGCGATCGGTAATCCTCCTTTTGGTTATAGGGGTTGGCTTGCTTTAGCTTTCTTGAATCGTGCAGCTGAGTTTTGTGACTATGTTGGTTTTATTCTTCCGATGTCATTTCAAAGTGATGGTAAAGGAAGTCCAAAAAATAGAGTAATAGGAATGACGCTTGTTCATTCTGAAAAACTTTCTGGTGATTTGTTTGTTCTTCCAAATGGAGAACACGTTCAAGTCAATACCCTATGGCAGATTTGGAAAAAAGGTGATGCGCCAGCATTGCCTGATTTAAGTTTTTGTGATAGTTTTGTTGAGCTATTTACTGTTGATATGAGAAAGGAGAGATTGTGCGGAATGAAGAAGATTAAGAGTTGCGATACCTTTTTACAGAGAACATATTTTGGTAATCCACCTATACTAGTAAATAATTTTTCAGAAGTAAAATATGGTTGTGGATACGGTATTATAATTAAAAAAGATATAAGAAAAATAAAAAATATTCTTAAAAATATAGATTGGAATAAGTATAGTAATTTAGCCACTCATAACTGCAGACATATTTCTATGTATCATATTAAATTAGCTTTATTAAATAATGGCCTCAAAAATGATTGATCCGAATAAACTATTTCTTGAAGTAATTGGGGCGAAATTGATACATGAAAAATGGGCAGGTCAACCGCATCAAGCTTTCAAAAATCTACCGAACAGTAGTAAAGGTGATGCAGGTGAAGAATTTATTAAAAGATATGTAACAGAACTTAATTTTACTGTTGAAAAATTGGAACGACTTGGAGATTGGGATTTAAAGATTGCTGATAAAAAATTTGAAGTAAAACTAGCTTCAGAAGACATATCGGGAAATTTTCAATTTAATCATATTAGGTATGATTCAAAATATGATTATTTATTGTGTCTTGGTGTTACTCCAGATCATTTGGTTTTTGGAATTTGGAATAAAGGGGATGTTGCGACCGGTTTAGCAGGAAACTTGGTTTCAATGGGAAAAAACCAAAATTCAAGTTTTAAGCTTACAAAAAAAATTTCTGATTTAGAACCGATTGAAAATCTTAAAGAAAAATTAAAAAAAGCTCTTGATCCTAGTGTGAAAGTTTAGCTCGGTTAGTAATTATTTTTTTTAATGCCCAATTCCAAACTCATCATCTACGTTCCCTCAAGCCATGCCGACATTGTGCGAAAAGCGATTGGTGAAGCCAGTGCCGGCAAAATTGGCAATTATTCTTTCTGCAGTTTTTCGATTCGAGGGATTGGAAGATTTAAACCGCAGGAAGGGGCCCAGCCGCATATAGGAGAAGTAGGGAAACTTGAAGAAGTTGAGGAAGAACGAATTGAAGTGACATGCAATACGGATATCGTGGAGAGTGTGATTTTGGCGGTCAAAAAAGTTCATCCCTATGAAGAGGTGGCTTTGGATATCTATAAATTGGAAAGTTAAATAAAAAACACCCGATACTTTCGTATCGGGCATTATGTGATTGTTTCCACGGCAATTTTATTTGCCCCGTATCAGCGCTTCCGCAATCTGTATTGCGTTCAGCGCAGCGCCTTTCCAGATATTGTCGCCGGAGCAGAACAGAGTGAGGCCTTTTCCGCCCGCGACGCTTTGGTCTCGGCGGATGCGGCCGACGAGCACTTCCGATATTCCCGATGCCCGTAACGGCGTGGGGTAGAAGTGCACTTTCGGGTTGTCCATGAGCACGATGCCGGGAGCTACGCCGAGAATTTCTCTCGCTTGTTCCGGTGGCATCGGCTCTTCGAATTCGACGTTCAGCGACATGCTGTGTCCGTTCACAACTGGCACACGAACGCACGTGGTTGAAATAAGAATCGAATCGTCAACCAGAATTTTATGCGTTTCCTTGCGCATTTTG
Organism: Candidatus Tayloriibacteriota bacterium; assembly: GCA_003151615.1. GTDB lineage: Bacteria > Patescibacteriota > Minisyncoccia > Phycocordibacterales > PALSA-1337 > PALSA-1337. The sequence continues at coordinate 21,171 of PLXZ01000003.1, read as the reverse complement.
ATTTCCTCGGTGCTTTCACCGTCGTCGCTTTTGAATGAGCCGACTGCGGGAATGACATTGTGGAGAATCGGATGCGGGTAAACTTCATGAAAAAGTTCATGCCCGTGTGCCCATGCCGTAGCCTGCCGATCCAGCTCCTTCACCCCCGCGGATCCGCTGCCGGATACCGCCTGATAGGTGCTTGCCGTGATGCGCCGGATTTTGTTGAACCGGTGTAGGGGAGCGAGAGCCATGAGCATGATAATCGTGCTGCAGTTGGGATTGGCGATGAAGCGGCGGTGGCCTTTGAGCGCTTCCGGATTAATTTCCGGAATGACCAAGGGCACGCGCGAATCCATGCGAAAGTCGTCACCGTTGTCGATGACGATGCAATCGTATTTGGCCGCTTCCCAGCCGAACTGTTTCGAAGCTCCTTTTTCGCCTTCCGTCCCCGCAAAAAATGCGAAGTCGAGGCCGTGGAATACTTCCGCCGTCGTCATTTCGACAATGCGGGCTTTGTCCGCAATATGTTCCTCGCGTTCGGTTCGCCCGAAAACTCGCAATGAATCAATGGGGAAGTTGCGTTGTTCCAGCAGTCTGACCATTTCGGCCCCGACCGCTCCGACACCGACTACACCGACGTTATATTTCTTCATAAAATGTGCTTTTGTGACGGCATTTTGCCGTTGTTTTTTGGTTTGCCTGCTGTCCTAGCTTGAATCTACAATTTATCGGGCTTGTCGTCAATGTGTGGCAATAATTACGTAACTTGAAATAATTAGAATGTATGGTATAAATAAACCATGTCAATGGAAGAATTTGGGTTACAAATGATCGATACTCCTCCTTCGGAAGTGGAGGTTGCAGACAAACCCAGTCTTGAACCTGAAGCCGACCCTATACCCGAACCGGAAGCGGCACCCGAACCAGAACCGGAGAAACTTCGCACCGCCGAAGAACTTTCCAAAATGAATTATTATGAACGTCTCGATGTTTCGGAAACGGCGACAATTCACGAAATTAAAATAAGTTTTAGAAAACTTTCAAAAAAATATCATCCGGATACGGGTGTGGGAGGGGATGATGTTGCGTATCGATATCTCTCGGAAGCTTACACTGCGTTGAAAGATTCAACTCAACGGGCGGAATATGATGAGAGATTGCGGTACGAACGCGCGAGAGCTCGACGGACGCGTACGGAAACAAACGGAGGATCTGGCGCGGGTGCCGGACCCGGTGCAGGCGCCGGACCCGGTGCGGAAAGAGGCTCGTCAACAGGAAATTCTTCCGCTGAGACGGGTGGAACGCCAAATCCGAACGAACGTCGAAACAATAACCCTCAAAATCAGAACAATCAAAACAATACGCGCACGGGAACTTCGTACTATTCAAGCTCATCGTACGGATCGTCTTCGACGTCAACGAGCAAACCGGAAGAACCGCCAAAACCTTCGACAACAAAAGACAAAAAGGGTAATTTTTTAGTACAATTTTTCTCCGGATTTTGGAAGGGTCTCGGCGGGATATTTTCCTGGTTAAGTCTGTTAAAGTAGTATACTTGGGAAATGTTTTATATCTATCGCCGAAGAAAAGTGCGCCGCAGGGTTCGCCGCGCCGGTCGAATGCCCAAATCTCCGAATCGCGCCGATTATGTCGCGCATAAAAACGCGGCGCGTGAAATTATTTTGTCGCGGCTTGAATATTTTGCGGGGGAATATGTCCGACTCGATCCGGCTTTTGCTACAAAAATGAAATTCGGCCGCGTCAGCATCCGCAACCAGCGTTCGCGATGGGGAAGCTGTTCAGCCCAGAAAAATTTGAACTTCAATTATCGGCTTGTGCATCTTTCCCCGGAATTGCGCGACTATGTCATCGTGCATGAATTGTGCCATCTTGTTGAGCTCAATCACGGCCGCGATTTTTGGGTGCTTGTCGAAAAAACGATCCCGAATGCGCAAGCTTTGAGCCGTCACATTCGCCGATTGCCGATGGATAAAATAGTTATGATATAATATTCCCATGATATCTCCCGCACCCAGCTATTTTTTCTTCGGATTGCTTCTCGCGGTTATGGTGCTGGCCGTTTTTATCTTCCTGCCGTTTTTGACACCGCTCGTTTTAGCGATGGCATTGGCCGTTATTTTCGACCCCTTGCACCGATGGATTACCAATACTTTTTTTGGCAAGCGTGAAAAGAGCACATTCGGTGCGTTGCTGACCGTAGTGGTCATTGCCGTCGTCGTTGTCGGTCCGCTTATATTCGTTCTGCTGAAAATTTACGATGAAGCGAATTCGATGTATGCGTATCTGATAAATGAAGCGGGAAGGCAGGCTTTCATTAATACTCTCAATACGGCATTCGGCACACTCCAAGGTTATTTCCCAAATCTCTATCCGGGCTTCACCTTTGATTCGTTCAACATTGTCGGCATCGTGCAGAATATCTTGCAATGGGTTTTCAGCAATTTTAATGTCGTCTTCGCCGAAGTAGCGCGCATCACCGTCGGATTTTTTGTCATGTGTCTGGCCCTCTTCTATTTTCTGCGCGACGGGCATGAGTTGAAGCGCCAGATCATCATGCTCTCGCCGCTCGGCGACATCGACGACCAGCATATTTTCGCGAAATTGGAACAGGCGGTGCGGGCGATTTTCGTCGGCTCGATTTCAGTGGCGATTTTGCAGGGTATTTCGATCGGCACGAGCTTCGCTATTTTCGGAGTGCCAAGCCCCGTCGTATGGGGCTCCATCGCCGCGATCGCGGCCCTCATTCCGGGAATCGGCACGTCGCTTGTCCTGGTGCCCGGAATCGTCTATCTGTTTTTGACGGGCAATTTCGGTCCGGCAATCGGCCTGGTGATCTGGGGAATCATGGCGATTATCCTCATCGACAACATGCTTGGCTCCTACGTGGTCAACCGCGGAATTAAAATCCACCAATTCGTCATCTTGCTGTCGGTTCTTGGCGGCATCGTCTTCTTCGGTCCGATTGGCTTCGTCCTCGGTCCGTTAGTTTTGGCGCTCCTCTTTTCGCTTCTTGAAATTTACCGGAGTTCAAAAGCCCGGGTTTAGCGATTCGCTTCATTAAATATATTAAATATTACGCATGCGCTTCAAAGTAGACATTCATTTCAATCCGAAGGACATCAAGATAAACCGCGTCATTCGTGCGCTCGTTTTGGTGGATCTGTTTTTGTGGGGAGGGTGGGGAATCGTCAATCCGATCATGGGCTTGTTCATTATCGGGCGTGTGGCGGGCGCGACGCTTTTGACCGTCGGCTTCGCGTCGGCATTGTATTGGATCGTGAAGGCGATTTTCCAGATTCCCTCGGCGGTTTATCTGGACAAAGGCCAAGGCGAAAACCGCGATTTTAAGGCATTGGTGTGCGGCCTGGTTTTGGCCGGCTTTGCCGCGATGACGTTCCCGATCATTTCCACGGTTCCTGGATTGTTTTTGGCCGTGTTTTTGCAGGCGATAGCGTACGGTCTCTACGCACCATCCTGGTCGGCTATTTTTTCGCGGCACTTGGACAAGGATCACTATACGTTCGACTGGTCTCTCGATTCCACGACAATCGGAATCGCTTCGGGCATCGCGGCTTTGATCGGCGGGACACTCGCGAATTATTTCGGCTACGACGCGGTTTTCATTCTAACCGGAATATTTTCGTTTGTGAGCGCACTCGTCTTGCTGTTCGTGCCGAGTGGCATTCTTCTTCCGCGGGCTACTGTTCCAAAGAATTCGGTGCAGGCGCAGTCGGCGCCGGAACACGCTCCGGGTACTCCGAAAATATAGAAAGAAGGCAAAACTTGCTATACTGTTCCCATGATTCAGCGCGAAGCACTCGACATTTTAAAGACGGGCGTGAATGTTTTCATAACGGGACCGGCGGGTTCCGGTAAAACGCATGTCGTCAATCAATATATTGCGTATTTGCGTGAGCACGGCGTGCCGACGGGTATTACCGCGTCCACCGGAATCGCGGCAACACATATGGGCGGCATGACCATACATTCATGGTCGGGAATTGGAGTAAAAGACGATTTGACCGAGCACGATTTGGAATCGATTTTTGATAAAGCGGGGCTGCGCAAGCGAATGCAGGAGACGAAAGTTCTGATCATCGACGAGGTTTCGATGCTGCACCATTTCCGACTTGATTTGATTGATCAGGTTATGAAGCATGTCCGTAAATCCGACAAGCCGTTCGGTGGCGTGCAGGTCGTTTTGTGCGGAGATTTTTTTCAGCTTCCGCCGGTGTCGCGATACGGCGACCGAGAGACTCATTTCATATATCGTTCAAAGGCATGGCATGACGGAAAATTTACCGTCTGCTATTTGTCCGAAAATTACCGACAGGTCGATGATATTTCCTTGACCATTTTGAATGAAATCCGCAGCGGCGAAGTTTCCGACGAAGCCCGCGAACATTTGCGCAGTCGCCATAACGTCCGGTCGGAACTTGTGGACGATGAAGGTTTGCCGATGGTTGAATCGACGCGGTTGTATACGCACAATGCGGATGTTGATGTCATAAACGAGAATGCACTGTCGAAAGTCAATTCTCCCGAATTTATATATGAAATGCGTTCGACCGGGCGAAAACCGCTTGTTGATGGCTTGAAAAAATCATGTCTTGCGCCGGAAACTTTGCGTCTGCGAAAAGGCGCGCGCGTCATGTGCGTCAAAAATAATTTTGACAAGGGATACGTAAATGGAACGCTCGGCGTCGTCGTTTCCTGCGGACCGGGTCTTGATCCGACGATCATTACTGCACCGTCGCGCGAACATCCGCAGGGCGAGCGCATCATGATTGAACAGGCCAGCTGGCGAATCGAAGACGAAGGCCGCGTCATCGCCGAAATCAATCAGTACCCACTGCGTTTGGCCTGGGCCATTACCGTGCATAAAAGCCAGGGAATGAGCCTCGACGCCATTGAAGTCGACCTGTCGCGTTCGTTTGAGCCTGGTATGGGATATGTGGCTTTGTCGCGCGTGCGGACGCTCGCAGGCCTCACTATTTTGGGAATAAACGAAGCGGCTCTGCAGGTCCATCCTGAAGTTTTAAAATATGATCGCAATCTTCGCACATTGTCAGACAAGGCCCAGTCTGTTTTGTCCGGCACTGATGCCGTTGAAATCGCCCGTTCGCAAAACGAATTTTTGGCCCAGGCCGCGCCGATGCATAAGATGGGGAAGAAGGGCGATGAAGAATTCACCGGCTATCGTTCTGGAAAAACTTCGACATTCGATATCACTGCCAAGTTGCTTCTTCAGAAAAAATCCTTGAAAGAAATTGCAACGGCGCGCGGCATTGTCGTTGAAACCGTCATCGACCACATAGAGCGCCTCATCGCGGACGAAACTATTTCGCAATCCGACATCGCATATTTGAAACACGAAATTTCCGCGAAACATTTTAAAAAAATTGAGACAGCCATGGAAGAAGTTTCTCTCGCCCAGACTGGCGATTCCGAAGGCAAACCACCGCTTCTTTCTCCCGTCAAATCAAAAGTAGGTGCGAGCGTTTCGTTCAAGGACATCCGTTTGGCGAGGGTTTTATTGGGGTATGTTAAGTAAACTTATTTCGCTACGTTATCACCCGCAACCCATCCCGTTGTCCAGCACAATTGAAGGCTGTAGCCGCCCGAAGGACGGTCGATGTCGAGTACGTCGCCGACAACATATAGGTTTGGCACAATGCGCGATTGCATGGTTTTGAAATCAATTTCGGAAAGGGCGACACCGCCGGAAGTGACGACTGCCTTGTCGACGCCCAAAAGTCCGCGAACGTGCATGCGTAAATCTTTTATGACCTGCATCAAGGCGATGCGCTGTTCGCGGGTTACGCTGTTACATGCGGTTTCTGGAGAAATCCCCGAACGTTCGAGAATGATTGGAACAAGACGATTAGGAATCAAGTCACCGAAGCTTTCGCCAAAAGCATTTTTAATTTTTTTGCGATGTTCCTTTTTAAAAAGTTCCTGTAATGCCGTATTAAGCGTACTGAAATCGTGCGATGGCGCAAGGTCAAGCGAAACGGAAACGTCGCCGTATTTGAGAAGCTCGCCAATGTCTTTGCTCATGTTCAAAATGGTCGGACCGCTCAAACCGACGTGAGTAAAAAGAATCTTGCCTTTTTTCATGCTTTGTTTAACGTCATTTTGCAGGACGGTGATTTTTATCTCGGGCAAGGTAAGTCCGGCCAGTTTTTTCGCCCACACGTCCTTTATTGAAATCGGCACGAGTGCCGTGCTTGGTTCGGAAACTTTGTGTCCGAGCTCGCGCAGCCATTTAAATCCATCTCCCGTCGAACCGGTTTCCGGCCGCGATGTGCCGCCGGTTGCCAGAATAAATGATTTACCGCGGATTTCTTTTCCTCCTTTCAATGATACGGATGTAATTTTTTGCGCGCCTTTTTCTTCCGATGCATTGAATTTGATGACCTGCGCATTCGACATGATTGTTGCGTCGCTCGCTTTCAAATATGCGACAAGCGTTTCCCAGACTGATTGGGCGGTATTGCTTGCGGGGAAAACGCGCTTGAGAGCTTCTTCTTTTGTCGGCATGTTACGCGTATGAAAAAAGTCGAGCGTTTCGGCGACACCGTACTGTGTAAAAGCCGAAAACAGAAATTGGTCGCTGTCCTTGAATTTCGCGAGCAATGCGCGCGTGTCGAGCTCGGCATTTGTCACATTGCATCGTCCGCCGCCGGTAATGAGCAGTTTTTTGCCGAGAGATTCGTTTTTCTCCAGGAGGAGAACGCTGGCGCCGCGTTCAGCCGCACGTCCCGCGGCCATCATGCCCGCCGGTCCGCCGCCAACAACGATGACGTCCCATATTCGGTCTTCTTTTGCCGCTCCTTTTTTCATTCGGCCATAGTAGCATGGATGGCGGGCGGAGTCTCTCTTTAAACATCACCATCATGCAAATGCGAAAAACTCTATTTTGACAGCGAAAGTATGGCTTAAAACCTCGACCCAAAATTCCCGATTCGCAAATGCGAATTTAATATCTTCTTCATATAAAATATGCCTCTAAATATGACCCGAGATTTTCGCATTCGCATTTGCATGATGGTGAAGAAAAAAGACATATCAATCCCGCGCTGACATAATTTGATATGATATTTTCTGTTATAATGTGCGCATGAAAGCCACGCCAAAAACCTTTGCCGAAAAAGTCCGCGACATCGTCAGAAAAATCCCGAAAGGGAAGGTGATGACGTATGCGGGAGTGGCGCGCAAGGCGGGAAATGCGAAAGCCGCACGCGCGGTCGGGACAATCATGGCCGGCAATTTTGATCCGAAAATTCCATGCCACCGAGTCATCCGTTCCGACGGTACTCTTGGAAATTATAACCGAGGAGGTACGGCCAAAAAAAGGGAAATTTTAAAAAAAGAGGGCGCGATCAAATAATTTTTCTTGAATTTTCTCGAGTGTGCTAGAATAGCCGCATGTCCGAATACTATAATCCGAATCGCAGCCGTAACCTCTATGATCCGAAGAAAAACGCAGCGCCTGACGGCGAACCTTTTCGCCTTTCGCGTTCGAAAATAGAGCTTTTTCTTGATTGTCCGCGCTGTTTCTATCTGGACCGGCGGCTTGGCGTGGGACGTCCGCCAGGATATCCTTTTGCCCTCAATTCCGCCGTCGACACCCTTCTCAAAAAGGAATTTGACATTCACCGTGCCAAAAAAACGGCGCATCCGCTCATGAAGGCGTACGGACTCGACGCAATTCCGTTCGCCCACAGCAAGCTTGACGAGTGGCGCGAAAATTTTAAAGGCGTCCAATTTCATCATGAGCCGACGAATTTCATCATGACCGGAGCCGTCGATGATTTATGGGTTCGCGAAAAGGCCGGTCCAAAAGGCAAGAACGAAATCATCATTGTCGATTACAAGGCCACAAGCAAAGAGACAAAAGTCACGCTCGATGCCGAATGGCAGGGCGGTTACAAGCGCCAAATGGAAATGTATCAATGGCTCGTCCGTCGCACCGGTTTTACCGTTTCCGACACGGGATATTTTGTGTACTGCAATGGAAAAACCGATCGAAAGTCATTTGATGGCAAGCTTGAATTTGATATTGATTTAATTCCGTATACCGGTTCGGATGCGTGGGTCGAGGGTGCTTTGTTTGATTGTAAAAAGTGTCTTGATGGCGAAGCGGTGCCGCCGGCCGCGGACGATTGCGATTATTGTTTGTACCGAAATGCGGTTGCGAAAGTCGTCAAGAATAATCATAAAAAATAATATGAACACAACGAAAACTTCATGGGGCGGCGTGTCCGGCTGGTATGACGAGCTTCTCGAGAAGCGGGAGGGTACGTATCAGAAAGACGTTATTTTGCCGAATCTTATGCGGATGATCGGAAGCAGTGCGCTCAAAGGCGCGAATGTCCTTGACCTTGCATGCGGTCAGGGATTTTTCGCGCGTGAGTTGGCGAAAGTTGGGCAAAGCGGAAAGGCCGGCGGAACGAGTGAAGGTCCCGCGAAAGTCTTCGGCGCGGATATCGCAAAGGAACTGATTGAAATTGCCAAGGCAAATCCCGACGCAGTCACGCGGAAAATCGAATATCATGTCGCACCGTCGAATTCGCTGAAATTTATCACGGACAAAAGCATCGATCTCATTACGGTCGTTTTGGCTTTACAAAATATTGAGGACTTGGCCGGAACCATGCAGGAATGCGCGCGCGTTTTGAGGCCGGCGACGGCAACTGAATCAGGCGGTCGTTTGTTCATCGTCTTGAACCATCCGGCATTCCGAATACCGAAACGCTCGAGCTGGCAGTGGGATCATGTCAGCGAACCGGGCAAGGGCGCTCCGGGCGCAGGTCATCAATATCGTCGCATCGACGCATATATGTCCGAATCCCGCGAACGAATCGACATGACTCCGGGTGAGGATCGAGCGACCTCAAAAAAATTCACGGTTTCGTTCCACCGTCCGTTGCAGGTGTATTTCAAGACTTTGACCAAGGCCGGCTTCAACGTGGCCCGTTTGGAGGAATGGGTTTCGCATAAAAACAGCGTCGCCGGCCCGCGCGCCGAGGAAGAAAACCGCATCCGCAAGGAAATCCCGATGTTTTTGACTATCGAAGCGCGCCGCGTTTTGAAGGAGTGGGAAGTTGTTGCGTCAGCGGAATTGAAAAAATAATAATGTGTCGTTGGAATGGAGGCGCGGACGGGTACGCGAACGGACGGGAGCGAGTCTTTCTTTAAACATCATCAGCATGCAAATGCGAATTTAATATAAATTACGCACAAAGTATGGCTTAAAATATAGGGTCTGATTTTCGCATTCGCATTTGCATGCTGATGAAGGAAAAAGCACTCCCGGCACTCATGCTATAATAAAAATCTAATGACCATAATCCTCTACACAAAACGCGGTTGTCCGTGGTGCAAGGGAGTTCTCGATCTCTTCGCCGAAAAAGGCGTCAAATATGAAGAGCGCGAAGTCCTCGGCAACAAGGCGTATTTCGACGAGCTTGTCGCGAAATCGGGCCAGACGAAAACGCCGACACTCGATATCGACGGTGAAATTCTCGCGGATTCGGACAGGGAGGCTGTGGCAGTATATTTGAAATCGAAATCCGTCGCCGGCTTCTAAACCACATCCGTAATCGTCAGCGTGTATCGCAGTGCCCAGAAAATAATCAAGCCGAGGACAATAAAAATGTTTCCATTATTGATGCCGTAATAAATGCCGATGGCGGTGATTGCCGGAGCGATGATGTATGCGCCGTATCGCGTCACGCGGAATGATGTCAGTAAATCCGCATTTTCTGGGCTGACTTTTTTGAAGAAATAGGCTTCAATCATGACTTCGGCGATCGATGCTCCTATGCGCGTCACAAACAGCGCCACGGCCCACACAATGAGGCTGTTGGTCGTTATAAACGCCAGGGCACAGCAGGAAAGGCCCATGATGAGAAAGCCGAGGCTCATGATTTTCTTCTCGCCCCAGCCGCTGTCAGCCAATCGGCCGGCCGGATATTGAAATATGACGAATGGCAAAAGCATGACCGTCAATATGATGCCGATGCTGTCCCAGCTGAAGCCCATCGTTTTGTACAAATAGATTGGCATGTAAATGACCATCCAGCTGTAGAAGGTGTTCAAAATAATGTTTGCCGCAAAAAGTTTGGAGAGATCCTTGTTTTTAAATACACGTCCGAGCGTCTGATGAAAGGACAGATGTCCGTAATGCGGATCTTCGAAATGCCGCAGATTTTTATATATAAGATAGAGCAGAACAAAAAGAAGCGTGAATGCCGCAACATACACATTGCGGTAATGAATGCCGACAAGGAGCGCCGCGCCCAAAAGTGGTGCCAAAATCCAAGCCACATTGTTTATCGCCATATATAAACCGCGGATGCCGCCGGTGTTGCGAACTTCGGAATAGGTCTCCAAAAAAACGTCGAGGTTCAATCCCATAAGAGCCACGATCGCCGTCGACACGATGAATATGACCGCAATCGCATTGAACGAAGTGGCCGTTATGAAGCCCAAAAAGAGCAGAAGCTGGATCGCAATCAGCGCCAGAGAAGTCCGATAGTTGCCGAAGCGCGTCAAAACCGGACCGATCAAAAACAGGCCAAGGATAGTGAAAAGCGACGCAATCGTATAGAGCAGTCCGACCGTGTTTTCGTCTGTGAAGGTCGAAAGGAAGCTCGACGCGATGTACACCGGCAATGTCAGGTGCAGGGTATAAATGAAACCGATGAGAAGGATCGTGTAGACAATCTTTGTCGGATGATTGATCGACGGGTGGTGGCGCATTTTATTGGAAGTTTATGCTGATAATTATAGCAGAGTTATCAATAATCAATCTGTTGACAAATTTTTTTCAAAAGATTACTATTAATGGCAATAATGTTCGCGTCTGATGGTTTTGCGCACCATACATTCTATCGGCATTGTCGCTGATGGTGGACACTATGAAAAGACCCTTCGGGGTCTTTTGCGCGTATGGTCAACTGCTTAATTTTTATCCATGATGCTTAGGAATGTTTTAGGTTTGTCGTTTCTTTGGCAAATAACTACAAAAATGGTTTTACCGGCGATGACCTTTTTAAAAGACCAGAAATGCAGAATAGAATTGAGTTTTTCAGCTTTTCGATAACTCTCAAATGCATGGTTTTTCTCAATTATTTTAACGACATATCTTAGTAATTTGAGTCTCCGTATTTGTTCGTCCATACTTCGCGGTATTCGACCTTTTCTCAAAAGATGATTGAATCCATGTTTGGTAAAATATATTTTTTCACCTCCAAAGGCTGGACATTCTACGTACCTTATATGTTTGTATTTTTCACGAGTATTTTTTATGAATTCTTTTAATTCTTCTTTTGACATCAATTTACGATATCAAATCGAAATGAATTTTCTCTAAAAAAAGAATAAAATTTTACTAAAATTTTTGCGTTCATTTGACTAAACCTAGTGAAGGTGTATTCTAATCTCAGTCAATCTTTAACAAAAGGGTTCTTATGAAATTAATGCAGTATGACCGTATCCCGCGGAAGTATCATTTACGCTGGGATAGCAATCAAGAGGCAATTATCGTTGACGTTCATCGCGATTGTCTTCGTTTCGTCAAAGTTATTTCCAGGGATGCGCCGTGGATTCAAAACATAATCCAAACGCATGATTTGGATACATTTTTTGATTCTTTTTCAGGTGATCTTGCGGGGGGCGATTCTTTTGGTTTCAACCATGCGCTTCAAAAGACGCGTGACTCAGGGGATTATCTTGAGTTTCGTGTTTTGCTTCCTCACATCAAAATGCCGACGCATTTTACCTGTGAACATTGCGCCGGCACCGGCGAAAGCATTGACGAATGGCGTGAAGGCGAAAAATGCCTGCGTTGCGACGGTAGCAAAATACAACACACTTACGACTGGCGGGCGGCGTATGCCGTTACCTCCAGCCTTGGTTTGTTATTCGCAATTCTTGATGTTGACGAGGACACTTCCGCCAAGGAACATCAACATGTTACTGTCTCCGTAATAGCTCGGCATGGCCAGCACGGCAGTGGAGTCGACGGTTATTTCGGTGCCGATTTTATTGATTATGTCGCTTCAAATCCGTTTGAGTTGAAGCATATTATCGTAAAAAATGTCCTTGAAGCAATGATTGCCGCGGAAACGCACATGTGGGGGAATGGATATACGCATGCTCGCGGGACGATCCGTGTTGACTGCGATTCCAGTTCCATTGGGCTTACTGTTCCCGGTGACGCATGCGGCATCAACACAGGGTTTTATTCCCGTCGTCCGGGTGAAGGCCGCGAGTTTACCTGTCACAATGTTGACAGTCCGCTCCAGTCGCTCACGTTGCTTGCCGGACTTGCTTCATTTGTCGGTCAGGCAAGCTTCTACATTGACAACAAATGCGAAAAACTTGTGTCAGTTTGAAATGTCGTAGCGCGTTCGTTATTTCACAAGCAGTCGGAGTCATTTCTGATTGCTTTTTTTGTTGACTATTAATCTAGATATACAAGCACTAGGAACCCGTATATATACTTTACGAGAGACCTGCCGACGGACGTCGGTCCGGAGGTGAGGAAATTTGAAGCCCTCAAATTTCCGTGTCTCTTGAAAAGTGTATATACGGGTTCCTTGTACTTAATGTATCTAGAGACTAAATCGTCAACAGCACCGGAATGACAATCGGTCGCTTCGCTGTTTTCTGCAGCAAAAACTTGCTGATGTCTTCGGTAATTGCGCCTTTTACATAATCCATGTTGATTGGGTTTTGGCCTTTTGTTGATTGTTCGATGGTATTTTTGATGACGAGGCGCGCCTGATGGAGAAGTTCCTGCGATTCGCGCAGATAGACGAAGCCTCGGGAAATGATGTCGGGGGATTTGCGGAGCTTGCCGGTCTGGGCATTGATCATTGCGAAGACGATGAAGATTCCGTCCTGTGCCAAAGCCTGTCGGTCGCGGATGACCACGTCCTGAATGTCGCCGACCGAGAAACCGTCAACCATAACGATGCCGGACGGGGCCTTCTGTTCGAGCTTGACGATTTTTGCGTCGGGACTTTTTTTGTCAATGCCGCCGCCCAGCGAAAGTCCCTGGATTTCAACGACTGAACCATTGTCCGGGATGATGATTGCGTCTTCAGGCAAATTGTTCGCGTCGCGGGCGAGATCGCCGTGCACGCGCAACATATAATGGTATCCGTGAACCGGCATGAAGAACCGCGGATGGATTTTCTTGTGGATCCAGGCCGTTTCGTCTTTATTGGCATGTCCGGACGAGTGAATTTCCGCCATGCGATAGTGGATGATGTGCGCGCCTTGGCGTGACAGGTTGTCCTTTAATCGTTGAACCGCGCGTTCATTGCCCGGAACGACCGATGACGAAAGCAAAATAGTGTCGCGTTTTGTGATGCGGATGCTTTTATGCGTTTTATTTGAAATGCGCATGATTGCGCCGAATTCGTCGCCTTGAGCACCGGTCGCCAGAATGATAATCCTTTCAGGAGGGAATTGGTCGATTTGTTCGGCCGTAATCAAAGTATCTTTTTTCGGCTTGAGCAAACCGAGTTTCATCGCGATTTCAATATTGTTTTTCATCGAACGGCCTTCGACGCAGACTTTTTTTCCGTATTTTTCGGCGAGCTCCACGATTTTCAAGGTTCGCTCGAAAAGCGATGCGAAAGTACTGACGATCAAACGTCCCTTCACATTTTTTATGATTTCTTCGATATTTTTGTGCACCAATTTTTCCGGAGTCGAGAAACCGGGATTTTCCACGTTCGTCGAATCGGCCATGAGCATGAGCACGTTTCGGTTTTTGAATTTTTTGTCGTATTCCGCTTCTTCCTCGTCCGTCGGTACGCCGTCAACATGGTCGAGTTTAAGGTCTCCCGTGTGAACGATGTCGCCGTACGGAGTTTCGACGATGATTCCCATGGCATCAGGAATGGTGTGGGTCACCGCGAAAAACTTCACCTTCAATTTGCCGAGGGTGATTGATTCGTCTTTTTCGACGAGCTTGATGTCGAGCGGCTGTTCATGCGGAAATTCTTCTTGCTTCTTTTTGATCAAAATCGAAGTGAGGAGGCGGGTATACAAAGGCGGATTGCCGATGCGCGGCATGATATAGGGGATTCCGCCGATATGGTCGAGGTGGCCGTGGGTCACGATGACCGCGCGGATTTTACCTTTTCTTTCTTCCAAATATTTTGTGTTCGGCAAAATATAGTCGATGCCGGGAGTGCTCTCGTCTTTGAATTGAAAGCCGATGTCGATGACGATGATATCCTCGCCGAATTCGATGGCGGTCATGTTTTTTCCGATTTCTTCAACGCCGCCGAGCGGGATGATGCGAATCGAATCGGCCGCGAGCGGCGGAACGCTGTCTTCAACAGGTTTATGAATCTGAGTCATTGCGGGACGCGGGCCCGGGCGTCGGTCATTCCGTCCGCCCCGTGAACCTCCGCTTCTCATACCCCCTCCGCCTCCGCGAGAACCGCCTCGTGAGCCGCCACGCATTCCGCCGCCCATGCCGCGATTTCCTCCGCGCGAAGGTCCGCCTGGACGCGGCGAAAAACCAGCTGGTGCAGTCGTCTGTGCGGATGCCGGTATTGCTGACGCCGGAGTTTTCTGCGCAGTCTTATTTTCTGTCTTGCTGTCTGTGTTATTTGCTGGAGGGTTCATGATTTTCTATGAGTTATTATTAATGATTTATAATTTTGTTAATTTTTGATTTAATTTTGAGCGTACTTTGCCAATGGTTTCCAAACGCTGTCGGTGTCTATGTACCATTTCGATACTCCGTCCCACTGGTCCGACGCATCCGTCACGCTGTTGCCGGCGGCCGAGATGTTTTCCGTGCCTTTCACGCTGTCCGGCATGACGTATATGAAATCGGGTGAGTAAAGAAATACCGCAGGCATGTCGTTTTGCATAATTTTATCGAACGAAGCGTAATCCGAAAGCCGGACTGTCGGGTCTGATGCCGCTCGCGCGCCTTCGAGAAGCTTGTCTGCCGAAGCGTTGACGTACATCGCAATATTAAGTCCCGGCGAATTTCTCTGCGAAGAATCCCAGAATGCGTACAGGTCCGGAACCGTTCCGAACGACTCGCCGAACAGAAGCGAGTCGTACTTTCGCGGCGCGATGACGTTCTGATTAAGGTCGCTTTGTTCATATATGTTGACGGTTACCCGGACGCCGATGTTTGCCCACTGCTGTTTCAAAATATTCGCGGTCTGGGTCAGGCTCGGAGAATTTGAAGTCGATATTGAAAAAGCCAGGGTCGTCGTGCCGGTTTTTTTGGCGTACTTTTGAAAAACACCCTGCGTTCCCATCGTCCAGCCGTCTTTTACAAGAATGGCTTTGGCTTCAGTCGTGCTTCCGTTTGGATCGAATGTCGCCGGATTTGAAAGCGTGCCGACGGGAATCGCGCTGTTTATCGGCGTGGCGTATCCGTCGAAGACTTCATTGACGATAACGTTTTTATTGAGACCGATATTCAAAGCCTGGCGCACCGCCGCGTCCGCCAAAATTGATTGCTGATTTTGATTGAAGAAAACTCCGAAAATATGGGGCAGGACGGGCGAGGATACCGACGCGTCGGGAGTTGTTGAACCGATGTGCGCCGCATCATCAGAAGAAATTCCTGAAACTGCGTCTATCGTCCCGTTCTCATACGCGTCCACCGCGCTCTTCTCGTCGGAGAAAAAATGAAAGACTATATTGGAAATGTAGGCTTCGCCGCCCTGGTAGTTGTTCCATGGAACGAGCGTATATGAAGTGGGCACATTGCTCGAACTTCGCGCAATGCTTCCGACTTTATACGGGCCAGCGCCGACTGGATTCACGTTATATTCGCTGAAAATGAATTCGTTGGTGCTGACATTGTTCCAGATATGTTTTGGCAGGATGCCGATGGTTGTGTTTGAAAGAAACGGGGCATACGGCTGTTTCAGCACGAACTGAATTTGGTTCGGCGAAAGTTTCGTCACGGAAATATTCGCCCAGTCCGCGGCAAGAGGGCTTTTCAGCGCGGCGTTTTGAATCGCCTGAATGGTAAAGAGGATATCGTCAGCCGTCAGCGGCGTGCCGTCCTGGAACTGGAGATTTGGTTTGAGCGTAAAAGCATAGGTCAACCCGTCGGCCGATACGGTGTAACTCTGCGCCAGGTCCGGAACAAGATTTCCGTTTTCATATTTCATAAGTCCGGCATAGACAAGGGCCGTGAGATCGCGATCCGTATCCGTGAAGGCCAAAACAGGGTTAATGAGACGGGGAAGACCCACGACGCCTTCATCCAGCTGTCCGCCCTGCGTCGGCACAGGCACCAAAAAAAGGGCATTTGTCCGGGCTGCGAGAATCGTCGCGGTTACGGACATGATGATTGCAAGCACGGCAAAAATGACCTTTTCAGTCGCGGAAAAGCTTCGGAGCATGCCGAGGATTTTTTTACTGCCTTTGATGCGCAGCTCTTTTTCGTTTTGTTCCTGATTTTTTTCCTGGGTTTCGTTCACGGTAATATGGTCCGTTCCTGAATGGCGGGTACGCCGATTGCAGGTAAAGATTTTTTAAACCAAAAATTGGTAAATTAGTAAATGAGGTTGATGATTGCCGATGCAGCAAACAGAATGCCGATCACTATCGTTGTGATAAAGAGGGTTCTTTCAAATCCGCGACGCGTGTGGAAAGCCGAGCTGAAATTGTCGCTTCCGCCGAACGCACCGCCCATGGCGGCACCCGTCTGTTGCAGGAGAATAACCGCAATCAGTACGATTGCGAGTACAATCTGTATATAGGGTAGCAGAGATGAAATCACCTTCATTGCAGACTAGTCTATCATATTCGGAAAATAGTGCAAATTGTTGAAATTAATCAGGGCGTCAAGGTGTATAATCATCGTATGAGCCCACAGAATAAGAGGATAATGCTCATCGTAATTGTCGCAGTTCTTGCCGGCATCGTTTTAGGCGTGGCGGGATATTATGTGATTTCAGGCATTCGTTCCGGTTCGGGAGTTACTATTTTCAGTGGGCCGTCCAGTTCCGACATAACACCCGTTTCGACAACCTCGAGCATTATCATTGGCGCGGGAACTTCATCGTCTTCGCTGGCTGATTCCCTGAGCGGCCCATCGGACGGTTCGTCGAATACTGCAACACCCGCGTCCACGACTGGAGACGAAGTTAATTATCCGACCCAATCGGCCGGCAGTTCTTCTTCCGCGATTGCCATTAATTTGTCGGCTGTTTCGCCAAATCCTATTTCAGTCGGAGGAAATTTGGTTTTGACCGGATCGGGCTTTTTCGGAAACGATACACTCGTCTGGATTTCAAATGGTTCGGTTCAGGGTGTTTTGTGGGAAGGACCGTCTTCCTCCGATACTTCAATCAATGCGGCGGTTCCGTTTCAGGCATGTACGCAGGATGAAGGGAATACAGGTTTGCAGTGTCCGTCATATCTGGTACTGAGTCCCGGCATATACACGGTCAGCGTTTCCAATCAAAACGGCACGACCGATCAGGTGTATGTCCGCATACAGTAATAGTGGTATAATCAAAGTATAATAAAAAAACATGTTAATCATAATCATCGCAATACTTGTCATCTTGATTCTATGGGCGGTTTTCGCTTTCAATCATTTGATTCGCATGGTAAACCGCGCGAAGGAAGCATGGGCCGACATTGATGTTCAGCTGAAACGCCGCTATGACCTTATTCCCAATTTGGTGAATACGGTCAAAGGATACGCGACGCACGAGAAAACGGTTTTTGAAGACGTGACAAAAGCGCGCACTGCCGCAATGTCCGCGGGAAGTTTGGCGGATAAGGGGCAGGCCGAGAATAATTTGGCCGGAGCCTTGAAATCTGTTTTCGCCGTCGCAGAAGCATATCCTGAATTGAAGGCCAATCAGAATTTTCTCGCTCTTCAGACCGAGCTCACCGATACTGAAGATAAAATTCAAGCCGCTCGTCGCTTCTATAACGGCAATGTCCGCGATCTCAATACAGCTATCCAAGTTTTCCCAGGAAATTTGATTGCGGGCACGTTCCATATTCATAGCATGGAATTCTTTCAGCTTGATGCGGCTGATGCAGCTGCCAAGGAACCAGTGCAGGTGAAATTCTAATCTAATTTTGGCTTCTCGCTGAAAATTATGGCAACGCTCTACACACAGCAGGATAAAAATGTCCGGAGGACGTGGTTTCTGATGGCCTTTTTCCTGGTCATTATTGTGGCGCTCGGCTACTTCATCAGTTGGTATTATCAGAGCTACATCATTCTCTACGTCGCCATCGCCTTTGCGGTGATAATGAATTTCACAAGCTATTGGTATTCGGACAAGATCTCACTCGCCACGGCGGGGGCGAAGCCTGCCAGTCGCGAACAATTTCCGGAACTTTTTCGCGTGACGGAGAATTTGGCAATTACCGCAGGATTGCCCATGCCTGCGCTCTATGTTATCGACGATTCTGCGCCGAATGCGTTTGCGACGGGACGAAACAAGCAGCATGCCGCGGTGGCGGTAACGAGCGGCTTGCTCGGCATGATGAATGAGAATGAATTGTCGGGCGTGGTCGCGCACGAGCTCTCGCATATCGGCAATCGCGACACTCTTTTGCAGACTGTTGTCGTTGTTTTGGTCGGTTTCATCGCGTTAGCTGCAAATATTTTCACGCGGAGTCTGTGGTTCGGCGGCGGCAACCGGGGAAGAAGCAATAACGGGGGAGGCGGCGGCCAGCTTCAACTCATTTTGATGATCGTCGGTATTATTTTCGTCGTTCTCTCGCCGATTATCGCAATGCTCATTCAGCTGGCCATTTCCCGCAAGCGCGAATTTCTGGCTGACGCCGACGGTGCATTGCTCACGCGTTATCCCGAGGGTCTGGCTTCCGCTCTGACGAAAATCGCCGCATACGGAGCCCCGCTCAAACACGCCAACACAGCCACCGCGCATTTGTATATTTCCAATCCATTTGGCTCAAAGGGCGGCAAAGGGATGTCAAAACTTTTCATGACACATCCTCCGACCGAAGAGCGCATAGCGATTTTAAGGGGGATGGAATAATTTTCTCTTGTTACAACTGTTTGACTTTTTATTTTTCCTGGATTATTCTTTAGGGAGAATTATTGAGACTTGTTTCGAGAATTTTGAGCTTCTTTAAGCGCAGAAAGTCGGCTACTGCCACCAGTCGTCTTTGACGGCTGTTGAGATGGAGGGAACGGGATGTTTAAGTCATCTCCTGCCGTCCTCCAAAGAAGCTCAAAGTTCTGGAGATAGAATGCTTCACTTTGAAAAGCGGTTACAATAATTGTCCTATTCATTTTGGTAACTTCCAAATTTACAATATGGGGCCGGTTCTTTTTTGTTCCCGAAAAAGTTTTAGAAACTAAAAATCTGCTGTCATATTTTTTTGATTTTCTGATCGTGTCCGGTTTCTCAAGAATAAATGGAATTAATTCAAGAAGCCGTTTACCCTCTTTGCCTTTTTCAGCAAGGTGCTTAAGGGAAAGACGCGTAAAAAATACGTTATTTGATGTAACGCCAATGATTTTAACTGTGAGATCAGAAATTACAATGTTACTTGCTATGGGTTTATGGGGATCCTCTATTTTTTCTCCTTTTTTCATCCTCAAAAACACCTCGAATATTTCCTGAAGCATACTTTAGAAATGGTCCGTAATTGGCGAACCCAATCCCGTCACGTAATCGTAATGCGATCGTGCACCGCAATAATATCCGCAGGCGCCGTTTGTTCCGGTGGTAATGTCGCGGAAATAGATTGCATACACTCCGCTCGATTTGTCTTTATATAATTCCGCAAGTGAAATCGGATATTTTTTCTTACCGCTCATCCCGAGCGTTGCCAATGCCGCCCACTGTGGAGCTCCCGCAGATGTCCCACCGATTACGTACCACCCATTGTGATATACGGAGAAGCCACGCTGCGGATCGGCCGCGAATGAAACGTCGGGTATGGCGCGTTTACCGCCGGCACGGGCAATTGAATATGTCTTTTGATATGAAGGTTCCGTTTCGTAGGCGCTGACGCCGCCACCGCTGCCTGACCAGGCTTTTTCCGAAGCGAACTTCGCCGTCGTTCCGACATTTGTCATTGTAAGAGAGGTTCCGCCGACGCCGATGACATAGGGTGATGCCGCGGGCCAGCTTGCACCGGTTCCGTCATCTCCCGATGATGCGAAAAAGGCGATGTTTGATGTCGAGCTGTTCAATCCCCCCGTTCCCGTCGCTGAAAAATGGCCGTCGAGAGTTGTCTCGTCGGAAAATTCACTGCCGCCCCAGCTCATTGAAACAGATACGACGCCTGGTTGTGCCCGGGCATAGTCAACGGCCTTCATGAGGTCCGCGCCTTTCGTGCTGGCCGATTCGACAACCAAAATTTTTGCCTTCGGAGCAATGGCGTGAGCCCATTCCGTATCGAGCGCCGATTCCAAATCCCAGCCCGCATTTTTCGGCATTTCCCCGACGCCATTTGTTGTCGCTTTCATGTCATGCACGGTCAGACATTTATTCGCGACAGTACACGCAGCAAGTTTGAATTGCTTATCGAATACGGCAAGATCGCTTTCTATTGCTGGATGTTCGTATGCGCCCACGATCGCAATTATTCCGGAACCGCCTGTCGCGGGAAGAAGGTATGCGGTTTTGACTTGGGTCGGTGTCATACCTTCAGGCAAGGCAGTAGCGCCCGAACTTGCGAGGGTATGTATTGGCGGCACTGCTTCAAAATCGGCAAAAGTCCGAACCGAGGCTTTTGCGATTATTGCATTGGCGGGTCCGATTGAGCAAACATTAATAATTGCACCCGCGATACCTAATCCCAGGAGCGCACACATTGTTTTTATTTTCATGTTCGATTTTGCAAATCACGTCGCGCGAGTCTTATTGGCGCGACGCTTTTTACTTTTTATATTGATAATGAACATATGCTACAAAAGCGGTGATAGAGAAACATACAAGAAAGAATAAAATTTTGATAAATTGTATAGTTACGCAAAACTTGTTATATTTTGTCCATAGTTTGTTCAAGAAAATCACGCCGAAAATAAAATAGAAAATGGAAAGATGCCAGAGCGGTCGAATGGGCTACCCTGGAAAGGTAGTATATCCGAAAGGGTATCGCGGGTTCGAATCCCGCTCTTTCCGCCACGAATGAACGTAGTGAATG
>PLXZ01000004.1 GCA_003151615.1 Candidatus Tayloriibacteriota bacterium | reverse complement strand
ACTCGGGCCGCTCGGTGATCGTGGCGGGGCCGTATTTGAAGCTCCACCAGTGCGGTCTGCCGAAGATCATGGCCCTGGAGCTGTTCAAGCCGTTCATCATCCACAAGCTGGTCGAGAAGGGGATTGCCGAGACGGTCAAGCGCGCGAAGAAGATCGTGGAACGAGAAAGCCCCGAGGTGTACGAGATCCTCGAGGAGATCATTCGCGATCACCCGGTGTTGCTCAACCGGGCACCGACACTCCATCGGCTTGGCATCCAGGCGTTCGAGCCAGTGCTCGTGGAGGGCAAGGCTATCCGAATTCACCCCCTCGTGTGTGCCGCGTTCAACGCGGACTTCGACGGTGACCAGATGGCTGTTCACGTTCCGCTTGGCGTCGAGGCACAGACAGAAGCTCGCGAAATCATGGCATCGGATAAAAACATCTTGAAGCCAGGTAACGGAGACCCAACTGTCGTCGCGAAACTTCTCGATATCGTTCTCGGCTGTTATTGGATTACAAAAACGGTTGAAGGCGCAAAGGGTGAAGGCAAAATATTCGAAAGTCCTTCAGCGGCGGTTTCGGCGCAGAGCTTTGACGCGATCGGGTATCGATCAAAAATAAAGGTTCTCGCACCCGCGGAAGGAAAAGAGAGCGCGAAATACGCCGAATACAAAGGCCAGATTTTTGAAACGACCGTCGGCCGCATTCTCTTCAACGAAGTTCTTCCCGCAGATTATCCTTTCATCAACAAGGAAATCGACCGAAAGAAATTGACCGCGACAATCGACGACATGATCACGCGTTATGGTATCGAAAAAATTCCGTCAATTCTCGACAAGATTAAAACATTCGGTTTCAAGTACACGACACATTCCGGAACGACATGGGGAATCGACGACCTTGTCATTCCAAAAGGCAAGACAGAAGTCATCACAAAGGCAAAAACTCATTCTGATCTTATCGTCAGCCAGTTTAACGACGGTCTCCTCACAGAAGAAGAAAGAATCCGAAAAAATATTGAAATCTGGCACAAGGCTAAAACA
This sequence comes from Candidatus Tayloriibacteriota bacterium, assembly GCA_003151615.1. Classification (GTDB taxonomy): domain Bacteria; phylum Patescibacteriota; class Minisyncoccia; order Phycocordibacterales; family PALSA-1337; genus PALSA-1337. The sequence goes on along the minus strand of PLXZ01000004.1, from coordinate 345,440 downwards.
GACGTTGAAAAGCTCATCCCTGCGACGCTCAATAAAATGGGATCGGTTTACGACATGTTCATTTCCGGAGCCCGAGGTTCGATCGCCCAGATGACGCAGATGGCGGGTATGAAAGGACTCATTTCGAGCACGTCGGGAGAGACAATTGAATTCCCGATTCTTTCATGTTCAAAGGAAGGTTTGACTCCGATTGAATACTTCATTACGACACACGGTTCGCGAAAAGGTTTGACCGACACAGCTCTCAACACGGCAAAGGCCGGATATCTGACCCGTAAATTGTTCGTTGTCGCGCAGGACGTCATGGTTACCGAAGACGATTGCGGTACGAAAAACTTCATCACGATCAAAAAGCAGACGGCTTCAGGTATCGAAATTCCGATTTCGAAAAATATTCGCGGCCGCGTTTTGGCCCAGGATGTCGCGACAGCTGGCGGCAAGGTTCTCTTCAAAAAAGGACATCTTTTGAGCAAGGCCGAAGCAATGGAAATCGAGGAAGCAGGCATTAGCGAAGTTGCAGTTCGATCACCGCTTGCGTGTGAAAGCGTAAAGGGTGTCTGTGTCTCATGTTACGGAGTTGACCTTGGTAAAAACGCGCTCGTAGCCCTCGGTGAAGCGGTCGGAACCGTCGCCGCACAAGCCATCGGCGAGCCGGGAACACAGCTGACAATGCGTACATTCCACTCCGGAGGTGCCGCATCGGTCGGTGGAGACATCACAGCCGGTCTTCCTCGCGTCGAAGAAGTCTTTGAAAAACGACGTCCGAAGAATCCCGCAGTAGTCGCTACAGTTGATGGTGTTGTAACTGAAGTGAAAGATCTCGGAAAGGAAAAAGTCATTAAAGTTCTCGCCGAAGGTCACGAAAAGCCGAAGGTCAAGCGCGTCACGAAAAAATCTGCGGCTGCAGCCGCGGCAAAAGCAATTTCAGCTCCAGTCGATGACGGTTTGGCGAAAGGAGCATCGCACGAAGTCGAATACACATTCCACTATCGTCGTATGCCGTTTGTTAAGGTCGGCGATCATATCAAGAAAGGCGATTTGTTGACTGACGGTTCCGCAGACATCGACGAAGTCTTCAAATATGGAAACCGCGATCGCGCAAAAGAATACGTTATCGCCGAAATTGGAAAAATCTACGAACTTCAGGGTGAAACCGTTGCGCGCAAGCACATCGAAATCATAGTGAAGCAGATGTTCTCTCGTCTCGAAGTCGTTGAGGCGGGCGGAACGGCATTGTCAGCCGGCGAAATCGTCAGCGAAAGCGACCTGATCGAAGAAAATGCCCGCGCGAAAAAGGCCGGCAAAGACGAAGCAAAGGCAACTCCGGTCGCCATGGGCATCACCGATGTTTCATTGTCTCGCAAGAGCTTCCTCGCGGCCGCTTCCTTCCAGCACACGACCCGAATTCTTATCAACAACGCCGTTCGCGGCAGCCAGGATAACCTCGTCGGTCTCATGGAAAACGTCATCATCGGACGTTTGATTCCAGCCGGTACCGGTTTCAAAGGCAGCCCGAAGTGGCATATGATTGAGGATGCGAAGCCTAAGTTTGAGGAGGGGATTGAATAGGTAGTACATCAAAACCGCCGATGACATGTTTTCGAGGAAACGGCATACTCTTCTGCTGAAGAGTTGCCTCACTCTCAGACACCTTCGTGTCTTCCGAGAGTTCCTCTCCAACATGTCATCGGTGGTTTTGTTATGCGTTCCTATTCAACACTTCGTCAAAATAGGCCTTATTTGCGCGGTCGTTTTGTGCTTGACAGATATGCTTTATGCGTGCTATAATGCATACAGATTGAATTCTGTTGTTTGTCAGGTTCGGGAAGACTTTGAGAGCGTCTCAAAAAAGGTGCTTTGAAAGTCTTTTCGAACTTACTTAAACAAAAACAACAAATTGACAACATAATATGAAAACAATGAATTCTTTGAAGGTTCCTGGTCTTGCGAATTCGTATGATCAAATCTTCGTTCGGGGAGTGCTTGTCTTTGCAATCACGATCTGCGCTCTGTGGGTTTTTCGTCATCAGATGGCACAAATGCCTGATTTTGGTTTTGCCAATCAGACAGAAGCTGCTGCTTACGATAAACTTACGGCCGCGCAGATTAAGGATTGGAAAGTGAATCTTGCGACTTGGCTTCTTTTTCCAGCTGTTGCTGGGATGTATGGGGCTGTTGTCTTAGTCGGGTCAATGTTTGAAGCAAAGAGGCGTGTAGTTAGTTCATCCGTTTCCGAAGAAGATGTTTCGGTGAGGACTGAATCGCTTGTCGTTGATTCCATGATTGATGGATATCGGCATGTAAACTATATCGCTTCGATGCTCAATATTGACTGGTGCAGGGAGGAGCTTATGCGAAAAGGACTGACTGTTTCCCTCGAAAAACTACGCGACGATCATAAATTGGCGTTTGTAGTTAAATCCGTCGGGACCGAATATCTCAAGCAAATAGGTTTAGGAGATGTTATGGTTTTTGCCGGCACTATGCGGCAAACTGGACCTACCGAGGTTCAGCTTGATGTTGAAGTCGAGGTTCACAGGCAGGATGGTTCGCATGAAGTTGCGATTCAAAGCAAGATAGTCATGCCGCTCATCTCCCTGAGCAGCAATCGTCGGGCACGAATTCCAAAGGGGCTTATAGCCACCCAAAGAGTTCTGTCTGAAACAAAAGGTAGTGAAGTGGTACCTTAAAACCCACTCGAGATTTCCAACAGGCTGTCAGCAATGACGGCCTGTTTTCTTTTGGTAAAAAACTAAGCCGAAACCATATTTTTGAGGTCGACTCCTTTTAGGACGGCGTCGAGGGTTTCGTTGGCTACCATGTTGGCCATTCCTTGCAGGAGGTCTTCGACGTTTTTGGCGTTTTCTTTTGGAATTATGTATTTGTCTCCGCCGACTTTCACTAATTCGTCGAACAGCGCCTTGTATTCGGTATTATGCGAAACAAAATTGTGTTTTGCGTATTCGATAAAGATTCCCTCGACGATGCCTTTTTTATTGATGTACATGGAAAAATCATCGAGGAATTTTTTTGAAGTCGCGCCCGCGGATATTTTTGGTTTTGACCAATACAGCGTGTCGAGATCTGAATCGTATTCGACGACCCATTTGTCCCGCTTTGCCGTGTTGAATATTTTGTTTATTTTTTTCATAAATATGTTTTTTGATCTCTATAAACTTCCTTAAAATCATACTTTTTTTCTTGGACTGCGATATCGAATAAAGCCCAGCGTTGGAATACGGTTTTTACGTAGAATGGTTTGGAGTTGCAGCCGACGACGACTTTCGTATAGTGTATCTCATTTTCATACCTCTTATTCTGCTTATAATAGCATACGATGTTTTCTTTGTCTCCCGGTTTTTCCCCGCTGACGACGAGGCTTGGATGGAGTAATGCTTCCGCGATAAGACGCGACGCGAATGCGTAATCCCGTATTTCCGGATGTTTATTTATGTGATTAGTCCATAACTCGTCCGCCCAGTCGACGACTATTGTCGTTCCGGAATAATCTTCAAAAGAATTGCGGTAGTTCGGCATTGAATCATGGTAAGTATTTTTTTATTTGTTTGCAATGGCAAAATTCACGAAAACTTTATCAAAATTTTAGTCTTTTGTGGATAACTAAGAAAATTTGCTATACTACAGCCACTATGTCCACTCCCGTCGAACAGATAAAAGAGCGCCTGAATATTGAGGAAATCGTCGGTTCGTATGTGAAGCTCGAAAAGGCCGGCAAAAACCTGAAGGCGAAATGCCCGTTTCATAATGAGAAAACTCCGAGCTTTTATGTCTCGCCGGATCGCGGCTCGTACTATTGTTTTGGCTGCGGGGCGAAGGGTGACATTTTTTCGTTCGTTGAACAGTTTGAAGGTTTGGATTTTATGGGCGCGTTGAAATTGCTCGGCGAACGTGCAGGCGTCGATATTACTCAGGGTCGCGGTCAGGGTTCAGGATACGCCGAAACAAAAAGCGAAAAGGAAAGGCTGTTGGCGGTCATGGAAGAGGCTGCACGATTTTTTGAAACGGCTTTGGAAGGGAAAAATCAAATCATTGAAGGTAATACGACCTATTCGATGGAAGCGAATGAAGCTCGCGAATATGTGAAGCGCCGCGGTATTACCGAAAAAACGGTGAAAGAATTTCGCATAGGATTTGTACCTAATGAGTGGAGGCTTCTTTACAATCATTTGCGCGAGAAAAAGTTCAGCGATTCCGACATTGAAAAAGCCGGTTTGGCAAAGCGGCCGGATGCGGGTGATGCTGGATCGAGTGGTTTAGGGGGTGGAACGAGTGCAAGCACGACTGCGCCAAAATCCCTCTACGACCGTTTTCGCGGCCGCGTGATGTTTCCGATTTCCGATTCCAGCGGTCGAGTTATCGCTTTTTCGGGCCGTATTTTGCGTGAAGAACCGAATAAAAATGGTTCCATTCCGGCTAAATATTTGAATAGCCCAGATACACCACTTTTCAATAAATCGACTGTTCTGTATGGAATTGACAAGGCAAAGCAGGCTATTCGCGAGCGTGATTACACGATTTTGGTTGAGGGTCAGATGGACTTGGTTTTGTCGCATCAGGCCGGAATTAAAAATACGGTGGCGGTTTCGGGAACGGCTTTGGCGGATTCGCTGACGAATCGTGACAATGTCGTCAACAATTTGGGTGTGGTGCGCCGACTTTCTCCGAAACTTATTCTCGCCTTTGACTCTGATTCCGCCGGCCGAAAAGCTGCATTGCGTTCCGCGCAGATTGCTTTGTCCGTTGATATGGACGTAAAAATTGCAGATTTGCCGGACGGCAAAGATCCGGCTGATCTTGTTTTATCCGATCCTGAATCGTGGAAAAATGTCCTGCGCGCCGCGAAACCCGTCATTGAATTTTTGCTCGATGGTATTTTGGCGGATGTTGCGGCAGGAAAGTTGGATCAGCGAAAAATCCACACGGCTTTGCGCGACAAAATATATCCGTTTATTGAAGTCTTGCCGAGCCAGACCCAGCAGGGTTATTACGTCAAAATGATTCGCGAAAAAGCTCTTAATAATATAGAGACCGAACAATCGATTTGGGACGATTTGAACATGATGCGCAAGAGTCGTTTGGATGCTGAACGGCGGGATAAGGGGCAATCTGGAGCCACTGGACAGACCTCGGTGCCGAATGCTATAATATCGCCGACTGCAGAATTGTCCCGCCTCGACATAATCTCGAGGAAATTATTTGGACTTCTGGCATATCTTGCCCGCGAACAGGTTTTCGATGTTGAAGGCTATTACGCCTCCATTCGAAACATTGCAGGCACCGAGCGTCACGAAAATTTAATACAAAAATCAGAATCGTCGAAAGACGAACTTATACTTGAAGCGGAAATTTTCTTCGGCACCGCCGAGGTCATCCGCAAAAACGAGCATTCTATTAAGAAAACGCTCGACGAACTCGTGCTCAATTTCGAGGAAGACGTCGTGAAAGGTGATTTGGCTGCGGCAATGTCCGTCATGTCACAACACCAAAACGATACGGTTTTTGAAGCGTCAATCAATACTCTCATAAAAAAAGTCGCGGAAATAGACAAGAAACGCGCACGTCATTAATTTATATATACTATGCCCACAAAAAAACACAAAAAAATAAAGCCAAAAGTAAAAGCGAAGTCGAGACCGGCTAAACAGAAAAAAACGAAAGCCGGAAAAGGTAAACTTTCACCTCAAAAAAAGGCCAAGAATAAGGAGTTTGAGACGAAGTCCGGCAAGCTCATGGTCAAGGGCCGCGAGCGCGGTTTTGTCACATACGACGAAATTTTGAAGGAGTTCCCGAACATCGAAACTGATATTACGTTTCTTGACGATTTGTACGGCAAATTGTCGACGGCTGGTATCGACGTTTTGGAAGGTGGAGGTTTACTCGAAGTCGAACCGGAACCGACGCATGCAAAAAAATACAGCTACGGTTCGCGCAGTGATTCTTCATACGATTCGATCCAGATGTATCTGAAGGAAATCGGACAGTATCCGCTCATTCCCGGTTCGATGGAAAAGGAGCTCGCAAAACGAATTGCGGCAGGGGACAAGGAAGCAAAAAATCTGCTCGCCCGCGCCAACCTGCGTCTCGTTGTTTCGATCGCCAAAAAATACGTGGGACGCTCGCCCGATCTGACTTTACTTGACCTCATTCAGGAAGGAAACCTCGGTTTGTTCAAGGCCGTCGATAAATTCGACTGGACAAAGGGCTATAAATTCTCGACATATGCCACCTGGTGGATTCGCCAGGCTATTACGCGTGCGTTGGCTGACCAGTCGCGAACGATCCGCGTTCCTGTGCATATGGTTGAAACGATTGCCAAATACAAGCAGGTTCTTCGCCGTTTGACCCAGGATTTGGGGCGTGATCCGTTGCCCGAGGAAATTGCCACGGAAATGGGCATTGATGTCGATAAAATCTACAATATCGAAAAAATCGATCAGGATGTTGTTTCATTGGAAAGTCCGGTCGGCGACGATTCCGACGACGGCAAATCGACTCTCGGTGATTTCTTGTCGGACGATAAAATTTTGTCACCGGATCAGGAATCCTCACGCCGCATTTTGGGCGACCAGGTGAAGGAAATTCTGAACGAGCTTTCTCCGAAAGAGCGCAAGATTTTGGAAATGCGCTGCGGTTTGGATGGAACAGGCGTTACTCGAACTCTCGAAGAAGTAGGCAAGGAATTCGCCGTCACCCGCGAACGCATCCGCCAGATTGAAGCAAAAGCGTATGAGAAGATTCGACAGCACGAGAAGATTAATAGATTGCGGAACTACTAAATCGACACCGCACACAAAATAACGCTCTCTTAAGGAAACGGCATACTCTTCTACTGAAAAGTTACCTCACTCTCAGACACCTTCGTGTCTTCCGAGAGTTCCTTTCAAGAGAGTTATTTTGTATGTGATGTCGTATAATACAAACTTATACGATGCGAAAGTGGGGATAACTTTTATTCGACTTGATCGATGAATTCGCTAATTTTAGTTAACACGACTTGTTGTTTCGTGTCAGCAACTTTAGCCACATTAGTAATAATCTGCCTTAAAGTAGCGAAACTATTTTCTTTATCAGTCATCGGTTCAACCGTGATGCTGTATCGCTCACTGAGATTTTTATATTCACTCAGTAACTGATGTAGGGAGTTATCATCATTTCGTTTGAGATTTTTTATTGCAATGAAGATAAAGGTAATAATGAAATCAATACGGTAGGAATCAGGGACTGAAATCTTTTGTGGGTTGAGACCTAATTTTCCGATAGGAAGTTTTATGTTACCAAATAGTTTTTTGCTGTCTTCGGTGACAAACGAAGATGATTCCGGGCATAGATAAAAATCAACCTGCAATAGACCAGCGTATGTTTTATATAAGACGAACGAATGAATTCCATTTACCGGACTATTTTGTGGCGGTTCACAAACATGAATAATCTCACCTATTTGTGAATAATAGTTCAGACGTTTTTCGAGCACATCCTCAATGTCAGTATCTTTAAAGGTGAACCACACATCAAGGTCACTATACGGATCAGAATCACGTCTTGCAACAGAGCCAAACGCATGCGCTTCAATAGCTTTATCTTGAAAAAATTTTTGGGCGTTGGTAAGAGCCTGCTCACGTGTTCGCGTCAGTATTCGATGAAGCCTGGATAATCTTGCTTTTCTATAGTCGTCCACTATCAATGGATACTCGGGATGCTTATCAATCCACGTATCAATATTCGTCCAGGAAAATCCATGGAAACCAAACTGTGTATCATAAACATCCGCGTCATCATCTTTTTCGATACTGAATCGTCTTGCTAATTCAACCGGAGCAATCAATACACCTTCAGCATCCAACAGATCCTTATGCCATACACACAATGATACATCCTCAGGGTGAATCTGTGGAATTTTTCCCTCACGCATAAGCTTCGCCGATACTTCTAGAAATTTTTTACTTCGTAGAGAAAATCCACCGTTTCCAACCACCTCTGTTCCAAGAAGATGTGTAGGAAAATTGAAGTCTCTTATAGACCAATTAGCAACAAGCCAAGGGGCACCTATATAGTCGTATTTTAGAAATTCATCCGCCCAAGCACTAGGATTAAGAATAAAGCCGTCATACTGAACCAATAGCACATAATCTGTATCAACATACTTCACCAGCTCCTCTACGCAAAATCTTGAATACTCCTGAACGCTTCCAATGTGAGGTATTTTTACCAGATGCTTGTCATCTGTTGGTAAAGAGGTTAATAATTTTACTGCGCCGAAGTCTATGTCTTTTTGGCACACATCCATTGCTCGTTGGAGACGTTCGACATTGACGCAGTCAACTCCTAGAAGGGTTACATTTGGTAGTTTCAATTTCATATTTAAAGCAAAAATTTAAAATCTTTCAAGTAAATTTTCTCGTCTTTCTCAGGTGCCCATGTTTCATCATTGCCACCAAAGAACACGGCAAACTTGAACATATCGATTCCGAATGAGGCGTCTTTTCTAAATCGTAAATTCAAATTACATACCTCTTCACCGTCTAACCATGAAATTATTTTTCCATCTTCTTTGTCGGGTGCATTCATTTTGACGTAAGTCTTTATCGTATGCCAAACACCAGGCGTTAAATATACTCGGTCATCAGTACGAGTACCCAACGTCTTCCACATCTTCTCAGTAATGAGGAGCTGCTTGTTATCCGCTTTCGTCCAAATAAAATCTGAACCGTATGTCTTTTTTGCATCCCTATCCATGTGGTAAACATACTGTTCAAGCATACCGAGCTCTCTCCACATAATGCGTGCCGAAAAGCCGTCGGCTTCTGCCGTACTTCTACCGCCCATTGGACTTGAACCACCGCACAAACCAGGCAATTTTCCACCTCGTTTAAAATTAAAAGTATCATCGATACGTACTTTGTATTCGACGGTGGCTTCCTCATATGATTTTCCAAATCGTGCACCCCACGAATTACCGCCCGCATCTGGGGCAAATTTTCCGGCAAGGCAGGTCGCACAGAGAACGTGTTCGCCATCTATATCAACGATTGATAACCGGCCTTCAGCTACGCCGCGGGGTTTTGTAACACCAGGCCATTGTTTGCGCCATAAATCTTCAGAATATGGACCAATTGGTAAGTCGTTGAACGAGATTTGCATTTCCAAATTATACACTATAAATACCTTAATTCTGATTAGCGCGAAGTATACAGTATAATGGTGCTATGTCCGACAAACTTTTTGACGCCCAATATGCAAATCTAAACACTCGTCAGCGCGAAGCTGTCGACACCATCGACGGGCCTGTTATGGTTGTGGCCGGACCGGGAACGGGGAAAACGACAATTTTAACGTTGCGCATAGCCAATATTCTGCGTCGAACCGACACGCCTGCGAACGGTATTTTGGCGATTACCTATACAGAATCCGGCGTTAAATCGATGCGCGAAAAATTGCAGAAAATTATCGGCGACCGCGCGCATGACGTGAAGCTGCACACCTTTCATAGTTTCGCTTCTTCCATCATTGCCGAATATCCTGACCATTTCCTGCATATCAACGATTTGAAGTTGGCGACGGACATCGAACAGGAATCTTCAATCCGGCTGATTCTAGCCGATCCAAAATTTCCGCAATTTACGGATTTGCGTCCCGCCGGAAAACCCGACGCATATGTTTCCGGCATTATCCGTAGCATTGACGATGCAAAACGCGAAGACATGACACCCGAAAAAGTCCGCGAATTTGCGCGAGCGGAAAAAAAGAGCATTGAAAACAGCGATGATTCGATTTCAACCCGCGGCGCAACGAAAGGCAAATTGAAGGCCGATGCGCGCGAAGCCATCGAAAAATGCGAAAGAACCCTTATTTTCGGGGATATTTACGAGGAATACGAGAAGCGGAAATTAGCGTCGAAACGCATGGACTACAATGACTTGATCATGTACGTGAAGGACGCGCTTCACAATGACGAATTGCTTCTGCGGCTCATTCAGGAACGATATTTGTATATTCACGTTGACGAACATCAGGACACGAATGACGCGCAAAATATTCTGGTCGCGCTCATTGCCGAATTTTTCGAAACGCCGAATATTTTTATCGTTGGCGATGAAAAACAGGCAATTTACCGTTTTCAAGGGGCGTCGGTGGAAAATTTTCTTCTTCTGCAGAAACACTGGCCGGCGATGAAAGTCATTTCTCTTGATATGAATTACCGTTCGCATCAGGGAATTCTCGACGCCAGCTTTGCCATGATTGAAAAGAATTACGCGGAAGGCGAGCATGCGGATTTGCGAATCAGATTGACTGCCGGCGTAAAAAACGCGGATGGCGCAAAGATGAAGGCGCGGCCAATCGACGTTGTGACCGGTGAAAACACAACAGCCATCGAAACCTATTTGGTGAAGCAATTAAAGGCTATTTCAGCGAATGAGCCTGATGCAACCGTTGCAATCATTGTCCGACGAAACCGCGATTTGGCGCGTATCATTCGTCTGTTGGAATCGCATGGAGTGCCGGTATCGTCCGAGCGAAGCATCGATATTTTCGGACATCCGGTCGGCCGGCTTTTCTTTCATTTGATCGAATATTTGGTTGATCCGACAAAAATAGATGCTTTGGCGAAAACTGTCATTGCCGGAATGTGGAGTCTTCAATTTGAAGAAGCTGCCCAGTTGGTGAAAAAACTATCCAGCGGTGCCTCTGCGGAATTGCAGGCGCAGTTGCCGAAACTTGCCGGCATTCGCGCGCGATTGTTGTCCGACAATTCGGTCGGCTTTCTGATTCACGCGGCCGAAGAATCGGGCTTCACAAAATTGGTCGCGACTGATCCTTCCTATGTGCATGTGTGGCGCGGCATTGTGTCGCTCGCTGAATCATTGGCGCGCGAGGGTGCGATTTCGGATCCTTCGGAATTAATTAAAAATATGCTTGCGTACCGGCTGTCATCCGAATCCCATACGGTGAAAATTGCCGTGGGTGCGCCGGATATTCCGTTTCGGGCGATGACCGCGCACGGCAGTAAAGGCCTTGAGTTTGACTACGTTTTTATCCCGTACGCGAATGACGAATCATGGATTGGCCGGCCTCGCGGAGCCTCCTTTATTTTGCCGAAAAAACATACAAATGACAGCGACGCCCGCGACGTGCGCCGGCTGTTTTACGTGGCTTTGACCCGAGCACGCCGGCATGCGGCGGTTCTAACTTCACTCGAAGAATCTGACGGAAAAACCCTTTCGCCGCTCCGTTTCATTTCGGAACTTGATGAGAAATATACGGCACATGTGAAATTGCCGCGTGAGGGAGTGGAAACGCTTCATGCGAAAGACAGCGCCGTTCCGGCGGTTAGCGCGCAGAACTCGCTCGACGCGAAATTGATCGACATTGCAAAACATGTTTTGGTTGAGAAGGGACTTTCGGTTACGGCTCTTAATCATTTCATGGAATGTCCAAGCAAATTTATTTATCAAAGCATTTTGAAGATGCCGCAGGCTCCGTCGGTGCCGTCGGAGAAGGGAAATGCTATGCATGAAGCCATTTCGCGCGTTTGGAAATCGGAAAAACAGGATGGAAAAATCACGGCTGTTCAAATCGAGCAGATTTTGAGTGAATCGATACAGGAATTTTTCGTGCAGTCCTTTTTGCCGTCCGCGGAGAAAAAATCGGCGCAAAAGGAATTGCTCGATGATGTTCCGGTCGTGTCAAAAGCCCTCGAACTGCATTTCAACTCAGCGAAAAATACTTCAATATTGACTGAATTTTTTGTCAGAAATGAATTTGAGACCAAGGACAGAGATGAGACTGTCCGCATCCCCATTCATGGAAAACTCGACGCGCTCGTCGACAATGGAAATGAAACAGCCGTATACGACTATAAAACCCGGCAGGCGATGTCAGTCAATGCCATAAAAGGCGAAACAAAGAGCAATTCCGACGGCAATTATTTCCGCCAGCTCGTTTTTTATAAAATTTTGGTCGGCGGAGACGCGCGCTGGAGAAGCCGCAGAATAATACCGTCACTCGTATTCGTTTCGCCCGACGACAAGGGCCGATGCCCGATAATTACAATACCGGTTGAAACCGCGGACATAGATCGTGTGAACGAGGAAATCGAATCGCTTGTCGAAAGCGTCTGGAGCGGGGAAATTGCAGGCAAAAGATGTTCGGATCCCGAGTGTGAATGGTGTGGCCTGCGCGACGTCTAGTTTACTGCGTTGAACTCGTGCTTGTAGCCTGATTGACGAGCTGGTCGAGAATGATTTTCAATTGAGCGTATGTTTCAGCACCTGCGATCGGAATAAGCGTATTTGATCCGGAAGAAATGATGAAGCTATACGGAGTTCCGTCAACGCCCGCGGTCACGCCCTCCTGGTATTCCGCTTCGACTTTCGCCGCTGTTTCACCGCTGGAAAGGCAGGAATTAAACGAAGCGACGTTGAGGCCGACATATTGCGCAATGACCGGCAACTGGCTCTGGTCAAGTCCGTTTGGCGTCGTTGGCGTCACTGACGGTGTTACGCTGTAAAGCCTGTTTGCGTAGGCCCAGAATTTGTCGTTGCCTCCCAGAACTCCGGCACATTCTATGGCCTGCGATTCGTGTCCGGCATTCGGGTGGAGAACATACCCGTTTGCATCAGGTTTGTCGAGAGGAAAGGCGCGATAGACCCAGGCGACCTGGCCGTTTGTTCCATAATTGTTCATGACTTGCTGCATGACCGGATAGAAAACCTTGCAGTAAGGGCAGGATGGGTCGGAGAATTCAACGATTTTTATCGGCGCATTTGGATTGCCTAAAATATGGTCGGAGCTTGTGACCGGAGCGAGCGAAGTCTGCACCGGAGGAATGCTGATGGTCGAGGATGCAGTCGAAGAAACCGTGCCTGTCGGTTTTTTTATCCAAACTATCGAAACGGCTATGATGACGGCGGCTATGACGATGGCTGTCGGCACGTTGAGGACTGCTTTTAACTGGGGCTGATTTTGTTCCATATATAAATGAAGTGTGAATTGATTAAATGATGACGTAAAGTATAGCATACAAATAAAAAGGCATAAAAAAATCGGACAGCGCGCTGAATGAGCACTGTCCGAAATGAGTTTTCCCGAGCTGGGTCAGGCCCTTGAACGCGTAAAATGATGTTGAACATGCGGACTGCTGCGGCTCACATGTTGAATGTGGCGTCTCGAAATCCGAACCGCCGGAATGACCGGATATTTTTTCTGGGCTTCCTCGACCGCGGTTATGTAAACTTTTTCCATGGCGTCGGCATAAGCCAAGGCCTCGATGAAGAGCGTTTCCAGTGATTCCGCGGTGCCGGCTTTTTGGTCGGTGCCACCCATAATTGCATGGATGTTGTGGACAAGTCCGCGGGCGGGCTGTTGAAGATGATGCTTTTGTTCGCTTCCCAGAATGGCTTCGCGGTAGTATTCCTTGCTTCCAAATTTTGCCTGAACGGCGAAAACTTTTCCTTCCTTCAAAAGTTCCCGCAGTTTGCCGACAATTGCGCGGATGCCCGGTCCCTCGAGAGGGAACTCGACATGGATCTTTTTCATCGTGCTCATAATTAGGTGTGTCTTTTGCTGTTTTTATTGTTGAATATTTGTGCTGTTTGTAGATTCTGCCTTCAACACTCTACGTCTTTATTTATTGCAAGTCAACTTGTGTTAGGATATTGTCGATGGCATTTAACGGCATATGAAACTCGAAGACTTCAAAAAACTCAAACTGCCCGATACACCGGGCATCTATTTCTTCAAAAAAGGGCCAAAAATCCTGTATATTGGCCGTGCCACGTCGTTGCGCGACCGCGTGGCTAGCTATTTTAAAAACGATCTTGTCGATACTCGCGGGCAATTTCTGGTTGACATGGTTGCGTCGGCGAGCTCGATGAAGTGGGAAGAAGCCGATTCGGTTTTGGAAGCGATTATTCTGGAGAGCAATCTGATTAAAAAGCATCAGCCGAAATACAATACAAAGGAAAAAGACGACCGCTCATATAATTACGTTGTCATCACCGACGAGGAATTCCCGCGCGTCGTTTTGGTTCGAGGCCGCGTTTTGGAAAATACGCCGGAAGGAATTTTAATCCGGGCGAAATTTGGGCCGTATCCGCAAGGTGCTCTTTTGCGCGAGGCGCTTGCCTTGATCCGAAAAATATTTCCATTTCGCGACGCGAAGGCCGGTTTGATTCCCGGAAAATCTCATACCGAAAATTTCTACCGTTCAATCGGGTTGTCGCCGGATGTTACAGCTCCTGACGCGAAAAAAGATTATGCCAAAACGATCCGTAATATCACATTGTTTTTTGAAGGCCGAAAAAAAGACTTGAACAAGGCACTCACTCGCGATATGAAGGCATACGCAAAAGCCCGTGAATTCGAGAAGGCGGAAAAGGTCAAACACACGCTCTATGCCATCAACCATATTCAGGATGTTGCTTTGGTCAAGGAGAATAATGAGATTTCGGAGGGAAGTCGAGACGCTTCGTTTTCGACGATTCGAATTGAAGCCTACGACGTTGCGCATCTCGGCGGAGGTTCGGTTGTCGGCGTCATGACAGTTGTCGACAGCGACGGTTCCGGAAAAGGCGAGCCGAATAAAAATGAATATCGAAAATTTAAATTGAATCAAGGAAATGCGAACAATAAAAATGGCGGCAATGACGATGTCGGTGGTCTGCGTGAAATTCTGAGCCGCAGATTCGGCCATACTGAATGGACAATGCCTGATTTGATTGCGGTTGACGGCGGTGTCGCGCAAAAAAATGCCGCGGAAAAAGTAGTTGCGGAAACCGGCATGGCGATTCCTGTTGTTTCAATCGTAAAAGACGACAGGCATCGGCCGCGCGACATTATGGCTTCAACTCCTGCTGCGAAAAAGTTGGCATCCGAACACCGTGCTGCAATTCTGCTTGCGAATGCTGAAGCCCACAGATTTGCCATTGCATACCACCGGCGGACGCGGGCCAAAAAATTGCTGGGGTAAACCTGTTGATTCGTCCCTGGGATGAACTTGCTAGTTCACATGCTATAATATTTGGCATGTCTCGAACAAAAGTCGGAGTTCTCCGCGGCGGCCCTTCAAGCGAATATGAAGTTTCGCTCAAAACCGGATCGGCTGTTTTGAAAAATTTGGCTGACAAACGCCTCGCCGAAAAATATGAACCGATTGATATTTTTATCGACCGTGCCGGCCTGTGGCATATTGCGGGAGTGTCGTCCGCTCCGCATGAAATTCTCGCGCGGGCTGATGTTTTCGTGAACGCTCTCCACGGGGAATACGGCGAGGATGGAAAATTGCAGACTCTTTTGGATTATCACAATGCCGCGTATACCGGGTCGCGCTCTCTGGCGTCGGCCATCGGTATGAACAAGGCTCTCGCGAAGGAAACGTTCAAAAAAGCCGGCATCAAGACCCCATACTATATTGTACTCGCCGACAGAAAATACAATGCACTTGATATATTCAAGTCATTTCCGATGCCCGCGGTCGTGAAGCCTGTTTCCGCGGGTTCATCCGTCGGCATTTCAATTGTCCGTACATTCGCTGATTTGGAACCTGCAATTGAAGCGGCGTTTTGGGTGTGCGATGCGGTTCTGATCGAAGAATTTATTCCCGGAGTTGAAGCAACCGTCGGAGTCATCAATAGTTTTCGCGGGGAAGAACTGTACGCATTGCCGCCGATTGAAATCAGGCACGGACGAGACTTTTTCGATTATGACGCGAAATATTCTTCGCCTGACACAGAGGAAATCGTCCCCGGCAATTTCAACGAAAAGGACAAGGCCGAACTCCTCCGTCTGGCACGCGAAGTGCACGCCACTCTCGGTCTGCGCCATTATTCCCGCACCGATTTCATCGTTTCTCCGCGCCGAGGCGTATATGTTTTGGAAGTAAATACGTTGCCGGGATTGACCGAAGCCTCGCTTGTGCCGAAAGCATTGGCCGCCGTCGGTTCCGATCTGCCCGAATTTCTCGACCACATTATCGGGCTTGCATTGGAGGGAAAATAAAGTTACTATATTTCGGCCTAGTTTCAAGTCATATTGGGCCCTTAGCTCATCTGGTAGAGCACCTCATTTGCAATGAGGGGGTGGCAGGTTCGAGTCCTGTAGGGTCCACAACGTTAGACGGATTGAGTAAATATTGCTGATATATGCTGTAGATTGGCGTTAGTTTAGCGGTTCCAAATTTCTCTCCGGAAAATGGGACAATATCCTCAAAGATAAATTTTTGGAACCGGAGGCGCTTCGGAAGATCTTTTTCGTAGGAGAGCCATGAACCGGCGGTATTTTCAACGAATGTAAGGCAGTAGGTTAAAGCCTCGTCCATGTTGAATGATGAGTCAATAGTCTTTTGAATAAGCAGAGATTTTGCCGCAATTTTCTTTGAGATGAGGTCTTTCTGTTCAAGAAATTCTGTATTGCTGTAAATGCCATCACGATGCATGTCGAATACTTTTTGACGCTGCGATTCCAGTGTCCGCATCTCATATCTGACGCGTTCGTTCTGCTCGTCATATTTTTTGAAGTTGTTTTTCCAGATATCGAGGACGATTGCCTTAAACAATTTTATATAGTTAAGTGTCGGATTGATTTCCTGAAGGTATTCAACGAACATTTGCTCGAAAGATTCTTTCGGGATGAATTTCGCATGATCGCAGGTCTGTTTGTGGTGGTGATAGTAGGGATATTTTTTGCCTTTTCGTCCGGTCGATTTACTGCCGGTCATTGGTTGATTGCAATGCTGGCAGACGGCCAATTTTCGCAGTGGAAAGACATGATTTTCTTTGAGATGTGGAACACTGGTTCGTTTTCTTCCGCCGCTTTGGCATTGATAGAAAAGATCTTCGCTGATGAGCGGTTCAAATTTTCCTTTGTACTCCATATCCCAGACACGGATGACGCCAGAGTAGATCGGGTTTTTGATTATTTTCTCGACGAGCTGTTTTGTCATGGGTCGACCTTGTCGGGTCACACAACCTCGCGCGGTCAGATATTTTGCGAGCGATTCATAGCTATAAGTGCCTTTGGCGTAATTTTCAAACGTCATGACGATATATGGCGCATATGTGGGATCTATGGAGAGATTGGCGCCTTTTTCGAGCCGTAAATAGCCCATAGGAGCGCCCCAGACCCAGATGCCTTGTTTGATGCGTTCTTTCATGCCGTTGACGCAGCGTTCGGTGCGGATGCTATTGTCGAATTCTGCAAAACTGGAAAGTATTCCTTCCATGAGTTTGCCGGTAGGACTCTCATTGATCGGTTCAGTGACGGAGCGCAGTTCGGTGTGGTATTTTTTGAGCGTTTCCCGGACGGTGAGGTGATCGGATTGATTGCGTGCGAAACGGTCGAGTTTGTAGACGATGAAATAGCTGATTTCGTTTTTCTTGATTGAACAGAAACTGATGGCTTTTAGGAATTCGGTGCGATCTGCTGTTTTTGCCGATTCGCCCTTTTCGATGAAAACCTGCGAGACGGAAATATTCTCGCGTGCGGCGTATTCGCGGCACATACGTTCTTGAGATTCAAGGGAAGTACCGTCCACCTGTTCGGAGGAAGATACACGGACATAGATGATTCCGTTTTTTGTTTCTGTTTTTGTAATTGTTGTTTGTGTGTTCATGGAGATGTGTTTTAGAAATAATAATTCCATTATTCCACCTCCGGTTGAGGAGTCAATAACCCAAGGGGACTTTTGGAATCATTTTTTTCGTCGACTCGGTCATTGTCCCATGTTTCGTAGGCGAGTTGGCCCAGGCCATAGAGAAGATTGCGGATTCTAGTCACTTCTTCGTCGGATACTTTTTCGAGATCCGGCTCGATCTGACGGCATTGTTCGAGGCTTAGCATCCATGTGGGTTAAAATCGGGAATTATGTCCTCGATTGATTGTGTTTTTTCAAGCAGGTATTGCTTGTATTCGACCTTTCCCTGGTACTTGCTCGTGAATTCTTTTTGCTTGGCGAGGTGCGCTATCGGAATGAGCGATATGATCGAATCGGCCCTCGATTGGTCGAGGATTTCAATTGCTTTCAAAAGTCCTCGGCTTGAGAAATATCGTTTGAAGCCGTCGAGCCGGTCGTCCTCGAAATGCTTGACCATGTATTTGGAGACATACGCACCGGCGTTGTTGACATGATCAATTGCCCGGATATGAATGAAGCCCTGGCCCCAGATATCGGCGAGGAGGTCTTTGAGGATGAACGGAAGATTGAAGAATATAGTGTGATAGTGGACGACGCCATCACGGCTGAAGTCCTGGAATTCGATGACTGTGACATATTTCAGGAATGATTTTTTGGTGTGGCCAATTTCGTAGTTGAGGCGCTTAATGAAATGGGAAAATAGCGCATTTGCGGCCTTGATGTCTTTAATGTCTTCTTTGAACGTGAAGGTTGCGAATATTGGAGGGTACGGATCACCGTCGGGTTTTTTCCATTTCCATGCATTTGCATTAACGAGCCGTCGTAGACGGGAATTCGAACGTTGCATGGAACGCTGTCGCGATTCGATTTTTTTCAGTCGGGTCGTTTCGTCAACGACGATTATTTTCTTTCTCGATTTTCCTTGGGGCGTCGAGAACCCATAGGCCAGCGATCGCTCTTTATACTCGTACGACTCGATAGTCGAACCTGCGATGATGAGTTTTGAATGTGTTAAGTGTGTCAGCCATTTGATTGGTTAAATGATTAATAATTTTATTCCCTTTAAGTGTGCCTATAATCAAGTCAACCTCGGGCCGTCCGCGCGCTCAAGCGCTGCGCGAACGACCCTCGCCTCATCAATGCGAAATCAACCAATTATGAGACGTGGAAAAGAAATGAAAACACATATCTCAGTCAATGCTATGGCTTCATCAGAGCGCCGCAGTGGGCTTTAGATACGAGAATTATATACCTGTAATGGGCGGGGTCAAGATGCGGGTGGTGGATATCTTAAATGAGATTAGAAAAGATTTTATGCGCCTGCGCCATTTAGGAAACTCATGCGCGGCCGCTTCCGCCATGTGCGAAATTGTATACGACGGACGCGTTCCCACCGCCCTTACAGAGCAGAGATAGCGCGCTTATGACGCATATCCGTATGGCTCCCGCACTAGCCCTCAACGTCTTTTCTTTTTGGGGAAAAGACCTTGAGGGCGCGTCCGCCACACCGATATGCGCAACGCGCGGGAAACCTCTGTGGCAACGGGCGGCGCTCACGCGCCCTCGTGCCCAAGCGGCTCGCGCATCAATTTCCTAAACGGCTTCGGCGAGTGATATTAAGGGGTTGAATGTGCTCAATTTTCCTTGACTATTTTAGTAAAATATGCTATTAAATATGCAGTAATTTAAATAGTTTTTTAACAATTCAACCAAAGAAAGAAATCAGATTATGAAGATCATTCCACGCATCTATCAGGAGTGGGCTATCAAAGCTGCTCTGAAAGGTCTACGCGGGGCTTTTAAAAGAGCGCTTGTAGTTATGGCAACCGGCTTAGGTAAAACCTTTACCGCCGTATTTATCGCTCAGGCATTGCGTCCTAAAAAAACGCTGTTCCTTGTTCACAACAACTTCATCCTAAAACATGCCATGGACGAGTTCCGTTTGGTTTTCGGAAACAAAATCAAAATGGCCGTTTACAATGGAATGTCGCAGGGGGGGGTAAAGCAGGCTGACATTGTCTTCGCGACATGGCAAACAATGGGCGCAAATCTCAAAAAATGGGGACGGAATTATTTCGATCTCATTATTGTGGATGAAGCTCATCACGCCGAAGCGGAAACATATGGGCCGGTGGCAGAACACTTCACCGGTCCAAAGCTTGGCATCACTGCCACGCCTGATCGTGAAGACGGAACGGACATCCGTAGGTTTTTTGGTCCGGAAGTCATCAATATTACTCTGGAAGAAGCAATCGCCCGCGGGTGGTTACCTCGCATCGAGTATCATGTCATCACTGACGAAAGTCTCGACTCTGACATGCTTCAAAAAATCGCCAAGGAAATTCATCTCGGCAAGCGGCGTTTCACCATGGCCGAAGTCAATCGTCGAATCTTCATCAAGAAGCGTGACGTCGAGGTTACGAAAATCATCAATGGCTACAACGAAAAAGCATTGGTCTTTTGTTCCTCGATTGGCCACACTGAACGGATGGTAAAGACGCTTGACCTTGCCAAAACATTCCACTCCAACACGGGCAACAGCCAGTCGGATACATGGAAGAAAAATCAGGCGACTTTGGAAGCTCTGAAAAATGGAACAATTCGTCGGGTGTGCGCAGTTAATGCTTTTAATGAAGGCGTGAATGTGCCGTCTATCGGACTTGTTGCGTTTTGTAGGGTGACCGGAGTTCTGACCATCTTCCGCCAACAGTTGGGTCGCGGGCTTCGTCCCGGGAAGGACAAGCTTGTCGTTCTCGACTTTGTCGGGAATCTTGAACGGATTCAGTTGGTGCTTGCGATGATGAACAAAATCTCCGATCTTCACGAGAAATTTACGCCGAAAGGAGAAATTGAACGTGAAGGCTACATGCGGGAACGGTTCGAAGTGTCCGGAAAAGGATTTGAGTTCACCTTCTCTGATAAAGTGGTAGATTTGATGAAGATTCTTGAACACTGCGAACGCGAGTTTTACTCGACATGGCAGGAGGCCAGTGTTGCGGCAAAATCGCTAGGTGCCAAGACTAATGTTGAGTATAGTCGCTTGTATCTTAAGGATCAGAAGTTGCCTGGCGACCCTCGGCATTTTTACCACAATTGGCCAGGTTGGCTTGAGTTCCTAGGAACAAATCGAAGTTTCTACTCTACTTGGCAAGAAGCAAGTGAAGCTGCACGGCAGTATAGATTCAAATCCTCATTTGATTACCAGCAGCGTTATCGAATCGATGAGAGATTGCACAGTAATCCACATCTATACTACAAGGATTTTCCAGGCTGGGATATTTTTCTCGGATTGAAAATTCTTTACCCGACATGGCAAGAAGCGTCAAAAGCAGCTGTGGACCTTGGAATTAAGTCCTGCACAGTTTACCCGCGTCTAAGGCTTAAAGACCCAAGATTGCCAGGGAAACCTCGCAATAAATACAAAAATTTTCCGGGGTGGAAAAAATTCCTCGGAAGAAAATAGGTCAGAACCACCATTCGCGTGACAGGCGATGGTGGTTTTTTTATTGTACAAATTTCATGAAATGTGGAATAATCCAGACATGATATTAAACTGGCATCAAAAAGTTAATTTGGACTCAAAGAGTTATATCTGCGGATATTGCGGTAACTCTATCGCGTCAGCCGTTGGGTATCTTGCAGATCATTATAATCATGGCAGTCAACAATCAGGACACAGGGCTTACATTTATATTTGTCACAAATGTGAAAAACCGACATTTTTTAATGCGATAAGTTTAGAACAAACTCCCGGTGCAAAATTTGGTAATGAAGTCAAAGATATTAGTGATGAAAAAGTTGCAAAATTGTACAATGAAGCACGAGGTTCATTCTCTCAAAATGCTTTTACTTCCGTAGTACTTTCTTGTAGAAAATTACTTATGCATGTTGCAGTTAGTAAAGGTGCACCCGAAGGCCAAAATTTTATTCAATATGTCGAATATTTGTCTGATAAAAATTATATTCCACCGGATGCAAAAGAATGGGTTGATCACATCAGAGAAAAAGGAAACGAGGCAAATCACGAAATTGTAATTATGAGCGAAGAAGATGCAAAAGACCTTATCGGATTTTCTGAAATGCTTCTGAAGTTGGTGTATGAATTTCCCGCAAATATCAAGAAGAAAAAGGCTCCCCCAGCTCCAACTGCTTAAATAAGCTTATACTGTCAACAATCCGATTCCAATTTTGCCCAATGAGCTCCACAAAATTTGTATAATAATGTAAACTTGTTCAATGACAAACAACGCAAGAAACAATTTAACCAAAGTCTATTATTTTTTATCGCGCATATATGGCATTACGATAAAGACTTATGGAACGATGTATTCGCTCGAGGATAAAAGAGCTCTTATAAAGGGAATGCAGGAAAAGTATCGATTAGGCACACTCATTGAAACCGGCACGTATAAGGGCGATGCTTTGGAATATCTCAAAAATTCATTTCCGAAATTAATTTCGATTGAGTTGGTCGATGAACGTTTTAAGGCCGCCGTTGAAAGATTTAAAAATGACCCTCACATTAAACTCGTACACGGTGATAGCGGTGAAAAATTGGCGGAGGTTCTTTCTGCGATAAAAACTCCCTGCATGTTTTGGCTTGACGGGCATTATTCGGGTGGAAATACGATTCGCGCCAAAAAAGATACTCCGATTTATGAAGAGATGTGCGCGATATTCAACAATGGCATTAAAAACAACATCATATTGATCGATGATGCCAGATTGTTTCTCGGAAGATATGACTACCCGTGGCTCCATGACTTAAAAAGAGAAGTTGATAAACTGAGCAAGAATAGTTATAAAATGTCGGTCGAAAAAGATATTATTGTGTTAATGCCGAAAGAACATTAGCAAGAATCCATGCTAAAATAGTCCCACAATCTTATGTGCGGAATATTTGCCTACACGGGCTGTGTCACGGCTCAGTAATTTTTTGCGAAACATTTTTTACCGATAATCCTTGTATTCTTTTGTCGCCGGCTTTTTGAAAAGCACTTCGGAAAGATAATTTGCCATATAGACGAGGCCTGTTTTTGTCACACCCTGATTTTTGAGGCGCCGACCGGAAAGATGCATTTCGAAGTTCGGCTTGAATTTAACTTTACCGTGTTTTGCCGCACGCCGGGCAATGTTTGTGTCTTCGCCGTAAAAAGCGATGCTTGTGTCAAAACCCTCCATTTTTTCCAGAACGTTTTTTCGAAGGGCAAAATTGGCCCCCGTCGCCATATACCCGACAAGCCAATAAACAGGCATCGCCAACGCTCGCCAGTAGAGAACTTTAATTAAAATTTGCTGCCAGCGGGGAATATCATGATAGATGTACGGGCCGGAAAGGCACGCCAGATTCGGATCCTTTTCAAATTCATGCATGACAGCCGCGAGCCATTTTTCCGGCATATGCGTGTCGGCGTCGACGTACGCAATGATGTCACAGTGAGAATTTTTGACGGCTTCGAGGTATCCGCGCTGGCGCGCCATGACGAGACCTTTTTTTGGTTCATGGACGACGCGAAGGTTAATGCCCATATGCTGACGGGCTATTTTTTCCACGATCTCCCGTGTTTTGTCCGTGCTCGCATTGTCGATGACGATAATTTCGAGAAAATCACGGTTGCGCAGAACATGCTCCAGACATTCGCCGATATATTTTTCTTCGTTATGGGCCGGGATGACGAGAGTTACGTTTGGTTTGTAGGCGCTATTTGACATTTAATTAAAGATATGATATTGTCGAATTCTAACAGAAAATTGACAATTTAACAAGAAAGGAAAGTCTCATATGATCTTTGCATTCTGTCTCTTGATCGGTTGGGCATTTGTCCTGTCCCATGGTTTCTTGGCCTATTATGATGGCGGAGGCTATCTGACGCAGGCCCAAATGCAGTCGCGGGGAATAAAAGGCTGGTCGTTCATGGAACACGGCGGCATGTGGTTTGATTTTTTCATTCTCACTCCCGTTGTTGCCTACATCGTCAGTCATTACAAACTGCCGATCCTCTCGAAAACCAGCATTGCATTCATTTGTGGCATAATTGTGGCCCTGATCTGCTTCGGTTTCTTTTACTCAAGCAAAACCTTCGGAATTCCGGAAGCGCATACTCATGACGGCAAAACGGCACCGGCCGGATATGTCCACGGAGTCTACGCATTAATAGTGGCATGGGTGCTCTTCATGTTCTACTTCAAGATCAGCATGTCCGCGGACTATCGCCATGACATCAAATGGGTTTCGATGGCTCCTGACGCCGTTTTTCTTTTTCGGAGCCGTGAAATTCAATCCCAATTGGCGGATGGATACGTTTGCATTGTTTCAAACAATCGTCGGACCCATTGTAGTGTGGAGCGTGACGTTGTGGCGCCTTTCGAGGCAGTAACGTTACAAGCTTTTACAGAGCCTGTCGCACGTATTTATACGCGCGATGGGCTTTTTTGTTTGATATTTATATAGACGCTTTCCCACTTTTCCGCAATTGCGCCGGGCGAATACTTTTTCACCGATTCAATGCCGGCTCTGCCCATTTCCTTCATCTGCATAGGATTTTTGAAAAGTTCAACTATATTTTTGGCGAGAGCTGCGGCATCACCGGGTTCAACGATGATTCCGGCACGCACGTCCGTGTATTCAGGCAAACCCCATGCCCGTGCAACAACAGCGGGCATTCCGCATGAAAAGCCTTGCATCAGGGAAATACATTGCGTTTCGGCCGTGCTCATGACTGCGAAAATATCGCTCGCCTGATATATGAGAGGAAATTCCGCGAAATCGACGAAGCCCAGAAATTTTACCTTGCCCGCAATTCCAAGTTCATTCGCCAGTTTTTTGAGCGCTGTTTCGGCATTTCCGTGCCCGGTTACGGCAAACGTAATGTCGTGAATTTGTTCCGCAACAGCTTTAATCGCACGAATGATGACGTCGACATGTTTTTCTTCAGCCAAGCGTCCGGTATATAAAACAGTATGGGCTGAAAAACAAAAATGTTTTTTCAGGGCCGTTTTTTCAGCTTCATTTTGTACGGGTACAAATGAACCGAGAAGAACCGGATTGGAAATAGCTTCACATTTTTTAACAGCTTCTCCGAGGCCTTTATTTTTTCTTGTTTTTTTAAATCCATGTTTCGCCATATCGTCGAGCAATGCATCGCATGGCGCGCTTACGAATAAACAACGATTGTAGTACCAGGAATAAAATCGGACGAATATTTCCACGAACCATTTTGGGTGAAACGGGCTGTAGGCCATGAACTCGGATATCGGCGTATGATTCGTTCCGACAAGCGGTACTCCCAACAATTTCGAAGCAATCAACGCTTCGATTCCTGTCCCAAAAGGCGACTGCACGTGAATGATATCGGGCTTGAATTTTTTGATTTTCCAAAATGCCGAACCGAACGGGCCGAGCGGCAATGCAATGCGGGCTTGGCCCGTAGGAGAATTCGGTTGACCTATTGAGGGAATCCTGATGCTGCGATATGTTTCTTCGGAGGAAAGTTTTGCTTTCGCGTAGTCTTTTTTTGAATATCGGGGAGCGACAAAGATAACTGAATGGCCCCGTTGCGCAAGGGCCTTTCCGAGCATCATGACCGAATCGGCCGTACCCGATAGTTCGGGATAAAAATTGTCGCTGTAAAAGGCTATTCTCATGTGAATTAATGATTAGTTCGTCTCGGAATTTCCAGGTTCTTTTTCCAGGGTTTTTTCCATCTTCATGAAATTTTTGCGAACCCGCTTCTGGATGAAAATGTAGACCGCGATGAAGCCGAATGCGAGGACGAGCAATAGCCAGCGGATATAGTCAATATATGGTCCGGCAACGTCGTACGAATATCCCAGAAAATAGCCGAGCGATATGAAAACGATATATTGGGCAAGTGTGATTGGAAAAGCATAGGCCAAAAAACGCCGATACGACATATTAACCAATCCGGCTGAAATTAAAAGAGGAGTCGACAGACCATAGGCCTGTTTCGAAAAAAGCATCATTTTTTTGCCGTGATTTTTCCAGAGATTGTCGAGCATAGAGCGATTTTCCAAGATAAATGTTGTTTTCGAAGTGAATTTTTTTGAGAGCCGGTCGATCCAGTCTTTTTTATGCGCCAAACGGCCGATATAATAGTAGAGACTGTCGGGGAAAAAATCTCCGGCGACCATGACGGCATATGCGCCGAAAATATCCAGATATCCGAACCGCACCAAAAAGCCCACAAACAGAGCCAAAATTGGCCCTTCGAACAAAGCAAGCGGAAAAAGAATGACGTAAATGAGATACGGATGCGTCAGGGCGATTTGGGAAATAGTTGCAAAACTTGGCATTTTTTTCGTTTAAGTGTAACATAATTCTCCCAATGGAACACACGAAAAAAGTCATACACTTCTGTCTCTGGATCATCGCGGCAATTTTTATTTTGCCGTGCGTTTTCGTGGCGAGCGCCTTTTACCCGAAATGGGTCGAGTGGGGCGAGGAGTTTTAACTTATATTTGATATACTGTCCGCATGTACCCGACTATTTTTATTATTTTCGGCATCACCGGCGATTTGTCGCAGAGAAAGCTTGTTCCGGCTCTGCTTTCGCTCTACGTCAAGAAACAGCTTCCGCGGAAATTTTCCATTATCGGTTTTTCGCGCCGTCATTTTACGCGCGAGGATTTCCGCCAATATATCCGCGACAATTGGTCAGTGAAGCCGGGACAATTTAAGGAAGAGGACGTCAAGCACTTTCTCGATTACGTTTCCTATGAGCAGGGTTTTTTCGATTCGCCGGAAGGCTATGCCCGTTTGGCGACGAAATTGAAATCGATCGACGACTCGTGGGGGCAATGTTCGAACAAACTTTTTCATCTCGCGGCTTCGCCCGATTTTTACGACGCCATTTTGGACGGCATGGCCAAAAATAATTTGAGCGTTCCGTGCGCGGGCGAAAACGAAGGTTGGACCCGAATTTTGGTCGAAAAACCGTTCGGTTCGAATACTGAAACCGCGAAAAAACTGGACAAAAAATTGGCGGTTCTTTTCGACGAGGACCAGATTTTCCGCATCGACCATTATTTAGCGAAAGAATCCGTTCAGAATCTTTTGACGTTCCGTTTTTCAAACCAGATGTTCGAACCGCTCTGGAACAAGGATCACATTGAAAAAATCCACATAAAACTGATCGAGAAAACCGGCGCGGAAGGACGCGGCGCTTTTTACGACAGCTTTGGCGCTCTCAAAGACGTTGGTCAAAATCACGTTTTGCAGATGCTGGCCCTCATTGCGATGGAGAGGCCGAAATCGTGGAACGCCCTCAACATCCGTAAAGAGCGCGCAAAAATCATTTCCCGCCTGCGTCCGATCTCGAAAAAACAAATCGGCGCGTTGACCGTTCGCGGCCAGCACGACGGCTTCACCCGCGAGGAGGGCATCCATCCCGAATCAAAGACCGAAACGTATTTCCGAATCAAGGCGCACGTCGATTCTTCCCGTTGGAAAAACGTTCCTTTTTATTTGGAGAGCGGCAAGGGCCTATACGAAAGCCGTTCCGAAATCGACGTCTATTTCAAAGGGCCGAAAGGCGACGGAGGCGAACGCGGTAATATTTTGACGTTCCGCATTCAGCCCGAAGAGGGAATCAAAATCAGATTTTGGCTGAAAAAACCGGGATATTCGAATAACCCCTCGCATAATTCGATGCTCGAGACGGAATCGAAAGTCCTGAAATTCCGCTATGCCGACGTTCCGGAGCTCGCCAAATTGCCCGACGCGTACGAGCGGGTTTTCCACGACGCTATTGAAGGCGATCAGACCCTTTTTACAAGCAGCGAAGAAGTCATCGCGGCCTGGAAATTCATAACGCCTATCGTCGAGCACTGGAAGGACCTTCCGCTCTCCATCTACAAAATGGGTGCGAAGGAAATTTAAAATCGGCGCGGTATTATAAAAATAAAATAATAAAACGAACATGGTTAACTTTTTAATGAAGGCGATGATAAAGAGGCAATTGAAGGGCGTACCGGACGAACAGATTGAGCAAATTCTGACGATTGTCGAGAAAAATCCGGAATTCTTCAAAAAAATGGGCGAGGATATCCAGCATAAAGTCAAAAGCGGCATGTCGCAGGAGGCGGCGATGCAGGCTTTCATGACCGCGCACAAGGACGAGCTACGGACAATTTTGGGCTAGAAATTCATATGGTATAATCTTGGGCATCACTATGCGCACGCGTTGCTTTTTTTATGGTATTGCCTTGTTTACCGTTTGCCTTCTCGGAGCGCATGTGGCTTTTGCCGCGGCGCTGACTGTTTCTTCCACGGGCGCGACCAATACCACGTCCACTTCAACCATTATGCACGGTTCCGTTGACGATACCGGCGGACTGAATGTATACGAAAGGGGATTCCAATATGGACTCGACACAACATACGGCAATACCGTGGAAACTTCCATAGCCTCCACCACTTCCTACGGAACGGGTGCCTTTACTTCGACTGTCAATCTGGCCTGCAACACCACGTATCACTTTATGGCTTTTGTGTATGCTTCCAACGGTATGTCCACAACTACATTTGCATCGACTACGTCGACTGATCAAACGCTCACTACCGGCAATACCGATCCGAGTTGCGGAAAGGTGACATATGCGTATAACAATAACAACCCAGTCGCACCGCATACTATCGCATACAACGGACAAATATATACCTACGGTAATTATAGCGGCAGCGAGACGGCCATTTTCCAAACACAAGGCGGAGATACAATCACGGCTTCGGGGGGGACTACCGTGAAAACCACCGGGAGTAATCCGGATTATTCCCAACAAGTCTTCAACTATGGTCAATCCGACAACTATACCATCAAGACGCAATACTCCACGCCCGATTCGCAGACTTTGAAGGTTGATCTGTATGTAACCAACAACAGTGTCAATGATACGTTGAAAAGCCTTGAAATTCATTTTAATTCCTTGTATCTAGTAATGCCGGGTAAAACCTACACTGACTATAAAGACGGCATAGGAGAGTTTCAGGGCCCAAACAGTGTTTGGAGCGGGAACTGGGGTAGCGTAGCTATGTTCTCGGACAATTATGCAAATAATTCGAATTTATCCGATGTATGGATTCCGGCGGGCCAGTCCTCATGGTTCACATACCAAAATTATTCCAACGCCGGCGGTTCCAGTCTGAATAATCTCTACGATTCCATTGCGCCCGGTCAGACGTATCACTATGATTACTATATCCGCTTTGGTTCGTCTACTGCCACGAGGATGGATTTGGCGCCGGAATCCTATACGGCATGGCGTACGGCTTTTCCATATCTTATCAACTGGCCAAACCGTGCGCCGGTCGCCCGATGGTTTTTGACTAACGGTACAGGCAAAGACAGTTCTCTCAATCCACGAGGATATCTTGCCAACAGTACTCTGGACGTTTCAAACCAAACAAATTTCAATGCCCAGCTTACCGCCGCCGCATCGACTACTATCGCAACCATGAATGCCATGTGGCCCAAGCCGCAAGCCATCGATATTTGGGATTTGGAAGGACAGGAGTTTAACCAATCGTTCACATATGTCGGCAATCCAAATAAACTGGCGACGATAGCTCCTGAAATGGATGCGGCGGCGGATGCTCTGGTGAACCAATTCCGCAATGCCGGCTATCCGGTAGCTTTGACTCTACGCCCGTCTAATTTTGGAGCCGGTCCGATTCTTCCTTCTACGTGCTACCACGATCCGAGTACTTCAAACGGCGGCAATCAAGACAGCGACGTATATATATGGACGACCGCCTCGTTTCCCTACAGGGCGTATGTTTGTACTGCTACAAATACATGGACCCAGCAGGGAGCATATACTCCGGGTCATCAAACGGGATCAGAGCTCGATAGTGTTTTGTTGAGCAATCTCGAAGGTAAAGTGAGTTATGCCAGAACCCGTTGGGGCGTTCATATGTTCTATGTCGACAGTACGGTGTATGGAGACGGTCAGGGCGGTTTTAATTATCAGATTTTCCGTCAACTGCAGACGGATTTTCCTGACTGCATATTTTTTCCGGAAAATATAGGTGCAGGACCCGCCTCCGGTGCCGCAGTGGTGTATTCCGCTCCCGGAGACGCAAACAGTTCGCCGCTTGTATCTTCGTCCGCCCTTTCCCTGTATCCGAATGCGTTCCTTATCTATCAGCCGGTTGATTCGGGACAGGTCAATCTGGCTTCTACCTCTCCAAATTTTAATACCCTCGTGCAGTCCATCAAACAGGGAAATTTAATGTATTTTGACGGTTGGTTTCAGAGCGGACAAAATGCCCAACTCGGCGCCATATACCAAGCCGCCGGTTACACTCCGGCGCCTCTGGTCAGTATAACAGTCCCTGCCGCGTTCTCGACCGTCTTTGGTACTCTCACTTTGACCGCAACCTCGACATATTATCTCAACTCTGGCGTTCAAGGAGTGCAATTCAAAATAGATGGAGCAAATATAGGCTCTATGGTGACGGCCACGTCAGGGCCGGACATGTACACTATGAGCTGGGATACGACAGGAGCGTCAAATGGTCTCCATAGCATATCAGCTGTGTCGAGTGATTATATCGGAAATTCCACCACGACCACAATTGATGTCATTGTTTCCAATGACTCAAGTGCTGTAATTCCGACATTGTCACAAGCTTCCATATCATCCATAACAGCCTCTTCATCCGTTGCTTCTTCAACCATGACGTCCACAGGCGGTGCCATCGCCGGCTTCACGGGTTTCGCATATGGCACGGATCCCACTTTTACCGCATCGACTGCCACTACATCTCAAGCAGGTTCATTTGACATTGGTGCATTCAACGCGACACTTTCTAACCTTTCTTGCAATACCACGTACTATGTTCGACCGTATGCCGAGAATTCTGCTGGCACGGCGTTCGGTGCGTCACAAAGCTTCACGACGAATGCCTGCCTGCCGCCGTCGGCTCCGACGAACGTGTCCGCTTACGCCGGCAATGCTAATGCTACGATCTCTTTCGCAATTCCGACTTCCAATGGAGGCTCACCTATTCTGTACTATTTTGCTTCTTCGACTCCTGATAACGATATAGCAACTTCCACGGTTTCACCTATCGTCGTTAATGGACTAACGAATAATACTTCCTACACTTTTCAGATATATGCAGTCAATGCCGCCGGCACGAGCTCTGTTTCGGTCGCATCAAATTCCGTCACACCGGCAGTCCCGATCGTTTATAGTTCTCCAACCGTGATTGTTTCATCTTCATATCCTATAACGGCTACTAGCAGCACATTGAACGGTTCCATATCGGACGACGGTAACGCTTCTACTACTTTGGTAGGCTTCAATTTTGGTCTTGATACTTCATACGGTGGTTTTACCACCGAACATTTTCCTTCCGACACGGGACCATTTAGTATTACGATTACAGGTCTTACATGTGAGACGCTTTACCACTACCAGGCGTACGCTCTTAATGCGGCCCACTGGACTGGTTTGAGCGGTGACCAGACGTTTACTACGGGAGCTTGTTCCGTGCCCACCATATCGGTTGCATCCGCTTCATCAATATCCCAGACGAGTGCCACAATCAACGGTAATTTGACTATATCGGACGGAGCCAACGCCACCGCGGAAGGATTCGAATACGGCACGGATACGAATTATGGTACTGTTGTTTCTTTCGCCGGCTATTATCCTACGGGCGCATTTAATCAAAGTCTCACAGGGCTCACTTGCGGTAGTACCTATCACTACCGTTCTTTCGCCACCAACTCAGCGGGTACGGCTTCATCGACCGATCAATCATTCACCACGTCAGCATGTCCTTCGTCAGGGGGAGGCGGCGGCGGTGGTATTTTTGGCGGCGGCGGGGGAGGAGGCGGTTCGATACCAGCGTCGGAATTGGCATCCCTTCTTTCAACTTCAACCGCGAGCGCGTCTTCCGTTTCGACGGCAACTACTTCGACTTGTCCTTTCGGATGGACATGCATGCCAGTTGCGGTGAACGCCGATTTAACTCAAAATCTTGCCGTAGGTTCGACCGGACCGCAGGTTACTCTCCTGCAGACGATTCTCGCGGGTTTCGGCTTATTTAACGGTCCAACGAGCGGATACTTTGGTCCGCTGACCGAGCAAGCCGTGAAAGACTATCAAACATCGCAGGGAATTTCACCGGTCGGCGCCGTTGGACCGATTACGCTCGCCGCATTGAACAGAGGCGGCAGGAGCAGAGTTTCATCACAATCTTCCGCTCCCGCCGTTGTCGCGGTACCGGCCGCTTCGTCCACGGCTTTTACGCGTAATTTGTATATGGGATTGAACGGTTCCGATGTTGTGCTACTTCAAAAAACTCTCAACAAACTTGGTTTTGAAGTGGCCGCGACGGGTCCGGGATCTTCCGGTAATGAAACTTCGATTTTCGGACCGGCCACGCAATCGGCCCTCCAAAAATATCAATGTTACGCCAATATTGTTTGCTCGGGCGCGCCGGGAACTACCGGATACGGCGTTTTGGGACTGAAAACACGGCTCGCGATTGTCGTGCAGACGCCGTTGACGACGCCACTTCCGCCGACCACGAATACGAGAAAAACGACGACATCGACCACAACGCCGACGATAATCGCCCCTGCACCAAAGGTGGTAGCTACAACCACAACAGTTTCGACAAAAACTTCAACTTCAGCGGTTCCTGTCGCCACTTCAGCCGTGACAACGACGGTTCAAACTAAAACAGCCGCTCTCCCGCCGTTTACCGATCCGTTGCGAATCGGCTCGACGGGTCAGGAAGTCAAAAATCTTCAAATATTCCTCAATACGCACGGCTTCATAATCGCTTCGTCGGGAGCTGAATCGCCGGGACATGAAACGACCGCATACGACGAACTTACCGCAAATGCAGTTTCGCAATTCCAGGAAGCGAACGCGGCGGTGATACTTGCGCCGTATGGATTGAGCCGCGGCACCGGAACGTTCGGCGGGGCGACGATAAGTGTCGCGAATTCCATTATCAATCAATGACGTTGAATCGATATGAAATTTGCCGGTTCATTTTTTGACAAGAATCTTCACAATCCGCAGGCGGCGCAAGTCGTCAATCTCGATGAAGAGCGGAAAATTGAAAAGGAGGCGCAGGCTCTCGTCGAACTTCACGATTTCATAAAGTCCCATCCCGACGCCCCCGTCAAGGAAATCGCCAAATTCATGCCGCCCGTCGATTCGCGCGCGGTCAGCAAGGCGATACAAATGTTGGCGTTACGGGAGAAGAAGTAGGCCGAAGCTTTCAAAAGTCCAGCATTTAGGCTATATTTCTATTCTATGTCACTATCCATAGGTATGGCGGGGGAACACCTCGACACAAATTTCGACTAGAAGATTGGCCACGAATTCCATTTTTTCTTGAAATTGATCTTCGGCCGCCGATAGTCAGTCTGCCGAATAATCCGCTTCTTGGTGATGTCTTACTTGATGAATCGCATCGCAATCCGAAAGGGAATTATCTCAATGAAGATTCAATAAGAGATTTTAAACAGTTTTTACAATGGAATCTTTAGTAGAAATGTTGTGTTGTGTTCCAACCGTCGTGCCGTGCCGAATTCACCTCGTCTCTTCCTAAAACTCAATAAATAAGCTATATTTTAAGTTCACAAAATATCAATGTCATCTCTCTCGATAGGCATCGTCGGCCTCCCAAACGTCGGAAAATCGACGCTCTTTAATGCGCTCACGCGAAAGAGCGTTTTGGTGGCGAATTATCCGTTTGCCACGATTGACCCGTCGGTGGGTGTCGTTGCGGTGCCGGATGAACGGCTCGGACTCCTCTCGACATTTTCAAAATCGCTGAAAACAGTTCCGGCCGCGGTCGAATTCGTCGACATCGCCGGTTTGGTGAAGGGCGCTTCCGCGGGCGAGGGACTGGGAAATCAATTTTTGACCAACATTCGCGAAACTGACGCTATCGCCGAAGTCGTCCGCATTTTCGAAGACGACAATATCATCCATGTCGACGGAAAAATCGATCCGGTCAAGGATATCGAGGTCATTAATCTCGAACTCATTCTCGCCGACCTCGCAACCGTCACGAAACGATTGTCGAATTTGGCGCGCGACGTCAAAGCGGGAAAAAAAGAGGCAGTCGCCGAAACGGCATTGTGCCAAAAATTGGTCGCAGCATTTGAAGCGGGGAAGCTGGCTTCGACTTTGGTTGACGCAGGAAAAATCGAGGAGTTGGAAAAGCCGTTTCTGCATCATTTGCATTTACTGACGGCGAAACCCTTCATGTATATTTTGAATAAAAAAGCGGGCGGTAAAAATTTGGATGAGATGGCGAAAAATGATGCAGTCGGAGCGGGTGGCGGCAACGGCGACGACCGCTTCAAAAAACTAATGGATTTTTTCGCGACGCATAATGCCAAGTGGGTCATTGTCGACGCCGGAATCGAGCAGGACTTGAAGGACATGACCGACGCGGAGAAAAAAGAAATGCGCGAAGGCCTCGGCGCGGGAAAAGGCCCGGAGAGCGACGGTATCGACAATTTGATCCGCAAAGGCTATGAGCTTTTAAATCTCATTACATATTTTACGACTGGCGTTGACGAAACGCGCGCATGGACGATTCGCCGCGGTTGGACCGCGCCCGAGGCCGGCACCGCCATTCACGGCGATTTCAAGGAAAAATTTGTTCGGGCTGAAGTAATTCTCTGGAAAGATCTGCTCGATGCTGGTTCGTTCGCCGCCGCCCGCGAAAAAGGTCTCGTTCGCACCGAAGGAAAGGAATATATTGTACGCGACGGGGATTGCATTGAATTTAAGATATAGCACCTCGGAAATGGCTTTGTTGAGCTCTTAAATCCGTCACACATTTGACTGTATGTCATGTCTGTTGCAGGACTTGCCACGACCTTATTTTTATGGTATCATCCTCAGCCGGTTTCAGTATTCAGTTCACCACAACAACTTCAACCAAAATACAGTTATGACGCGTAGAAAAACCCGCTACAGCAACCGCAAGCATGATTTACTTCCGGTCATGCTCAAAATATCCCAAAGGATCCCGGTAATGCCGCTCGCGATTATCCTGGTCATCCTCTCGATTGTGTTGGTATTTCGATTAGGCCATTAAAATAAGGAAAATTATGAAGAATACAAATTCAAAAAACCCCTTTCCTCCGGAACGATTCTCCTCTACGCTCAATTCAACTCCATTTGTGGAAGTTGTGATTGCCGCGGTCGTTCTCTTCGCCGTGTTAGGCGTCGTCATTTATAGTTGCGTTAAATATTGATATTTTCAAGAACATTTCTGTTCGCAAGCCCCCGCATGTATGTGCGGGGGCTTTTTTCTTTGTGTTTTTTATTGTATTATTGATGAACATTCAATTGCCATGCAACCTTACGACCACAAACAAATAGAGCAGAAATGGCAGAAAATCTGGGCGAAAAACAAGGTCGGCGAAGCCAAAGACCCGAAAAAAGGGGCGGGCAAGAAGGCTGCGAACGCCAAAAAATTCTACTCTCTCATCGAATTTCCATACCCGTCCGGCGACGGACTCCATGTCGGCCATATCCGCAGTAACACCGCGATGGATATCATTTCCCACAAACGCCGACGCGAGGGCTACGATGTTTTGTATCCGATCGGCTGGGATGCATTCGGTTTACCGACTGAAAATTATGCGATTAAAACCGGCATCCAACCCGCGGTCGTGACGAAGAAAAATACCGACACGTTCCGGCGCCAGTTGAAGTCGCTCGGCTTTTTCTTCGACTGGTCGCGCGAAATCAATACGACCGACCCGAAATATTACAAATGGACGCAGTGGATTTTTTTGCAGTTTTTGAAGGAGGGTCTGGCGTACAAGAAAAAGATGACCATCAATTGGTGTCCAAAAGACTTGATCGGTCTCGCCAACGAGGAAGTTATCGACGGTAAATGCGAACGTTGCGGAACACCGGTTGAAAAACGCGAAAAAGAACAGTGGATGCTGGCGATTACGAAATATGCCGATAAATTATTGGCGGGGCTGGATGCGGTTGAATGTGCCGAACCAAAATTTGTTGACCATGTTAATCCGCCACGACCGGATAAACGCACCGTCGAACGAAACAACGTCCATGCCATTGTTTTTGATCCGAAAACAAAAAAATACCTGATTATAAGAAATAAAAAACATGGCTGGGACACGGTTGTCATAGGTGGCATTGAAGAGAACGAGAATCCTGTTGAGGCCGGGCGTCGCGAAGTTCGCGAAGAAACCGGCTATACGGATATCGAATTCAAACGCATTTTGGGCGGCCCTGTCGAAGCCTCTTATTTTGCAAAACACAAGGATCAAAATCGCATAGCGCACGCCCGCGCGGTCTATTTCGAATTGAAAAGTGACGCCCGCGTTCCAATCACCGACGACAATGGTGAAGGCAATGAAATCATTTGGGTTGATGAATCCGACTTTGTTCCTGGCAAAATGGTCAACTCCGAATTACCGGTCTGGCTGGCTCGCATGAGCGTGCGCGTCGAGCGCGACGAAAAAGATTCGAATGTGCTGCGTTTTATTGACGTATCTTCGCTTTCCGGATTCCGCGAAGGGGTCGAAACAGTTGAACGCAATCCGATTGCCGCCATCGTGAAGCATTGGAAAGAAGACAAATATATAGGCCTGAAATGG
This sequence comes from Candidatus Tayloriibacteriota bacterium, assembly GCA_003151615.1. GTDB lineage: Bacteria > Patescibacteriota > Minisyncoccia > Phycocordibacterales > PALSA-1337 > PALSA-1337. Next base: position 309,149 of record PLXZ01000004.1, on the reverse strand, counting down.
AAAAAAGTCGCGTGGAAAACGATTATTACCGGCGGACCTGAAGGCAATCAAACGCCGGAGGAAGGGGCCGCCACAGAAATTATCGAAGAAACGGGATATCTCCATCCGAAATTCGTGCGCAATCTTGGACGCGTCGATTCGAAATTTTTCCATAATCCAAAAAACATCAATCGGTTGGCGCATTTCGATGTAATGTATTTTGAATTGAAAGACGGCAAACAACGCGAACTGACCGAGGAAGAGAAAGCGAACCATGACGTCGTTTGGCTGACAAAAGAAGAAATGTCGGCGTTCATTTCACCTGCCGCGCAGAAATACATGTGGGACACGATGTTCCTCGGCAAGCCGAGCTGGTTTGATGAGCCCCGGCCGCTTCTCGACTGGCCCGAATCGATCAAGGAATCGCAGAGAAACTGGATCGGCAAAAGCGAGGGTGCGGAGTTTGATTTCGTCCTTTCGGCACGTTCAAAAAAATATAAATACGTCCTTTTGCACGGTTACAAGGCAAAACCATCCGATCCACTCTATCCGTGGCTTAAAGAAAAGCTCGAAGAAAAAGGTCATGCGGTTCTGATACCGGCTTTGCCAAATCCCGGAAAGCCGGTTGAAGAAGAACAGGTTGCCGCGGCCTTAGCTGCGATGGAAAAAATTGGCTATGACGAAAATACTATTCTATACGGGCACAGTCTCGGTACAGTCGTCGCCATGAAAGTCGTTGAGAAATTGCAGAGAAAAATCGCCGGACTTGTTTTGGCCGGGGGATTTGCCGACGTCAAGTTCAAAGATCACCCGCGGCCTTTCGAAAAAACCTTCAATTGGAAATTTGATGCATCCAAAATCAAAAATAATGTCGGCTTTATAAAGTTGCTTCATGATATAAAAGACATCGCGGTAGACGAAGGTCAGGCGTTTCGGCTCGGAGAACTTCTTCAAACTCCCGTGCAAAAAGTAATCGCCGAGGAACCTCATTTTGACGGTAATACTGAACCTACTATTTTGAAAGCTTTAACGCCGTCGGTGACTGTGTTCACGACGCGTCCGGATACTTTGTTCGGTGTCACATATGTAGTTCTTGCTCCGGAACATCCCTGGGCTCGAATCGTACTTCCGCAATTGGAAAACAAAAAAGAAGTCGGGGATTATGTTGCGAAGGCAAAAAATCAGACTGACATTGTCCGCACCGATGCGAAGCGCGAAAAAACCGGAGTTGAGTTGAAAGGCCTCTCCGCAATCAATCCCGCAAACGGCGAAAAAGTTCCGGTCTGGATCGCGGACTATGTTTTGTCCGACTATGGAACCGGTGCCGTCATGGCCGTGCCGGCGCACGACGAGCGCGATTTTGAGTTTGCGAAGAAACATGGTTTGCCGGTGCGGCAGGTGATTGCTCCGTATCGTGAAAATACGACGGATTTGATACCGAAAAAAGACAAGCCAATCATTCGACGGGAAAATATCCACGCAATAATAAGGCATCCGAAAGAAAACAAGTATCTTTTTATAACCTGGAAGAAGGAAGGCTGGAATTCATTCGTCACGGGCGGGATTGAAAAAGGTGAAGATATCGTAGCTGCCGGCCGCCGTGAAATCCTGGAAGAAACGGGCTATAAAAACCTGAAGCATATTCCGACGTCCGGAAGCGCGCAGCAAGTCCATTCCTTTTTCTATGCGCCGCATAAAAACGAAAATCGCTACATGATTACGAGGGGAGTCGTATTTCAGCTTGAAAATGAGGAGCGCGCGGAAACAAGCGATGAAGAAAAATCAAAGCACGACCTTGTCTGGATTGATGAAAATAAAGCCCGTGAATTCTTGACTCATATAAATCAAAAATGGATTTGGGATTACTGCATGAATGACCATGCTTATGCGGGCGAGGGCATACTTATAAATTCAGGATCATTTGACGGTCAAAAAAGCGAAACAGTTAAAAAAGAAATCGCTGCGGCTTTCGGCACTCCAAAAACCACCTACAAACTGCGCGATTGGGTATTTTCACGCCAGCGCTATTGGGGCGAGCCGATTCCCGTGATTCATTGTCCGGAATGCGGCATTGTTCCGGTTCCTGAAAAGGATTTGCCGGTCAAGCTTCCGGAAGTCAAAAATTATAAGCCGACCGAAACGGGCGAATCTCCGCTCGCCGCCATTTCCGGATGGGTTAATGTGAAGTGCCCGAAATGCGGCTCAAAAAAACAGGCTCAAAAAAATAAATATTTTATTTTTGATTTCGACGGCGTGCTCGGCGACACGTGGAAAGCGGCCATCAATGCGCATGTGGCAATGGGCAGTCCGTCGAAAGAAGAAGCCGAGAACCGCATGCTTAAATATTTTGACCGCAAGCCGAACCATGCGCGCGATGTTCAGCGCACCCCTGAAAAAATTCAAAGCGACCTCGATTTCATCAGGAAATTCGGGAAATGCGTCGTCGATTCCGAGCCGCAGCTGTTCAAAGATTTCATAAAGGAGGTCAAAAAACACAAAAATGCAAAGTGTGCCGTGGTTTCTTCCGGTTCGCAGGCGTATGTTCTGCCGATGCTCGAGGGATCGGGCCTCAAATTCAGCCATATATTGGCGTACGAAGACCATGCTTCGAAGGAAGAAAAAATCGAATGGGTCTGCAAGGACTGGAATGTCGGGGTACGAGACATCCATTACTTCACCGATACGAAGGCCGACGTCTACGAACTGGAAAATCTGCTTGACCGGTCAAAAATCGTCGGCTGTGCCTGGGGTTACCACGGCTTTGAAAAACTACGCGAAGCTTTGCCTGAAAATCAGATACTGAAAAATTTCAAGGACATGCATGCTTTTTTTGAAAATGCCGGAATGGCGAAGCGCGAAACTGACACGATGCCGAACTGGGCCGGCTCAAGCTGGTATTACCTGCGATACACAGATCCGCACAATGCAAAGGCATTTGCCGCTGCTGACAAACTGAAATATTGGACTCCTGTAGATTGGTACAACGGAGGAAATGAACACACGACCCTGCATCTTTTATACTCGCGTTTCTGGCACAAGTTCCTGTTCGACCAAGGTCTTGTCCCGACCTCGGAACCGTACACGAAACGAACCTCGCACGGTCTCATTTTGGCGAAGGGCGGCGAGAAAATGTCGAAGTCAAAAGGGAATGTCATAAATCCGGACGGAATTGTCGAAGCGGTCGGCGCAGATTCATTGCGGCTGTACGAAATGTTCATGGGACCCTTCGATCAGGCGATTGCGTGGGATGAAAACGGCATTGTGGGTTGCCGGCGTTTCATCGAACGCGTTTGGAAATTGGCTGAAAAAGTAAATGACGAAACTCCGGCCGCGACCGAATCGGATACCATCGTCCACAAGACGATCAAAAAAGTTTCAGAGGACATAGAAGCCATGCGCTTTAACACCGCAGTTTCGGCGCTCATGATTGCGGTTAACGAACTCGAAAAAATTGCGGAAAAATCGAACGGCATTTCCCGCGAAAATTATGCCGCTATACTTTCGCTTCTTGCGCCTTTCGCGCCGCACGTGACGGAGGAATTGTGGCAAAAATTAAATCTCGGAAAAGGGAAGTTCGCAAAATCGATCCATCAGGCGCCATGGCCGGCATTCGATCCTTCAAAAATCGCCGAAGCAACGGTCAGAATTGCGGTTCAGGTCAACGGCAAGACGCGCAGCTCCTTTGAAATGCCTTCGGAAGAGGAACGTCAAATGAGTGAACAGGGAGCTCGTGAAAAAGCCGTAGCCCTTGACGAAATCAAGAAATGGATATATGGTAAGGAAATCAAGAAAGTCATATATGTCAAGGGTAGGCTTATCAACATAGTCATCGCCTCAACAGACATTTGACTTCTAGACAACAAAGTGATAAATTAAACCAACAAAAAAGCACCGCTAATTCACATGGCCACACCAATCCAATTCAAGCCCAAGCAGTCAGTCAAGCGCCTTCTCGCCGTCCTTCCGGAGCGCGCACGCGCCGTTTTGACATCCCGCTACGGATTGGGTGCTTCGACGACAAAAATGACTCTTGACGCCATCGGAAAAACCTACGGCATCACCCGCGAACGCGTCCGCCAGATCGAAAATTACGCTCTCAACAATATCCGCAAATCAGACGCCTACAAATCCGAAACTTCGGTTTTCAAAGAGCTCGAAAATCTCATCCATTCACTCGGCGGCATTGTCGTTGAGGACGATTTCCTCGGTCACGTTTCGAGCGACGAGAGCATCCAGAACGCCATCAATTTTCTCCTCGTCCTCGGCGACGGTTTCAAGAAGCGCAAGGAAGACGACGAATTCCGACACCGATGGCATGTAAACGACGAACTCGCCGGACAGGTTGAAGCGTCTCTCCGAAAACTTTACAATAATCTTTCAGACCAGGATCTTTTGCCTGAATCTGAAATGGTCAACACATTCCTCGAACATCTCGAAGGCGTTTCCGAAAAATATAAAAATCAGGAAATTCTGCGCCGATGGCTGGGACTTTCAAAGAAAGTAGGCAAGAATGCGATTGGCGAATGGGGTGTGGCTCACTCTCCGAACATCCACACGAAAGGTATGCGAGATTACGCATTCCTCGTCATCCGCAAGCACGGTTCGCCGATCCATTTCCGCGAAGTCGCAAACCAGATCAGCAAAGTCTTCAAAAAGAAGGCTCACGTCGCGACAACTCACAATGAACTCATTAAAGACCCTCGTTTCGTTTTGGTCGGCCGCGGTTTGTATGCATTGAAGGAATGGGGATATGTCAGCGGCGTCGTCCGTGACGTCATCAAATCGGTTCTCGAAAAGAACGGCCCGATGACAAAGGAGGAAATCATCGAAAAAGTACTCAAAGAACGCTACGTCAAGGAAAATACCATCATCGTCAATCTCCAGAACCACAAATATTTCAAGAAAGACAAGGAAAACAGATATCATGCGGTAGGGGCAGCGGTTGCAGCGTAAGTACAAAAAAGCCCAGACGGGCTTTTTTGTTTTGGGTAACTATTGGGGTATAATAATCACACATTATGTTCGCTTCATTGATTCATTTCTATTCAAACAGCCTCGGCTCGCTCGCGCCGTCAGTGGGCATTCTCATCGGCATTTCGCCGATACTTCTCATGATCGTCCTGTTGGCGATATTCGCCGATGTATGGGTCAGATACATCCGCGCCGAAAGTTTTTACAAGGAAAAATACGTCGTCCTTGAAATCCGCCTGCCAAAGGAGACCATGAAATCGCCGGCCGCCATGGAATTGTTTTTGACAGCGCTTCACCAAACCGGAGGCGAGGGAAGCTGGTACGACAAATATTGGCTCGGGAAAGTGCGCGCATGGTTCTCGCTCGAAATGGTTTCAATCGAGGGTCAGGTTCATTTTTTCATATGGACCCGCGCGGCATTGAAAACATTTATCGAGACGAGCCTCTATGCCCAGTTTCCGGGAGTTGAAGTACACGAAACCGACGACTACGCAAAATCGGTACATTTTGATCCGAAGGAAAACAGCCTCTGGGGCTGCGAGTTTAAATTCGCGAAAGGCAATCACTACCCGATAAAAACATATGTCGACTACGGCCTCGACAAGGATCCGAAAGAGGAGTTCAAAGTTGACCCTCTGGCGCCTCTTTTGGAATTTCTCGGAAGCATCGGCGTAAATCAGCAGGTTTGGATACAATTCACCGTACGCGCCCATAAGGACGACCAAGCGAAAGAAGGTCATTGGTTCAAAACGACCGACAAATGGAAGGATGAAGCCGCAGCCGAAGTCCATAAAATCCTGGGCCGAGATCCTGAAACCAAAATTGCCGGGGGAGCGGACGATGAAACCGGACAGGGCAAGCGCATCATCATTTCGCCCGGCGAGCAGGACATTGTTAAAGCAATCGAGCGCGGCGTAAGCAAGCTTGGTTTTGACGTCGGAGTACGTACCATGTATATCGCAAAAAAGGATTCATTCGTCGGCACGAACATTCCGGGTCTTATCGGCTGTTTCAAACAATTCAATACGGAACACTTGAACGGTTTTAAAATTAAAGTCGACATATGGAGCCCGCGATTCGGCGAACCATGGAAGGATTTCAAGGAATACCGCGAAAACCATATGCGCAAGCAGTTGCTCGAAATTTACAAGCGTCGTTCGTACTTCTTTCATCCGTATAAAGGCATTCGCCATCACGGTCAGCCGCTCGTCATGAACTCCGAGGAATTGGCGACAATATTCCACTTCCCGGGCCAGGTTGCGGCGACTCCGACTCTTGCCCGTATCCAGTCGAAAAAAGGCCAGGCTCCGGCGAATCTTCCGATCTAATATATGGAATCGCGTCTGTCACATTTTTCTTTGGTATGCATAGCGGTGGCATGCCTTGTTATTTTGGCTGGCGGAATCGCTCTTGCCGAAATGCGAGCACCGGCAAATTTTCCCGTCAACGTAATCGTACCGGTGGAAAATGGCGCAGGAGCCGGTTCCGTCGCGGGCGAGCTCTCTGCCGACCACATCATCCGTTCGCAATTTTTGTTTAAAGTCATAATCACCCTTCTTCGAGCAAAAAACAGCATCGGGGCAGGGGATTATGTTTTTTCAAAACCCGAAAATGTCTGGACTGTCGTCAACAGGCTGATACACAGCGAGCAGGATTTGCCGGCTGTGCGGGTGACGATTCCCGAAGGTTCAACTGTTCGTCAGACGGCAACGATACTAAATTCAGCGCTTGCCTCCTCCACTTCGGCATCGAGTTCGCCTTTTTTCGCAATATCGCAATTTAACGAGACACAATTTTTGAATATCGCATCAACGAGCGAAGGATATCTTTTTCCGGACACCTATTTGTTTTTGCCGAATGATACTGCCACTGCGGTCATTTCAATAATGAAAGACAATTTCAATAAAAAAATCTTGTCGATTCAGCCGCAAATTAACGCCTTTCTCGCTTCATCGAGTGCCGCAGGTTTTCATGCCACACAAAACGATGTCGTCATTATGGCTTCGATTTTGGAGAAAGAAGCGACGTCCACGGCCGACCGCCGCATCATTGCCGGCATTTTATGGAAGCGACTTGAGTCCGGACAGCTTCTGCAGGTTGATCCTTCACTGGTGTACGCCAATCTGCTTGCAGGACAAAAACTTTCAATAGCGAGTACTCTGACCGCGGATGAACTGGCCGGTACGTCCCCATACAATACTTATAGATATAAAGGTTTGCCGCCGACTCCAATTGATAATCCGGGTATCGATGCCTTGATTGACGCCGTAACGCCAACCGCGACGAGCTACTGGTACTATCTCAACGATTCAAAGGGTGTGATGCATTATTCTGCTACGTATGAAGGCCAGCTGGCGAATCAGGCGAAATATTTGGGGAATTAAAAAAGGCCACAGCGGTAGTGCCGTGGCCTTTCGAAAAATTTTCCAAATTACAGCCGTGAAAGATTTACAAAATAACTTGCCGTAAACCTCCATAATTGAACGCAAATCGGATTCCAGTTTAATTTTGTCTCGCTTAACAAACTAATGAGGTGCGGACTGCAAGCAAATCCCAACGATTTGGCTTTTTCCTGACTAATTCCGAGCGTTTCCAGCGCGCGAAAATAATTTCCGGTCGGATGCGTTTTTGCAAGAATGCAGTTGTTCGGTCCGGACAGGCTGAAGTCGGGATTCAATGCCACCGTCAGGTCAATTTTGTTTTGCGTGCAAAATTGAATTCCCAAACAGATTTCATTGAGCGCCTGTTCAAAGACTTTCCAATCTTTATTGGTTGCATTTCCAATAAGTCTTTGAAAGGTATTCTGCAACCCTAACCGTAATTCGGTTAGGGAACCCTCAAATTTTCTTTTACTGATAATCATATAATGAACTCACTTTGGTTGTATTGTTGTTAACCGCTATTATATTTGATATCATGTGAAAACTGAAAAGTCAAGAAAAAATACCATGAAGAAAAAAGTCTTTGTCGGCATGTCGGGCGGGGTGGACAGTTCCGTGTCCGCGGCTCTTTTGCTCCGCGACGGCTATGACGTCACGGGTGTTTTCATAAAAGTCTGGCAGCCCAGCGCCGACATCCTGGAAAGCATCACCGGACTCAACTGCACCTGGCGCGAAGACCGCCTGGACGCCATGCGCGTCGCCGCAAAAATCGGGATCAAATTTGAAACTCTCGATTTGGAAGCCGAATACAAGCGCGAAGTCGTCGATTACATGATTGCCGAATATCGCGCCGGACGAACGCCGAATCCCGACGTCATGTGCAATAAATATGTAAAGTTCGGAGGATTTTTCGACTGGGCGATGAAACAGGGTGCCGATTATGTCGCGACCGGACATTATGCGCAGATTTTGCCTTCGCCGTCTGCGCCGAATACTTTCAACTTGGTTGCGGGAAATGACACGAACAAAGACCAATCCTATTTTCTATGGACATTGACGCAGGAGCAATTGCGCAGGACATTATTTCCGGTCGGCGGAATTGAAAAACCGCGCGTACGTGAATTGGCAAAATCATTCGGCTTACCGACAGCCGAGAAAAAAGACAGCCAGGGACTTTGCTTCATCGGAAAAATCGACGTGAAGGAATTTCTCTCTCATTATATACAGCCGAAAGCGGGCGAAGTACTCGACATTGATGGAACCGTCATTGGCCGGCATGATGGGGCATTTTTCTTCACCCTCGGCGAGCGGCGCGGCTTCATCATCAACGATTCGCATAAAACTCCGAACGATGATCCGTATTACATCGTGGCGAAAGATGTGGAAAAAAACACGATCACGGTCGCGCATAAAATAATCGCGGAGGACGCGCCTGAAAATTCCGTGGGTACCTTGCCATATGGCCGCACCGAAACGCATTTGATTAAAGTAAACTGGCCCGGCGGAAACGGCTCAAACTATGTCGGAAAACGACTGATGGCTCGAAGCCGATATCGCGCGACGCTGACTCCGGTCATGATTATGCGCATCGAACCGGGCAAGGCGGGCAGGGAAAGCAGTTGCGAAATTAATTTTGAAGAACCGCAGTACGCACTTTCTCCCGGACAGTCACTCGTAATGTACGACGGTGCGATCTGCGTCGGCGGAGGAATCATATCCTAACGCGTCTTAACGATGTGATATAATCGGACTATATCATTTTTAAATATGCCGACTCCAGCAACATCTTCAAGTACACCTTCCGCAGAACCGATCTACATCAAGAAAGCCGACGGAACGTTGGAGCCTTTTGACTTGGCAAAACTTACCGAATCTCTTGAAAATTCCGGCAGTTCGGTTGCTATCGCAAAACGCGTCGTGGAGCATGTCTCGCAGGAACTGGTCAATGGCATGTCGAGCGCCGAAATCTATCGGCACGCCTTTGAAGTTCTCCGCAGGGAATCGATGCCGACGGCGTCGCGGTATTCATTGCGTCGCGCGCTCGCGGAACTCGGCCCAAACGGTTTTCCCTTCGAAAAATTTGTCGCGGATATTTTCAAAGTCTGGAAATACGAAACGCTAACCGACCAAATGGTCAAGGGCGCCTGCGTCGAACACGAAACGGACGTCGTCGCGTGGAATAATGAAAAATTGGTCATGGTCGAAGCGAAATTTCACAACGAATTCGGACTGAAATCGGATTTGAAGGTCGCCCTTTACGTGAAAGCGCGCATCGACGACATTTTAAACGCCGGAGCAATTTTTGATTATGGAGGAAAACGCCGGGCATTGTCCGAAGGCTGGCTCATCACCAATACGAAATTCACCGAGCAAGCGATCAAATACGGCTCATGCGTCGGCCTGAAAATGGTGGGCTGGAATTATCCTGCGCAAGGAAATCTTCACGACATCATTACCGAATCGAAACTGCATCCTTTCACATGCCTCGCGACGCTTTCAAATGTCCACAAAAAAAACCTGCTCGAACGCGGCGTCATTCTGTGCAAGGAAATCACGCCGAAAATTCTTCAGGAAAACGGCATCGACGAAGCCGGCATAACCGCAGTCATGGGCGAAATTGGGGAGGTGTGCGGAATGTAAACCGAATTTCAGCATAATTTTTTAATAATCTCATGCCAAAATACGACGAAATGAAAAAAATTCGCGACGAGCTTCTCGTATTCAAGGGATCGCCGCTTTATGAATTCCGCACTTCGAATAAATATTTTCCGGTTATAGGGGAAGGGAATCACGACGCGAGCATCATGTTTGTCGGCGAAGCGCCCGGAATGAACGAGGCGAAAACCGGCAAACCCTTTTGCGGGGCTTCCGGAAAATTTTTGACCGAACTCGTCGAATCGATCGGAATGACCCGCGACAAAGTCTACATCACTAACATTGTCAAAGACCGCCCGCCAGAAAACCGCGACCCGACGCCGGAGGAAATCGAATTATATGGAGGCTTCCTCGACCAGCAAATTGACATCATCCAGCCGAAAGTCATCGCCACCCTCGGTCGGCACAGCATGAGCTATATCATGAAAAAATTCGGCCTCGATCTGGAACTCGAGCCGATCAGCAAAATTCACGGCCGTATTTTCGAAGCCGTCGCGTCCTACGGTCCGATTTCGATCGTCACTTTGTATCATCCGGCCGCGGCATTGTACAACGGTTCGATGCGGGATGTTTTGAAGAAAGATTTTCAGGCGCTTAAAAATTTTGCAAGATAGAGAATAAGAACTATAATCAACATATGCAAAAAGCAAAATCCGCCAAAGAATTCCTGGACTATTTGAACAAGGAATATTCGAAACTTCACACGGCATACGAGAAAAATTTTTGGCTTTCATATATGGGCGATCACAGCGTCGATAAAGCCATGAACAAGGCGCAGGCCGCCCGTGACGCTTTTCGCGCGGATCCAAAACTGAAAGCGGAGACCGAACAATATATGCGTATGGCAAAAGGCGAAATAAAAAGAAGGCTCGGTCTATGGGATCATTTCTTCAGCTTGTATCAGGCTCCGGCACACGCCGCAGCCATCAAGGATAAAGTCTCCGCCCTCGAAGCAAAAATCGCCCAAAAAAGAAGTTCGCGAAAAGAAGGCTACCTTGATCCGAAGTCCGGAAAATTTGTGCCAGCATCGGAAAATAAAATGCGCTCACTCATGCGCACCCATCCCGACGAAGCGATTCGTAAGGCATGTTTTGAATCCATGGAGAAATTGCCGCTATCGACCCTGGATGACTACATAAAAATCATCGGTCTTCGCAATGAATTTGCCCGCGCGGTCGGCTATTCCGATTTTTACGAATACAAACTTCGAATTGACGAAGATATGAGCAAAAAAGAGCTCTTTCCAATTTTTGAAGCCATATATCAAAAGACAAAATATGCGTTTAAAAATGTGCGCGAAATCGAAAAAGAAAAACCCGGACTTCGCAAGCCGTGGAATTTTGGCTATATGATGACGGGTGAATTCACCAAAGAAGAAGATCAGTATTTTCAGTTTGAGAATGCTATTTCATATTGGGGCCGTTCCTTTGCGGCGCTCGGAATCGACTTCAAGGGCGGTGCTGTAACACTTGACCTTCTCGACCGCAAAGGCAAGCATAACAACGGCTTTTGCCATTATACCGATCTTGTCCGATACGAGAAGGGCAAGCGTTTGCCGGGTTCGGCCGATTTTTCATCGAATGCAATTCCAGGTCAAATCGGTTCCGGAGCGCAGGGAATCCACACGGTTTTTCATGAAGGCGGACACGCGGCTGACCGGCTTAACTCCCTTCAGGAAGACGTCTGCATAAACAGCGAATATCCGCCCTCTACCATTTCTTGGGCGGAAACGCACAGCATGTTCATGGATACAATGGCGTCCAGCATCGAATGGTGCATGCGTTATGCAAAAAATGCGGCGGGCGAGGCGTATCCCTTCAGTCATTTTGAAAAGAAACTGCGGGCGCTCCACCCATTATATCCCCTTGAACTTATGGGCATAATATACGTCGTTTTTTTCGAAAAGGAAATTTACGAATGCAAAAATCTGACAAAAAATTTCGTGCTGAAAACCGCGCGCAAAGTCTATCAAAAATATTTTGACCGCACAGGCGAATCAATATCGATTTTGAACGTGCCGCATATTTATTCCTGGGAATCATCCGCGTACTATCATGGTTACGGTCTCGCCGAACTCGGCGTCCATCAATGGCGCGAATATTTCCTCAAAAAATACGGCTATATCGTCGACAACCCGAACGTCGGCAGGGAAATCACAAAAATGTGGTCGTACGCGTCGATGTATCCGGCCAAAAAACTTGTCAAAATGGCTACGGGCAAAAAGCTCGGACCCGAGGCATTCATACGAAATGCGACAAAAACGCTTGGTGGAGCGTTAACAGACGCAAAATCTAGAATTGCCCGGCTCGAGAAAGTGCCGTTCTATAAAAAGCCGGTTAATTTGAAAGGCACGATAACAATGGTTCATGGCAAAAAGAAAATAACGGACAACCGGAAAAGTTTTGAGGACATGGACGCGAAATACCGGGCGTGGCTCGCGACACTTTAATTTTGGGCTTATTTTTGCTAGACTGACGAACATGCAATCGAAACCTTCTCCGACCCTGACCTCCGCCGAAATCCGCTCTCGTTTCCTTGCTTTTTTCGAGAAGCGCGGGCATGCGGTCATTCCTTCATCTTCGCTCGTGCCGGAAAGCGACCCGTCCGTGCTTTTTACGACTGCGGGAATGCAGCAATTCAAGCCATACTACACCGCTGAAAAAAATGCCAAAAAAGATTTCGGCTCGATGAACACGGTTTCCGTCCAGAAATGCGTGCGCACCTCGGATATTGACGAGGTTGGCGACGCGACGCACCTGACTTTTTTCGAAATGCTCGGGAATTTTTCCTTTGGCGGGTATGGCAGGGAAGAAGCGATAACGTATGCGCATGATTTTATCGCGAAAGAACTCAGCCTGACAATTTCATACGTCACTTTTTTCAAGGGCAGCGACAACGTTCCGCGGGATGAAAAATCGCGCGAAATCTGGCATAAACTCGGCGTCAGCGACATTCGCGAAGACGGATCCGACGTTTTCTGGGGACCAACCGGCAGTTCCGGACCATGCGGGCCGACAACAGAAATTTACTGCAAAAATGCCGACGACAAAGACGTCGAAATATGGAATATCGTCTTCAATGAATATCTCTGCGATGGTACGCGTGAGGCATTGGACAAAGGCAAAGCACAACTGACAAAACTTCCGACTCTTGGCATCGATACTGGCATGGGTCTCGAACGACTTCTCGCGACAGTGCAGAATAAAAAAAGTGTTTTCGAGACGGACGTGCTCGAACCAATAATGAGTCTGATGAAAAATCCCAATGCACAGGATAAAAACAAGCGCATAATCGCGGACCATTTGCGCACGAGCGTTTTCATGATCGCGGACGGAGTTATTCCTTCAAATACCGATCGCGGATACATTTTGCGGCGCCTCATCCGGCGCGCCATCATGAATATGACGGATAAAAAACTCGATGCTCCGCGCATTTCAAAAATTGTTGACACGGTTGTCGGTATTTATAAAGATGGATATGCGGATCTCGCCATTAAATCTGATTTGATAAAAAAAGTCCTGCAGGAAGAATCGGACAAGTTCGCGGACGCTTTGGTTCAAGGCATGAAAGAATTTGAACGCATGGCAAAAACAGGTTCGATTTCGGGAATTGATGCCTTTGGTCTTTTTTCAAGCTTCGGTTTTCCATTTGAAATGACCGTTGAACTGGCAAAAGAAAAGGGAATCGTTGTCGGCGAAGAAAGCTTTCAGGAAGAAATGAAAAAACACCAGGAGCTCTCCCGCGCAGGCGCAGAGCAGAAATTCAAGGGTGGGCTCGCGGATACGAGCGAAATGTCGGTCCGGTATCATACGGCTACGCACCTGCTTCATCAGGCTTTGCATGACGTTTTGGGAGACTCGGTAGGACAGAAAGGTTCGAACATAACGCCGGAACGTCTCCGTTTTGATTTTTCATACGGGTCGAAAATGACCGACGAACAAAAAAAGAAAGTCGAAGATATCGTCAATGAAAAAATCTCCGCGAAATTGCCGGTGAATAATGTCACCATGTCGAAAGCTGAAGCTGAAAAAACAGGTGCACGGCATTTCTTCCACGAAAAATACGGCGACCAAATTTCGATTTATTTCGTCGGTCCGGACCTTGAACACGCTTACTCAAAAGAATTCTGCGGCGGTCCGCACGTGAAAAACACAGCCGAACTTGCCGGCCCCGAAGGGAAGTGGAAATTCAAAATCCAAAAGGAAGAAGCCGTCTCGCAGGGCGTACGCCGGATTAAAGCCGTTCTCGCTTAATTAAAGCTAATTTAAGCCTGCCTCAAAACCAATTAAGCAATCGGGTTTCTGCCCTGAATGATGCGGACAAGGAACAGAACAATGGCGACGACAAGAAGAATGTGGATAAACCATCCGATGGTATAGACTCCGATAATGCCCAAAAACCAAAGTATCAAAAGTATAACTGCGAGTGTCATTAACATAGATTTTTTAATTAACTATTAATAGGATCTGCAATAGTTCAGACGAATGAACCGTCGCGGCGTTACAGGAACGCGATGGCCCAATTTTGCCGAGTCGTGTTATAATTCGGCCATGTCTTTTTCGTTTCTTACAAAATCTCCTTCCCGTTCTTCGAAAAAACACGGAAAGGAGCGGGAACTCTCCCTTGTCATAGACGTCGAAAGCGGCCTCGTCCGCGGGTCACTTGTTTTGTTTTCAGGCGGTTCTTCCGCTGCCGTCGCCCCGCACATATTCCACAGAGCTTCGGCTGAAATAATGCCGCGCGGAAACGGCGATGAAACAAAAGGCGGGGTAAGACTCCTGTCCGCAATGCTCGACGCCGTATCCGTCGTTTCCGAAAAAACGGTAACCGGGGGATTGAAAATCGCCTCGGCCAATTCGCTAAATATTCCGATATCAAAGATCCATGTCGTCTTTTCTTCGCCGTGGATCATTTCAAAAACAAAGACCGTAAAAGTTTCGTACGAAAAGGAAACGGAAATAACCAAAACCGCCGTCAATGCGATACTGGACGGGGAACGCCGCGATCTTGAACAAAAATTTCTGGCCGAGCACGACAGCTCGCTTGAATTCGACCTCGCGTTCATCGAGCAGAAAATTTTTGAAGTGAAGCTCAACGGCTATCCGACTGTCCGTTTTGAAGGCAAGAAAGCCCGCGAACTCGAAGTTTCTTTCGCCGTTTCGATCAGCTCAAAAAGCATCCTCAGCCACATCGAAAAAACCCTCGAAAAATCGATCCGCATGTCCGAACGCAACATCGAATGCCATTCTTCGCTTCTTCTGCAATATTCTGCATTGCGTACCATTGTTGCGGGGGGAAGCGACTATATTGCAATTCATGTGCACAGGGAAATTTCCGACATTATCGTGGTCAAAGACGGCCTGTGCGCGGCCATGGCTTCGTTTCCGGCCGGCACGGCATTGCTTTCCCGGAAATTGACCTACTCGTCGCTGAATCTTCAGTCGCAAAACGCCCTTCATCCCGCCGAAAACAGCCGCGTGGCGGCAATCGCCGATTCAAGCACCAATACATGGGCGGAACAGCTGACGGACACTCTCGCCGCGCTTGGCCAAATGAATTCCATGCCGCACCGGATATATCTTTTGGCGAACGGACACTATTCGCATTTCGAACGGGCATTGGCCGAAATTTCAGGGGAACACGTGACCGTCTCTCCGATTGAAAAAAGCGCACTGGATTCAAAAGTCTCGCATGAAGACAAGGAACAAGAGGATTCGCTCATGAGCCTGTACGTTTTCGCCCTCCAACAAAACCTGGGATGAAGCTGCGATAAAGTAGGGTATACTTAATTTTTAAAGACACATGAACAAAATTATCCAGGACATGATTCCCGCCAAAAAAAAGCCGCCCTTGCGCAATGCCATTCCCATGGAGAGAAGCAGGCGAATCGAAAAACCGGCGGAAAAAATTGAAACATTTCCGCAGTCAAATAGATCCCGCGGAACAGTGGGAAAGCGCACCGTAAAGCCATGGCTTTTTGGACTTATCGCCGTCATTTGTCTCGGAGCAATCGCTTATGCATTTTCAATCGTATACGCAAAAGCAACCGTCGTCATCATGCCGGCGAGTATTGATATTCCGGTGAGCGGCTCATACACGGCTTACGCAAACGCATCCGCTTCGGGCACCATGGCCTATAAAATAATTCAAACAAGCAGCCAGCTCAATCAAAGCGTTCCGGCTTCCGTCGGTCCGGTCGTGACGACTTTCGCAAAGGGAACCGTGATTCTTTACAATAATTACAGTGCGGCTTCGCAAAAAATAGTCGCGGGAACGAGACTTTCGAGCGGCAACGGTCTCATTTACACAACAAATAATTCCGTCGTCATTCCGGGCATTGTCGGGGGAACAGCCGGCAGTGTTGCAGTCGCCGTAACGGCGGCGGCGGGCGGGTCTTCATACAATATTAATCCTTCGGATCTTGTCACAAATCCTTCCTACGGCGATTTCAGCATTGTGGCATATAAAGGTAGTCCAAAATATAGCGGATTCTACGCCCGTCTCAATCCAAACGGCGCGGGAATAATTGGCGGTTCATCGGGGCACCAGATTATTACCTCAAGCACGACGGTTTCATCGGCAGACCAAACAATGGAGCAATCCTTGCAAAAAACTCTTCTCACACAGACCCAAACGCTCGTGCCGACGGGATACGTCATGTTCAATAACGCATATGCAATAAATTACAATCTAATTTCCGCTTCAACTACTTCATCGACAACCGCAAACGTCGGCGTGCAGGCTTCTTTCTCCGGAATCATATTCAAGAAAACTAATCTCGCGCAGACAATCGCACCGACGCAATACAACAGTTCATTCGATCCCCAGGGTCTTGAATCGGCACAGTTCACGATCAACAACCCTCAGTCGTTTTCCGTGACAAATGGCCAACCTTTGAATTTCAGCCTCAAAGGCACCATGAATCTGGTCGGCATAATCTCCACGACGACACTGACAATCCAATTGGCGGGCGTTTCATTGGCTCAAAGCGTGGCCGTATTCAAGGGGTATAGCACAATTGCCACTGCTCATGCTACAATACTACCGTTCTGGAAACGCTCGTTTCCGAGCTCGCCTTCACGGATTAATATAGTTATAGCTAAAAATTAGATTATATATGGCATATCCCGAGAAAAAGGGTTAAGTAAAATTGGTTATTCGAGCACAATAGCTCAGGAAGCGCATGTTAAACCGCCGGGTATTGACATTTGCCCACCATTTTTGATATGATAGCTAGACACGTTTTTTTAAATGGATATTCAAAAAGCCCCAAATAGCAAAGCAGAGAACCAGGCGAAGAACCACGCTTTTGGCATCGTAACAGAAGCACTGCCCGACACGCTTTTTCGCGTGAAGGTGGATGGCACTGTCGGCGACGAAACGACACTGGCGTATCTTGCGGGCCGAATGAGAATGCATCATATCCGCATTCTGATCGGCGACAAGGTGGAGCTTCAGCTGGATCCGTACGGAGGACGGGCGCGAATCACGAAACGATTGTAGAAGTAGGAAAAGCGGCATACAAAAACATACATACAAAAATGAAAGTAAAAGCATCAGTCAAAAAAATCTGTCCAAAATGCAAAACTGTCCGTCGCAAGGGCTATGTATATGTGATCTGCACGGCGAACCCACGCCACAAGCAGCGGCAAGGTTAATTTTCGTAAAATAATAATTTAAATACTAAAAAAAATGCGTATCCTCGGTATCACAATCCCAGACGAAAAAAGACTTGAGATCTCCCTCACGACTCTCTACGGCGTTGGACGATCGCGCGCGCTCTTCATTTTGAAGAAGGCAAAAATTGAAGCGAGCAAAAAAGCGAAGGAACTGACGGTTGAACAGGAGAACGAAATCCGCAAAATCATCGAATCGTTTAAAATCGAAGGTGACCTGAAACGAGAAGTCGCTTCAAACATCAAACGACTGAAGGACATCAAAACATATCGCGGCTCGCGCCATGTCCACCGATTGCCGACTCGAGGCCAGCGCACAAAAACAAATTCGCGAACACTCCGAGGAAACGTCCGAAAGACCATGGGCTCGGGACGAAAGAAGGAAGAAAAGACATAGGAACTGCCGAATAAACATCAAACACTAACAAAATGGGAAAACGAACAATCGTAAAAACTGAAGAGGAAGCAAAGAAGGGAGCGGCTCCAAAAGCGGCTGGTAAATCTGCCGATGTTGCCAAACCAGCTTCAGCTTCGGCTTCATCCGCACCCGCTTCTTCAGGCTCAAAAAAGCGCCTCGACAGCGGCATTTTGTACGTGCAGTCAACCTACAACAACACAAAATTGCTTTTGACGGATCCGAAGGGCAATGCAATCTTCGCTTCATCAGCCGGAGCTCTCGGTTTCAAGGGCGCAAAAAAGGGAACTCCTTTCGCAGCCGCAAAGGTGGGCGAAACTCTTGCGGTAAAGGCTCAGGCAATCGGACTCAAGGAAGTAGCCGTCGTCATCAAGGGCACGGGTTCAGGACGAGAATCTTCTGTCCGAGGCTTCGTTTCAAAAGGCGTTTTCATTTCATCAATAAAGGACGTGACTCCGGTTCCGCACAACGGTCCGAAGCCGAAGAAGCCGCGCCGAGTATAACATCACAAATAATTTTTAATATAAACATATGATTATTGGACCACGATACAAAATAGCCCGCCGACTCGGAGTACCGGTATTTGAGAAAACTCAAACTCAGAAATACGCTATCCGCTCGGGAAATGTCGCAGGAAAGGCTCCCGGCCGATCCGGTTCAAAGCCGCGCGCAAAATCCGAATACGGTTTGGGCATGCTCGAAAAACAGAAAGCCCGCATGAGCTACGGCGTACCGGGTCGCCAGTTTACAAATTACGTGAAAAAAGCGATGCATGAAAAGGGCAGCTCGGCTGAAATGCTCGTCCGACTTCTCGAAGGCCGTCTCGACAATGTGGCTCTTCGCGCAGGCTACGCAACAACTCGCCAGGCAGCCCGCCAGATGGTTTCCCACGGACATCTTCTCGTAAACGGAACCATCGTCACCATTCCTTCATACCAGGTCTCGATCGGCGACGTCGTTTCCATACGCGAAGGCAGCAAAAAGAAGGCACTCTTCACGACGCTCGACGAACGACTGAAAACCGTGAAGGCTCCCGCATGGCTGAAACTCGACACCGAAAAGAAGCAAGTCACCGTTGATGGCATTCCCGTCGCGATGCAGTCGGAGCTTCTGTTTAACGTCGGCGCGGTACTGGAATTTTACAGCAGATAATTATTAATTTTAATATAAAAATATATGTCCACAAATATGACACAGCCAAATAATATTTTGCTCCCGTCAAAGCCAAAGATCGTCCGCGAGGAGGGTAACAGCGGCATTTATGAAATTGACGGACTTTATCCCGGATACGGACACACTCTCGGAAACTCGCTCCGCCGCATTATTCTTTCATCAATCCCGGGTGCAGCCGTCACGAAGGTAAAAATCAAGGGCGTTGAACACGAATTTTCTTCTCTCGCAGGCGTCAAAGAGGATGTCATTACGATTCTTTTGAACCTGAAAAAACTCCGCGTCAAGATGATCACGGAAGAGGCGCAAACTTTGACCATTAAAATAAAGGGCGTTAAAAAGGTAACCGCAAAGGACATTGAAGTCCCTGGACAGGTTGAAATCCTCAACTCCGACCTTCATATTGCCGACATCACCGACAAAAATACCGAACTCGACATTGAAATGACGGTCGGAAAGGGCCTTGGCTACGTTTCAAAGGAAATCCTCGAAAAGGAACGCGTTGAAATCGGCTCAATCAGCCTCGATGCGACGTTCACTCCAATCTATCGCGTCAATTACGAAGTAGAGAACATGCGCGTCGGCGACCGAACGGACTTCAACCGTCTCCGCATCACAATTGAAACTGACGGAACTCTTACTCCCGCAAAAGCATTGGAGGATTCTGTCGGCATCATGATCACGCAGTTAAAGGCAATTGTCGGCTGGAAAGAAGAAGAGCCTGTCGAAGAGCCGAAGAAAATGAAAGCAACGGCTGAAGGTTCTGAATCTGCTGAAGGCGGTAAGGCTCCTAAAAAGGAACTCGACGTCGAATTTTTGAAGACACGCATTGACTCAATCGGTCTTTCTCCTCGCACAGCGAAAGCATTGACCAGCGCGAATATCCGCACAGTCGGCGGATTGGCGCGAAAGAAAGAAGTTGATATCCTCGACGTCGACGGACTCGGATCGAAGGGCATTCAGGAAATCAAGAAAGTCCTTTCCGGATACGGCATAACGTTGAAATAGACGCTTAGAAATTATTTAAAACCATGAACCACCACAGCAAAAAAAGAAAATTCGGAAGAGAGATGAACCAGCGCGACGCTCTGGTGCGTTCTTTGGCGCGTTCACTTGTACTCCACGAGAACATCACGACGACAACTGCGAAGGCAAAAGAACTTCGACCATTCGTTGAAAAGCTCGTTACAAAGGCAAAAACCGGAACTCTCGCGAGCCGACGCCTCATCATTACCCGCATCGGCGGCGAACGCGAAGCTAAAATCCTGGTCGAAAAAATCGCTCCGAAATACGCGAAACGAAACGGCGGATATCTGCGCATCGTCAAATTGCCGGCACGAAAACTTGACGCGGCGCCTATGGCCGTGATTGAATTCGTATAATTGCGCCAAGAATAACTTTAATTAAAATGAACTACAAAATAGACGCACAGGGAAAGAAATTGGGACGAGTCGCGAGCGAAGCGGCAGGATATCTCATGGGCAAAAATTTAGCATCGTACGCTCGTAATTCAGTTCCTGACGCAAAGGTCAGCATCATCAATGCTTCAAAAGCCGCAATCGATTCGAAGAAAATGGACGACAAGGAATACGTCACGTTCACCGGCTTCCGCGGAGGAATCAACACCGAAAAACTCGGCGCATTGATTGCGCGAAAAGGAACATCAGAAGCATTCGAGCGTGCGGTCTACCGAATGTTGCCGTCAAACAGCCTTCGCTCGAAAATGATGAAGAACCTGACAATTTCAGAATAACGAATAAAAATACAGAAAATTTTATGGAAAAAACAACATCAACAACAGGGGAACGTTACATCGAAACAATCGGCCGACGAAAAACATCTTCAGCCCGCGTCCGCATGACTCCTGCGACAAAAACAACATTCCTTTTCAATGACAAGGAGCTCGAAGTCTACTTCCCGACAAAGGAACTTCAGTCAATCATTCATGACGCGCTCACCACTTCAAAAATTGCCGCTAAATTTAAAATTACGGCGGTATTGAAGGGCGGAGGCATTCATTCCCAGGCCGAGGCATTCCGCCACGGCGTCGCCCGCGCTCTGAACGAATACGACATCCAGCTCCGCGGCCTTTTGAAGAAAGCCGGCTTCCTCAAGCGCGACCCTCGCGCAAAAGAGCGCCGCAAGTTCGGTCTCAAGAAAGCCCGCAAGGCTCCGCAGTGGTCAAAGCGATAAAACAAAAGCCCCGAAAGGGGTTTTTGTTTTATCGCTTTGACGGCCGGAGCGATGTCGAGCCAGCGGGCGACGCGAGCGGGCGATCAGTAGATCGTGTCGGGAGACACGCAAAATTTTGTGAGCGACGGCGAACAAAATATTTGTGACCAAAACGATAGTCGTTCCCAAGAAAACTTTTCGAAAAAATTCAAACAAAAAAGCAAGCAAATCAAAGGCTTGCTTTTTTGTTTGTTTTGTGGCATTCTATTTTTCGGTATAGTTCACTAAAAACCAATACGAAAGTTGTCTTAAGCCATGAAAACCCTATTGATAACCATCGGAATTATCGTCTTTGTGCTCATTATTGTCCGCAAAATTTGCATGTGGCTCAAAAAGCCGCTGCGGAGAGGCGAACTACGGCATCACATCCAAGCCATTCTTGACCCAATTGGATGCGAAAAAGCATACGATTTTCATTTCCAGCAGGCTTGGCATATCGTTGATCATTACGAAATCCAACTTTCCGAAGCTGGCTACGACGGAACTATGGACGATTTAAAATCGGATGCATGGCATTCCTTGAATCGCCATAATTTGCGGATGGAGTCCGGGGTTGCCCAGTTTCAGAGGTAATTCATTCAATCGTCAATTTTTCAATATTTCAAAATCATTCCGCCCTTCCGGCGGATTTTTTCTTTGCATTTTTTCGCCGCTCACGTATACTGAATTTATGAAAGACGATGAAATTATTGACGAAAACGACGTTGAAACTGCGGCCGACACAAATCCGGAAACGACTCTCGACGATTCCGCGGATGCTGGACTCGACGACAGCGTTGTCTCCGAGGAATCTTCGGCTGAAACAATAAAAAAGCTCCGCGAAAAACTGAAAAAAGCCCTGGTCGAAAAGCAGGAATACCTGACCGGCTGGCAAAAAGACAAAGCTGAATTCGTCAACGCCCGCAAGCGCGACGCCGAATCGCAAAAGGAATTCATGAAATTCGCCAATGAAAGCCTGATGGCGGAATTGACGGCGGTTCTGGACAGCTTCGGCATGGCTTTCGCAAACAAGGAAGCCTGGGAAAAAGTCGATAAAAACTGGCGGACCGGCGTCGAATACATTTCGAACCAGCTCAAAAAAGTGCTCGAGGACAACGGCTTGAAGGAAATCAATCCCGAAGGCCAGCCGTTTGATCCGATGCGAGACGAAGCCATTGAATACGAGCCCGTAACCGACGCAAAATGGGATCATGTCGTGACGAGCGTCATCCAAAAAGGATACTCATATAATGGGCGAACGCTCAAGGCTCCGAAGGTTAAAGTGGGGGAGTTTAAGAAATAAAGGACACTACTCTATAAATAACAAAACCCCATCATTTAAGATTGGGGCTTTGTCGGATTTACCATCGTAGTTTGATCCTTTCTTGCTAGTGAGATAAGTATAGAAGAACCAAAAATAATAGTCAAGTAAATGCTGTGGATATTGTGGACGTGACGGGAGTTGCACCCGCAAATCCTAACTAGCAAGAAAGGACCCCAAACTACTTGGCACGCCCACGCGAAGATATAATCTTCGGTATCCACAACATTATCAAAGTGAAATGAAATTCCTCTAAAGATTTATTAAAATTTCGATAAAAATTTGCATCAAGAAATATTTGTTGTATAATCGGTGTACTAACTTGCACTGGGACTATGCTCATAAACTCCAATAATAAAGGCATATATGAACGAATATTGACCGCTAAAAACGGTCAGCTTGTTCGCGTGCGATTTGCAATCGTCGAAGTAGGCGGCATCATGCGCGGCCGCGTCATTTCCGTTATGCCGGTCGTTTCCGTTGCAGGAAAAACTGCTAACACAAATACCGCAACTTCTGAACAACTCTTTCTGACAGGTGCCGTTGCCCGCGATATTTCAGCTGCTGTCGAAACTATTTTTGTAAAAAAAACACCTTCACCGTTCGTAACGTTTGAATTTTTCATGAGCCAACCGACTCGCGCGCCTTCTCTTTAATTTTTGCTTTTTGCATCTGTTTTTTTCGTTTACCTAAAATTACAAATTAACCTTTAGAAATTAACTCTTACTTACTATGTCAAAAATAATTGGAATTGACCTCGGAACGACGAATTCCGCGGTGGCGGTGATGGAAGCAGGGGATCCGAAAATTCTGGAAAATGCGGAAGGTGCCCGCACCACGCCGTCGATTGTTGCCCAATCAAAAACAGGCGATAGACTCGTCGGTCTCCTCGCAAAACGTCAGGGCGTGACGAATCCGAAAAATACGATTTACCAAATCAAGCGCTTCATCGGACACAACTTCGACGATCCTGCGGTGCAGAAAGACCGCGCATCAGTACCTTTCGAAATGCAGAAATCGGCATCGGGCGGCATCGAAGTTAAGATGGCGGACAAATGGTATCGTCCGGAAGAAATCAGCGCCATGATCCTGACGAAATTGAAAAATGACGCGGAGGCGCGTCTTGGCGAAAAAATTACCGAAGCAGTCATCACGGTGCCTGCATACTTCAACGATTCACAGCGCCAGGCCACAAAGGACGCGGGTAAAATCGCCGGTCTCGACGTAAAACGAATCATAAACGAACCAACAGCAGCCGCACTCGCCTACGGCTTCAATAAAAAGAAGGATGAAAAAGTCGTCGTGTTCGACTTCGGCGGAGGAACATTCGATATTTCCGTTCTCGAAGTGGGCGACAGCGTCATTGAAGTGAAATCGACCGATGGAGACGCGCATCTCGGCGGAAAGGACATCGACCAAAAAATCATCAACTGGCTCGCCGACGAATTCAAGAAATCAAACGGAATCGACCTGCGCAGTGACGCATTGGCTCTCCAGCGCCTCGACGAAGCCGCTGAAAAGGCCAAAATTGAGCTTTCTACGGCCGTACAGACGGAAATCAACATTCCATTCATTACCAGCGGCGCAAGCGGTCCACAGCACCTTCTCATCACGATGACTCGTGCGAAATTGGAAGAATTGACGGCTGAATTTATCGATCGCGCAATTGCAATCACGAAGCGCGCAATGGAAGCTTCGCCATTCAAAAAAGACCAGATAAATGAAGTCTTGCTCGTCGGAGGCCAGACGCGTATGCCCGCGATGGTGAAAGCGGTGAAAGATTACTTCGGCAAGGAACCGAACCAAGGCGTTAACCCGGACGAAGTCGTGGCGCTCGGCGCCGCGATTCAGGGAGGTATCCTCGGCGGAGATGTTCATGACGTGCTTCTCCTCGATGTCATTCCATTGTCATTGGGTATCGAAACAATGGGCAGCGTCGCGACGCGTCTGATCGAAAAAAATACGACCATCCCTACTTCAAAATCACAGACATTCTCGACCGCGGCGGACAACCAGACCGACGTGACCATTCATGTCGTCCAGGGCGAACGTCCAATGGCGAGCGACAATAAATCGCTGGGCCAGTTCAATTTGGGCGGCATCGCACCGGCTCCGCGCGGAATGCCGCAGATTGAAGTCACCTTCGACATCGATGCGAACGGAATCCTGAGCGTGTCGGCGAAAGACAAAGCAACTGGAAAATCAAATTCCATTAAAATCACCGCTTCATCGGGCTTGAGCAAAGAAGAAGTCGAAAAGATGAAGCAGGATGCCGCGAAAAATGAAGCTGAAGACGCGAAGAAAAAAGAAGCCGTCGAAACAAAAAACATCGCCGAACAGATGCTGTATACGACTGAAAAAGCATTGAAGGAAGCGGGCGATAAAGTTCCGGCTGACTTGAAAAAAACGATCGACGAAAAGGTGGCTGCATTGAAGCTGGTCAAAGACGCCGCAACTCCCGATGTCGCGGCTATCAAATCCGCAACCGATGCATTGTCGACTGAAATCCAGAAAATTGGCCAATATATGATTCAAGGCCAGCAATCAGGTGCTGGTGCTGCGGGAGCAGAAGCGGGTCCCGAAAACAAAGGCCCGGAAAGCGACGTGAAAGACGCCGAATTCAAGGAGAAGAAATAGCGTCGAGTCAGTGAAATTTGCACAAAAAAAATGCCACCGAACTCTCGGTGGCATTTGCAATAACTGGGGTTAAGTGGCTATGGTTTTGCAAACCATCACTCGCCGAAACCCTCAATGGCCTCAACGAGGTCGGCGCGCTCCACGCCTTCAATAAAATCATGAACGATATCGGACGGATCAGTTTCCGTCATTTTGTTCGTTGCGATGAAAGCGTCAACTTTCGATTCGTGCTCCATTTCCGGGGGTTCGGAAACGAATGCAAAAACGATGGCTTTCGGATTCTTGCCTTTGACCTGTCTTGCGCATTCAAAAGCGTCAGAATCGTCGTTGTGCGAGACAAAAACGAGCTGGCGTTCTCCCGGAATGACTTGACTAAGAAACGGCGGGCCGTAATTGTTGAAGAGAATATACTCGCGATTTTGTTTTATTCCGCAGAGGTCAAAAATCGTTCGCGAAGACAAGCCCCCGAGGCTGCCGATTTGAACAACTAATATTGGATTATCGATCATAGGTCCTCCGTCTGTATTTGTTGAATGTATTGTTTTACGGCATCGTAATGCATGCGTAATGCAGTGCTGGCAGGATTACAAAGAGCCGCATTTACTGAAAACGTTAGCCTAATTTTCCTATTTTGTCAACAAAGAAATCCCCGTCATGGCTTTCGGTTTTTTCAGACCGAGCAAATCAAGAACTGTGGGTGCAACATCGGCCAGACCGCCGTTTTTGAGGCCGATTTTTGGAAATTTTTTGCTGACATATTCAGTACCGGCCAAAATGCAGGGTACAAGACTGGTCGTATGAGCTGTATGCGGCGTGCCTGTTTCCGGATCGACATTCACTTCGGCATTGCCGTGGTCGGCGATAATGATGGCTGCACCGCCGGCCTGTTCGAGGGCGTCAATGACTCGCTTCAATTCACGATCAACCATTTCAATCGCGATCATAATTGCTGGAACATTTGCAGTGTGTCCAACCATGTCAGGATTGGCAAAATTTATGAAAATGAAGTTCGTGCCGGCCTTAATTTGTTCAATCGCTTTGTCGGCAATTGCTTCGGCGCGCATTTCAGGCGCTTCATCATGAGTTTTTATGTCCTTGCGACTGGCGAGCATAATGTGTTCTTCACCCTCATGCGGTTCATTGCGTCCGCCGTTGAGAAAATAGGTAGCATGCGGAAATTTTTCGGTTTCGGCGATGTGAGCCTGAGTCAAACCGGCCGCGGAAACCTGAGCGGCGAGGGTAGTTTCGATTATTTTCGGAGTAAACGCGACGGGAAATTTATATTCAGACGAATATTCGGTCATCGTTGCGATATGAACATCATGAAAATCCTTCCCGAGCTTTTTTTCGGCCAGTTTTTGTGCAAGCATCCGCAGGCGATCCGCCCTGAAATTAAATATAAAAATGCCGTCGTGTTCGCCGAGTGCTGCACCTACGCCGTGCAACCCTTCAACGGCGACAGGTTCGAGCAACTCATCACTTTTTCCTTCGGCATATACTTTTTCGAGAAAAACAGAAGGAGTCAGTTTTGTGACATTGCCGTTCGATGCATGCGTCGTATGAGGTTCGAATATTACGGTCTCGGCTTTTTTGAGACGATCCCAGTTATTATCCCGGTCCATCGCGAAATATCGGCCGGAAAGGGAAGCGATGAATATTTTTTTGCCCGAAGGATCGAGTTTGGCAATTTCCGTTTCCAATTTTTTCATGTATCCGCAGGCATTCTGCGGAGCCGTATCGCGTCCGTCGGTAAATACATGAATCGCAATCCGGGATATGCCGGCTTTTTTCGCCGCATGCAAAAAAGCATACAAATGTTCCTGGTGACTGTGAACGCCGCCATCCGAAACCAAACCCATGACATGAAGGGTTGCGTTTTCGCCATTTTCACCAGCATGTTTTTTGACGTGTTCAAAAAGGGAAATCATCGCCGGATTTTTTGAGAAATCGCCGGCCTTCGCCGCTTTATCAATTCGCACCAAATCAGTGTCCAGGATCGCTCCCGCACCAATCGTCGTATGACCAACTTCGCTGTTGCCCATTTGGCCTTCCGGCAAGCCAACAGCCAAACCGGATGCCTCAAGCAGGGAATGCGGGCAATCGCGCCACAGCTTGTCGAAAAAAGGCGTGCGCGCCGCAGCCACGGCATTGTCTTTCGTCTCTTCGCGATAACCCCAGCCGTCAAGAACGATGAGGGCGATTGGCCTTTCGTCAGCAATTTTCTTCATGAAGTTTATTTCCCAAAAATCTTCTTGCCCGGATACACGGCTTTTTTGCCAAGGGCTTCCTCGATTCGCAACAACTGATTGTATTTTGCAACGCGGTCGGTGCGTGAAAGGGAACCGGTTTTAATTTGACCTGCGCCGGTACCTACGGCAAAATCTGCAATAGTTGAGTCCTCTGTTTCACCTGAACGGTGCGAAATAATTGAAGTGTAACCTGCCTTATTCGCCAGATTGACCGCGTCAATCGTTTCGGAGACCGTACCGATTTGGTTGAGCTTAATCAAAATTGAATTGGCGATGCCGCGATTGATGCCCTGGCTTAAACGCGTAATATTTGTCACGAACAAATCATCGCCGACAATTTGAATGCTCTTTTTCCCCTGTGCGCTTGCGCCCAATTTTTCGGTCATTAATTTATATCCGTCCCAATCGTCTTCGGCCAAGCCGTCTTCGATTGAAATAATCGGGTATTTTTCGCATAACTGCGCGTACCAGTCGACCATTTCCTGCGAGGTCAACACTTTATTGTCGCGAACGAGGGTGTATTTTCCGTCCTTATAAAGTTCGGTTGCCGCAACGTCGAGCGCGATGAAAATATCAACGCCCGCGCGATAGCCGGCTTTCGCAATTGCTTCCATGACGACTGCGAGAGCCGCTTCATTTGAAGGAAGGGAGGGAGCGAAACCGCCTTCATCGCCGACCGTCGTCGCCAAACCGCGATCGTGGAGAATTTTTTTCAGAGCGGCAAATATTTCGGCTCCGGCGCGAAGAGCTTCGCGGAATGAAGGAAGACCGGCAGGAACAACCATGAATTCCTGAATGTCGGCGCTGTTTTCGGCATGTTTGCCTCCATTAATGATATTCATCATTGGCACCGGCAGACGAATCGGCATGTCGGTGTGGGAAATTTTCGCGAAATATTCGTAGAGCGCCATTTTTTTGCTTTTCGCAATTGCGTGCGCGAAGGCGAGCGAGACGCCGAGAATTGCGTTTGCGCCGATACGGCCCTTGTTCACAGTTCCGTCAATGGCAATCATCGTTTTGTCGAGCGTACGCTGGTCAAAAGATTCGCCGATCAGAGCCTTACGCAACGCACCGTTGACGTTGGCCACCGCTTTCAAAACACCTTTTCCTCCGTAGCGGAATTTGTCGCCGTCACGCAATTCAACGGCTTCATGCGAGCCGGTCGAAGCTCCGGAAGGCACGGAAGCACGGCCGAAAGAACCGTCGGCAAGAGTGAGGTCGACTTCAACCGTCGGATTGCCGCGGGAATCCAGAATCTCGCGCGCATGAATGTTCTTTATTTTCGCGGAAGGGAGGGAGATCGTTTTGACCGGTTTTTTCGTTCTTGTTTTCGCAGGCATGAAAGTGTGATTAAAATAATTTAAATAATGAGCAATCATTATAGCGCACTTTTTTTGAAAAGAAAAAAGCCGTCACCTTTCGCGGCACGTGAGTGTCGGAAAAGTGAGGGCCATGAATTTGAAGGCCTGTAGATGTTTTCATGTGCGAAAGAACACGCCGCTCGAAGAAATGTGATGGATGAGGGGACGCTTTGAACGATGTTTCATTTTCGTTGCATTTTTAGCCGGATTTCTGTCCGAAGAAAAAGGCCACGACGAGGGAGGGCGGGGAGCTTCGAACGGATCGTTTTTGATTGCCGAGAGCAGTGATTTGACTTTCGCCGGATCGAGTGGAACGATTTCCGGCACCTGGGGTTCGTAATCATTGTTGCGCTCGGCGATAATTTTCTTAAGTTCTTCTTCGGTCAACGGCTTGTCACTTCCAAGTTCCGTTATGACGATGACTTTTCCGGTGTCTTCGGCGAGATGCCTTGCCAAAGCTTCGTAGAGCGCAAAACGCTGCCCGGTTGCAATGTCGACGACGCATAATTTCAAAAACGTATAATCCTTATTTGATTGTGGGGGACTGTTATATTTGTACGGTATCATTGAAATTGCAAAGCGTCAAGTAACGAAATAGCCCGATATTTGCTATATTTAATGGTACAAGACTTCTCTAAAAGCGCCAAAAATTCCATGAAAGACTACTACAAAACCCTCGGCGTCGAAAAAAACGCCTCTCAGGACGACATAAAAAAAGCCTTCAGAAAGCAGGCCCAGCAGTACCATCCTGATAAAAAAACGGGCGACGAGGCGAAGTTCAAGGAAGTGAACGAAGCCTATTCAATATTGTCGGATGCGCAGAAACGCCAACAGTACGATACGTTCGGTTCGGCCGGACCGGGAGGCGCAGGATTCAATCCAGGAACAGGCGGATTCGGCGGTCAAGGTTTCGGCGCGGGCGGTTTTGATTTTTCGCAATTCACGCGGCAATATCAGTCGCAAAACGGAGGCCAGGCTTTTGAATTCGACCTCGGCGACATTTTCGGGGATTTTTTTGGCGGGGGAGGCGGACGCCGACGTCCCCGCAAAGGCGCGAACATCACCGTTGATGTCGAGCTTTCATTCCGCGAATCAATTTTCGGCGTCGAACGCGAAATCACCATCAACTCGCAAAAATTGAGCGTCACCATTCCGGCCGGCATCGAAAACGGCCAGGGCCTGCGTGTCGCAGGAAAAGGCGAACAGGGCGAAGGCGGACAGGAAAATCTTCGCGGCGATTTGATCGTCCGCATTTGGGTCAAGGATCATCCGACTTTCCGAAAAGAAGGCCTTAACCTCGTCATGGAATTGCAGATCAAATTAACGACAGCATTGAGCGGCGGTGCCGTTGAAATTGAAACTCTCAACCCGGCCATCGACGGCAAAATCGAGATGAAAATCCCTGCGGGCACGACCCATGGCGAAATTCTCCGCATCAAAGGCAAAGGCGTACCCTACGAAACCCACGGCATCTTCACCGGCGCCGCCCACGCAAAACGCGGTGACCTTTTGGTCGTGACCCACGTCATCATGCCGCGTAAACTCTCAAAACAGGCGGCAAAATTAATCGAGGAGTTGAAAAAAGAGGGGATTTAGAAAATTCGCCTTTTCTGATATTATTACATCATGTCCAAAAAAACCCTGCTCTCCGGCGTGAAACCAACCGGCACCGCTCATATCGGCAATTACTTCGGCGCGATGAAGCAATTTGTCGATTTGCAAAATACGCATCGCGATGCAAACAAGTTCTTCATGATTGCCGATTACCACGGCCTCAACTTCATTCAAAATGCGGA
This sequence comes from Candidatus Tayloriibacteriota bacterium, assembly GCA_003151615.1. Classification (GTDB taxonomy): domain Bacteria; phylum Patescibacteriota; class Minisyncoccia; order Phycocordibacterales; family PALSA-1337; genus PALSA-1337. Next base: position 278,327 of record PLXZ01000004.1, on the reverse strand, counting down.
GGAAATGCGACGGCTGACTCTCAATCTTGCTCTCGATTATCTCGCCATCGGCATTGATCCGAAACAATCGATCATCTTCAAACAATCGGACGTTTCAGCGCACACCGAATTGGCATGGATTTTCGATACGATTGTGACCATGCCGTATTTGATGCGAGCACATGCCTTCAAAGACGCCGAGGCGAAAGACAAGGAAATCAACGTCGGCACCTTCAACTATCCGGTGCTCATGGCCGCGGACATATTATTGTACGGCACGGAGGTCGTGCCGGTGGGGCAGGATCAGAAACAACATATTGAATATGCGCGCGACATAGCCCTCAAATTCAATCATATTTTTGGGCCGAAAAATCCGCAGGAATACGGCGATCTCATTTTCAAATTGCCGGAACCTTTGATTATGGAAAATGTCGCGACTGTGCCGGGAATCGACGGACGAAAAATGTCAAAAAGTTACGGAAATACGATTCCATTGTTTGCCTCGCGCGAGGAAATCACAAAAGCCGTCATGGGTATTGTCACAGATTCGGGCGGACCGGAAGCAGGCGGTATTCCTATGAATGTCTATAATATCCACAAGCTCGTCAAAAGCGAGGAAAAATTAAAGGAACTCTACGCAATGCAAAAAGGGAAGTACAAGGCACTGAAAGAAGCCCTTATCGAAGACCTCGACGCATTCATAAAACCGATGCGCGAACGCCGTGCGGAACTTGCCAAAAATCCGAAAAAAGTCTTGAAAATTCTGGAAACCGGCGCAAAACAGGCAAATAAAGTTGCAGCTGCTAAATTGGAAGAAGCGAAAAAAGCCGTCGGGGTACTGTAGACATTCGACCCAAGTCCAACACACTTCACAAAAACCTGTTTGTGTAGTCCCGCGATAATTTTATCCGGATTTTAGAACTTTTTTATAGAATCTTCATCTTGCTTTGCTACGATCATGGTATTATTAAATAACAAATAATTTCATGACAATCGAGCCGAAAATTTCAAAGTATATAGACATCACCATAGACCGTTCCGTCGAACGGAAAATGGGTGCATTCGATAAAAGCATCAAAACCTATTTTAAAACCTATGTTGATGAGCTTAACAAAAAAAACGAGCAGCACGTAGACAAGTTGAATGAAGAGAGCGATCGTCGCATGGAAAAGCTCAACACCGAAAACAGAAAATATGTCGAAGAGATTAAAACCGAAAGCAGGCTTTACGTAAAAAACCTTAGCGAGGAAAACAAACGCCACATTGGTGCATTGAAGGAATTTTTTCAAGATGAAATAAAAATAGTCGCCGAAATTGCCCAAGAACGTCCGACTCGCGAGGAGACACGCGAAATATTCCGCGACGAATTTGAGGCCGGCCTTCGCCCGATAAATGCCAAGCTGGATTTCCTCAATGAGGAACGGCATGCCATGCTTGATGCGATCGCAGACATAAAAGCATAGCGAAACCCCACAAAAAACATGCCATTTATCGTCAAACAAGAACATTTCGAAGGACCGCTCGACCTTTTGCTGTCGCTCATAGAAAAACGGAAATTGTTCGTGAACGACATTGCTTTGGCGAAAGTGACGGATGACTTCATCGCGCACATCCAGGCTCTCGGACAATTTCCGATGGCCGATTCGGCGAACTTTATTTTGATCGCGTCGACGCTTCTCCTCATCAAGTCGAAATCACTTCTGCCGGCGCTTGATTTGACGGGCGAGGAAGAGCAGGGAATTCACGATTTGGAAACACGCCTCAAAATCTACCAGGAAATAAAAAATGCCAGCCTGCATGTAAAAACATTATTCGGCAAAGACATTATTTTCCAACCTTCGCAATCGCGGCCGATGGAACCTCTGTTTTCGCCCGATGCATCAATGACCGTGGCGGGTCTTTCCGCTTCAATTAAGGCCTTGATCCAGGCATTGCCAAAAAAAGAAACCTTGCCAAAAGCCCTTGTCCAAAAAGTCATGAGCCTGGAGGAAATGATAGGCCGACTGACCGAGCGCGTCACAAAAAGCCTGCGCATGAGCTTCAAGGAATTCGCCAAAATGGGCGACGGTTCGACTGGCACGAGTGCGGGAAACAAAGAAGTGAAAGTCCATGTCATCGTAAGCTTTCTCGCCATGCTGGAATTAGTGAAGCAGGGAATCATTAATGTCACCCAGGAAAATGCCGACGCCAATACTCATGCGGATATTCACATGGAAACGCGGGAAGCCGGGATTCCGCACTATACATAACCGGACAACTTTTCGTATGTTATAATTCCGGCATGACTCTCGATGCGCAAATTGAAGCGGTGCTTTTTTGGAAAGCAGAACCGACATCCGTCAAAAAATTGGCGGCTATTTTCGAAAAAAGCGAACAGGAAATACGTGACGCCATCGCTGTACTGAAAACCACGCTGCAAAACCGCGGCCTGACCCTCGTCGAGCTCGAAAATGAAGTGACGCTCGGCACTTCGAAGGATGTTTCCACGCTCATTGAAAAATTGACGAAAGAAGAGCTGGTGAAGGACCTCGGCAAAGCCGGTCTTGAAACCCTTTCGATCATCCTGTATCAGGGGCCAGTTACGCGTGCAGAAATCGACTATATCCGCGGCGTCAATTCGCAGTTTATCCTGCGAAATCTGCTCGTCCGGGGTCTCGTGGACAAGGTCGAAAATCCGAAGGACCGCCGTAGTTTCCTTTATAAATCATCTTTTGATTTGATGTCTCATCTCGGCATTTCGAATATCGCCGATTTGCCCGACTATGAAAGCGTCCGAAAAAACATAGAAACGTTCAAGGCGGCGGCCATGGCGGATGTGACGGATACCCCAGCTGATTCAGCGGCAACAGATCCCTTAAATGAAAAAATCAGCGAAAATTGACAGGATATTTTTGGCTTCGGTCATCGTCCTGGCATTAGGCGGCTTTTTTATTTTCACCTCCGCGTCGCTGGGGCTTCTGGCGCAGACGAATTCGATTTTCGGTTCGGTGACGATGACGCAGTTCGTCAGCCTCATCCTGGGTCTCGTCGCTTTTTACGTCGCTTCAAAAATTCCCTACACATTTTGGAAGAAAAACGCCTTTTATATTCTGGTCGCGGCAATCGCGCTCAACTGCGTTTTGTTCATCCATGCATTGACGCTGACGTCCGGAGGCGCGGGCCGGTGGATCAACCTGAAATTCGTAACGCTCCAACCTTCCGAATTTCTGAAAATCGCCTTCATCATTTATTTCGCGGCATGGCTCGCGCATGTGAAGGACAAAGTATCGACCTTCAAACAGGGAATTCTGCCGTTTTTATTTCTCTGCCTCATTTTAGGCGGACTTCTGCTGGCACAGTCCGACACGTTCACCCTGGCCGTCATTGTCGTCACCGGCGGGGGAATGCTCATCGCCAGCGGGGCTAAATTGAGCCATTTAGGGCTGATTGTCCTTATTGGGGCGCTAGTCGTGGGAGGAGTTGTTGCAACGCGGCCCTATGCCCGTCAACGCATCGTCACGTATTTGAATCCCGCGGCGGATCCGCAAGGTTCGGGCTACCAGATTCAGCAATCCCTTATCGCGATCGGTTCGGGAGGAATTTTCGGACGCGGCTATGGACAAAGCGTGCAGAAATTCGGCTACCTGCCGGAACCGACCGGCGATTCCATTTTCGCCGTTGAGGCCGAGGAATTCGGTTTCGCCGGAGCAGTCGCATTGATAGCACTTTTTGTCCTGTTCGCGGCGCGCTCGTTTAAAATCGCCACCCGCGCTCCGGACAATTTCGCCCGCCTGACCGTTTTGGGCATTAGTATGCTCGTCGTCGTGGAATCATTCGTCAATATCAGCGCCATGCTCGGCGTCATCCCGCTGACCGGCAAGCCGCTCCTTTTCGTCTCGCACGGCGGTACCGCACTTATCATTATTCTCGCCGCCGTCGGCGTCATCGCCAATATTTCGAAGTATCAGAAGAAGTAAAATTTGATTCCTATTTGACATAGTATATCTAATATTGTATTATTAAACTGTTCATTTACATCGCTAATCCTGTAAGGGGAGGATGCCTCTGGTAACAGAGTGCAGTGAGAGCAAAAGACACTAAACCGGTGACCAATCGTGTAATGGCGATGGACTGTGGTGGGAACAAATTCATAAACCCCACTCGGATTTTCCTTTTTGGAAATGAAGTAGGAACTGGAAGTAATCGCTTTGGCGATGAATGTTGTAACTACTTTTGCTCAAGCCTGCTTTTAAGATTAAACCGAACCCTGCTTACGCAGGATGAAGCGAAAAAATTTCTATGGTAAAGGCAACGATGCCTTTACATGTGAGAAATGTTCTATGTTTGTGGAATCACTTTCAAACGGAAGTTTCCGTAACCATTGCCCGCATTGTCTATGGTGTAAACATGTAGATATTGTGCCTGGCGATCGAATGGAAACATGCCGTAATTTGATGGAACCGATACGCATAGAACGTCACTCAAAGAAAGGTTGGATGATAGTTCACAAGTGTATCGAGTGTCGTAAAATTCAAAGAAACATTACAGCGCCAGACGATAGCTTTGATTTAATCCTCCAACTCTTTCAATAGCAAACCCTGCATTTATTTGTGGGGTTTTGCTTTTTACAGATGTCAATCTTTAGCACCCCCACGATATTGTTGTTATACAAGACCTCTCGGAGGACGACGGTCCGTAGAGGAGGAAATTTGAAGCCCTCAAATTTCCGTGTCTTGCATAACAACAATATCGTGGGGGTAATGGAGTTTATGCTATAATCATCCCCATGAAAATAGTATTAACGGGCGGCGGTTCGGGCGGACATTTCTATCCGATCATTGCAGTGGCGGAAGCCGTGCAGGAAGAAGCGAAGGACCGGAAAATCCTCAATCCGGAACTTTTTTATATGGCGCCGTCGCGCTACAATCCGCGCGCGCTCTTTGACAATGAAATAGAATTCATCCGCGTGCCGGCGGGAAAAATGCGCCGCTATTTTTCGCTTCTCAACATCACCGACGTCTTTAAAACAGGCTACGGAATCATATCGGCGGTATTTTCCATGTTTGGCACATATCCGGACGTCGTCTTTGGAAAAGGAGGCTACGCCAGCTTTCCGGGACTTCTGGCGGCGCGACTGCTGCGAATTCCAGTCGTAATCCACGAATCCGACAGCCAGCCGGGACGCGTCAACAAATGGGCCGCGAAATTTGCGGTTCGCGTTGCCGTTTCATATCCTTCGGCCGCCGATTATTTTGAAAAAATGCTCGGGACAAAGGCAAAAATCAAGAACAAAAAAGACCCCAACTTCGGCAAAAGCAAAATCGCCTACACCGGCAATCCGGTGCGCAAGGAAGTTCTCACGCCGCTGTCAAACGGCGCGAAAGAATATCTTCATCTTGAAGAAAACCTGCCCATCGTTTTCATAATCGGCGGATCGCAAGGTTCGCAGTTCATCAATGACGTAGTCACGGATGCAGTTCCTGAATTGGTAAAACGCTACCAGATAATCCATCAGACCGGAAGAAAAAACTTTCAGGACGTCAGCACCGTCCTCTCGAGTATCATGAAGGATAACCCGGATGCCGGACGCTATAAACCGATTGATTATTTGAACGACCTCACCATGCGCATGGCCGCGGGCGCCGCAAGCATCGTCGTATCGCGCGCCGGTTCTTCCATTTTTGAAATTGCGGCGTGGGGCAAGCCTTCAATCCTCATACCTCTCAATACCGCAATCAGCCACGACCAAACTGAAAATGCTTTCTCATACGCGCGTTCCGGAGCCTGCTCGGTCATTGAGGAACACAATATGACGTCTCACATATTGATTGCTGAAATTGACAAAATCATGGGCAATCATGCCTTGCAGGAGAAGATGATACGGGGGGCCAAAAACTTCGCCCGGACCGATTCAGCCCGTGAAATAGCGCGTGTTATCCTGGAAATCGGCCTTCAGCACGAATAGTGGAAAACTATTACTTTTCCGACGGCGGATATGTGCTATAATGGCGGGGAAATAACAGCGAAATATTTCACGTCGAAAACGTGTAGTAATTATCAGCGTCAGTTTTAATCAATAATAAAAACACATGCAACCACAGAATAAAGTAAATCCATGGACATGGATCATCACCGTAGTAGTCATCATTATTCTTATCATTCTCGGCTTCTATTTCTTCGGCGGAAGCAGCGCTCCGGCTCCGGTAACGAGCACGGGTACGACTTCGAACCAGCCGGCACAGGCGGGCGAGGCGAACCGAATCTCGGTCACTGACCAGTTTCCGGGAAATATCGTTTACGTTTCATCGGTTCAATTGGCGGCTCCCGGCTATGTCGTCATAAAAAATGACAACAGCGGCACGCCCGGCAAAGTGATCGGATCGAAGGCTTTCCCGGCTGGAATAAATCCCGGCCAGGTCAACCTGACGTCTTCAATGATTGACGGCAAAACATATTACGCTGAACTGTACTCTGACGCGGCAGCTACCCAGCCTATTCTCGACTCAAACGGAAACGCAATCATGGCGACATTCCATGCGAGTGCGAATGCAAACGCGAACATAAAGGGTTAATCAACCTTCGAAATATAATTTCCACAAAAGCGCCTCAACGGGCGCTTTTGTGCTAGAATAATAACATGTCAAATAAGCCTATTGTTACCCGTTTCGCCCCGTCTCCAACGGGTTTTATGCATATCGGAGGGGTGCGCACGGCTCTTTTTGCGTGGCTTTGGGCCCGAAAAAACAAAGGCACATTCATTCTCCGCATTGAAGACACCGACAAAGAAAGGGAGGTTGCGGGTTCGATTGAACACATTCAAAAATCGCTTTCGTGGCTCGGTATTGATTGGGATTACGGACCGGACAAGCCAGGATCGTTTGGTTCGTGCATTCAATCACAGCGCCTTGATACATATCGCGAGTACGCGCATAAATTAATTGAAAAAGGTTTGGCATATCCCGATCCTTACACGCAGGAAGAAATCGATGCGTTTCGAAAACAAGCTGAAGCGGAAAAACGGCCGTTTTTGTACCGCGATCATCGGCCAAAGGAAGTGGCGGAGGCCGGGTACAAGGCGACGTGGGACGGCATAAAACCACTTCGTTTAAAAGTTCCTGAAATCAAACGGTGCAAATGGCACGACATTGTTCGCGGCGATTTGGAAGCGGGAGAAGAAGCTCTCGATGACTTTATTTTAATAAAAGCTGACGGCTATCCGACCTACAATTTCGCGCATATCATTGACGACTTGAATATGGGCGTGACGCATATTTTGCGCGGAGACGAATTCATTTCCAGCACGCCGCGTTTTTTGAGCCTCTACGAAGCGCTCGGCATTACACCGCCGCAGTTCGCCACATTGCCGCCGATTTTGCGCGACGACCGGACCAAAAAGCTCGGCAAACGTGACGGGGCAAAGGACATTTTGGAATACCGGGCCGAAGGTTTCTTGCCCGACGCTATGGTCAATTTTCTTGCATTGATTGGCTGGAACCCGGGCGGAACGGAGGAAATCATGGACGGCAGGGAACTGATGGCCCAATTCAGCCTTGAAAAAATACAAAAATCGGGCGGAGCATTCAATGAGGAAAAATTGCTCTGGATGAATAAAAATTATTTGGCGAAACTTTCCGACGGGGAATTTCTGAAGCTCGCGCAGGATTTTCTTCCGAAAAATTTGACGGACAAAAACGCCGGCAATGAAAATAAAATTGTAAAACTTCTGCCGCTCATCCGCGAAAAAATTCAGGTCTTCAGCGAGATACCGGAACTTTTTGCGCCGGCAGGGGAGTTGTCGTTCATCAATGCCCTTCCGGCCTATGAAAAAAAATCTCTCATCTGGAAGAAGGAAAAGGACGCCGCAAACGTCGCGGTGCACATCAATAGTGTCATAAAAACACTTGAAACGATGGGGGATACCGACGGCGCCTTCAGCGCGGAAAAAATAAAGGCTGCAATCTGGCCCTACGCGGAATCAATAACGGCCGATGCCGGCGGTCGCGGCAGCGTCCTGTGGCCGATGCGCTATGCATTATCCGGAAAGGAAAAATCTCCCGATCCATTCATTATGGCAAGCGTGCTTGGCAAGGACGAAACCTTGAGACGCCTCAGACAAGCTGTTTAAAACTCGATCTTGCCGGCGGAAAGGCTGTGATATAATTAGACCATGAAAATTAACAAACAGAGGGGAATCGTCCGCACGGTTATTCTAATCATCATCGCCCTGCTTGTCGTAAGCTATTTCGGCATCAACCTCCGCCAACTCGCGACTTCGCCGACATCCGAAAGCAATTTTTCGTACGTATGGGGCAGCGTAACCTATGTTTGGGATACTTATTTGAAAACGCCGGCCACCGAAGTTTATGATTTGTTTATAACTTATATTTGGGACCCGTCGATAGCCGACATACAGAGAATAGATTCGGGACAGTTGCCGGCGGGCGAGCAGAATCAGAACCCAGCCGAATATCCAACTCCGCCAGCGACTATATAGGCATTAACGCTGAAGTACTATATTAGGTGTGGCTAAAAATGTATATTGTGCGACACGAGTGTATAAGGCTTATGGAGCCTTCCCTGCAATGATTCAATACACTTTCTCGGCGTCGGAAGTATCCGACATAAATGCCCACATAAGTGTTCCCCTAGCTCCCCTTAAATAAAAAAACGCCGTGAAATTTTCCACGGCGTTTGTGTTTTGACACGCTTGTTTTTTAAACTTCAATAACCAAACCGTCCATGCACAGGAACACGGACTTCAGGCTCATCATGCCGCCGCCTTCAGGTGCAACGCATCGGCGTTCCCTTTCGTCAGTGGCGGCTTTCAAAATGACCGTCTCCAGATAGTCGTCGCTCGACGACGGATCATGATGTGTAAGCCCAAGCTGGCTGACGCCGCAACGAACCGCCACATCAACGCAATATTCCGGAGTGCCGTGGCCGAAGCCTTTGGCATAGCTATGATACGCCTCCTCGCTGTATTGCGAATCCATAATCAGCAGGCCAGCATTTTCGAGATGCTTCTGCGTGACTAACGGAAGTTCCGCCATGTTTTCATGGTCGGTCAGAAAGACGAAAATCTTCCCCGTCGGCAATTCCTCGAACCGGTAACATATGGTGCGCTCCGGATGATTCGACCAATACATCCTGACAAGGAGGCATTCGTTGAATTTTTGAAGATTTTTGCCGCCGAAGTCAATCATGCCCGTTCCCTTTTTGACAATCAATTCGTATTGGTCAACGGGTATAATAACCGGATTGTCGGCCTGCGGATGAAACAGGAACACGAATGCCGAGGGTGTTTCCAAATTTTGGAAGGAAAACGCCGCCAATACGCGCTCTGCCGGAACCGGATGATAGGGCGGTTTCATCAAATTTTTGAAAGCCTCCTGCGGACCGACATTGCTTTCAACCGGTCCCCAAATGCTTTTGCGGATTTGCGGGTTGAACGTCGTCGGAGCAATGAAAAGCCCTTGGCTGTGATCGTGGTGATGATGCGTGAGCAAAATCATAAGATGGTTCGCACCTTCCTTGAGCGCCTCGTTCGAAAGGGGCAAAAATCCCGTTCCCCCGTCAATGATGAGAGCTGTCTTTGGAGGCAAACAGCTTGAGTAGACGCGCAATGAAGTGGTATTGCCGCCGGTCTTGTTATACTGCGGTCCCGAGACTGGCAAGGAGCCGCGTGAACCGCCAATTTTAACCCGCATCGAACCGTTGTTGATCGAATTGTTTGAGCTCATATTAATTGTTAAGTTGCAGTTATTGTCCGTTTCTACTGTCCGCTTTCTACCAAAAAATGGGAGATTTGTCAAACCAGTGATACGGAAAAAGGTAAGCGGCACGAAAACCCTTGACAAAACGCCCCAATTTGCCAATCTTAAGGCAGCTGCAGTTTAAAAATTGAAAATCATTATGAAAAAACCAAGACTTCTCGTATTCGCCTCAGGCGGCGTGACCAACGGAGGCTCGGGCTTTGGAAAGCTCGTTGAAGCAACCCAAACTGGCGCGCTCCAAGCGGATATCGTCGCCGTGGTTTCAAACCACCCATTCGGTGGCGTGTATGAAAAAGCAAAACACTCCAAAACACATTTCATACACTTTCCGGGACCTTTTGATGACACATCGTTCTATGAAGGCATCGTGGAATCAACTCGGCCCGATTTCATTGCTTTGTCTGGCTGGCTCAAACTGGCGAAAGGTCTCAATCCCTGGAACACCTTTAACATTCACCCTGGTCCGCTTCCCCGTTTTGGGGGTCCCGGACTTTACGGACATCATGTCCACGAAGCAGTCATCGCCGCTTACAAAAACGGCGAAGTGACGCATTCGGAAGTTTCAATGCATTTCGTCACGGACGAATACGACAAAGGTCCGGTTTTTTTCAGAATGCCCGTGCCCATTGAACCGAACGACACCGCCGAAACTTTGGCCAAAAAAGTCAACGCCGTCGAACATCAGTTCCAAGCACTCGTGACCGACATGGTCGTGCACGGCTACATCAGCTGGAACGGCATTCATCCGGATTCGCTCACTGTCCCGGACGGTTACGAGTATCACTTGCCATTGCAATAATAGCGGCGGGACAAATAAACCCAACGCAAAACCGAACGAATCTTTTCAGATCCGTTCGGTTTTTTCATGCGTTAGATTTTTGTTTGAAATTTACTTAACCGCCACATTATTGGCGTTCGCGGCGGCAACGGCCGAAGCATATGCATTGCTCCAGCATGCGGACGAAGCGTTCCACGGAGCGGCTCCCTGCGTCTGGTAAAGGTACGCGGCATATGCCACATTCCCCTCAACCGTATCAATATCATAGCCCATTGAAGCGGCTTTCGCGCCCTGATACTGCTCATTGATCTGCATGATGCCGATGTCCTGGTTGTCTTTGACGCCATGGAGAACTTCGCCGGTTTTCAGATCGTACTGTCTGAAGGCCGATTCACAGCGGGCGATGTCGACGAGGATGGGTTCATTCCAATACTGCGCCTTTACATATGCCATTACACCCGCATTGTCGGTAAAAGACGTGGTCGTCGAAATAGCCACGACAATGGATGCCGTCTGAGTTGAAGAAGCGATGATTTCAGGCGCTGTGGTAGTCGCCTGCGCCGGCGTTCCGTACATGGACGAAAGAAGCACGGCCGCGCTTGTAATGAATTCGATCATAGTATTTGATAAGTTATTTTATGGCTCTATTAAAGCTTTTCTAAGACTTTTTGGGTGGCTTCCTGAGCCCTGTGTTATCTCTTCCGTGTCTGTTTCAAACAAAAAATGAGGCAACTAATGTCTCATTTATTGGACTACAATCTTAGCATCTTTGGGCAAGCCTGTCAATAGATACACCAGCTTTTGGGGGGTGGGTCAAGTTGATGGTTTTGGCCTAAAATTTGCATTTTTCGGAGGCTTTTGGTATGCTTTTCCCACTATGGCAACGAAAAAATCAGGCGGTTCAACGCAAAACGGCAGAGACTCCGGCCCACAGTACCTGGGCGTGAAGGTCAATGACGGCGAAAAAATCCTTACCGGTTCAATCATCATCCGCCAGCGCGGCACCGATGTCATTCCCGGCAAAAACATCGGCATGGGCAAGGACCATACCCTTTTCGCCCTGAAGGACGGCATCGTCAAATTCGGCACGAAGCGCAAGATCAATTTCGACAATTCAATCTCTCGAAAGAAAGTGGTGCACGTCATCTAGTTAAACCTCCGGATTAAATATAAAAAGACCTCAGGTTTCCCTGAGGTCTTTTTATATGACCATCATGCAAATGCGAATGCGAAAATCTCGCTCCATATTTAGAGCCATATTTTCTGCTAAAACAATATTAAATTCGCATTTGCATGATGATGAAAGAAAAAGACCCGGGCGGCAACCCGGCAAGTCCTTCGCAAAAACCTTTATAAATTTAGCTCACTAACTATTTCGCCTTCACAACCAGCGTGAACTTCACACTCTTTCCTTTCACTTTGACTTCAATCACATGATCTCCCACTTCCTTGATGGGTTTTTCGAGCACAATGAATTCAGGTGAAATCTGCAGACGGGTCTGCTTCAAAATTTCGGGAATGATTTCGGCTTTGTGGATGCCGGCGAAAAGACTGCCTTTCGGGTTGGCTTTTTCTGTCATTGTAATTGTCACGCCATCGAGTCCGGCCAAATTCTTCAAAAGGAGCTCTTCGGCAACGCGCTTGTCGCCTTCTTCGCGTGCGTGAATTGCATCGATTTTTTTGACGGCTTCCGGCGTGGCGGCAATCGCAAGACCCTTCGGAATGAGGAAGTTAATGGCATATCCGTCGGCGATATTTTTTGTCTCGTATCGGCGACCGACATCGGCAACATCTTTTGTAAGTATGATTTTCATTTTATGTTTTGCTTTATTTATTTTAAGTTTTAAGGGAAGCGTACTCGCGAACACTTACGTCGAGAGTACTCGACGTATAATTAATAATTTCTATGGCTTCGCATTAAGTATCGCCTCTGCTTTTTTCAACTGAACATCCGTGCCGCTGGCAATGTCTGCATCGGTCACAGGCACAACGATATCAGGATCCAAACCGTCGTGCGAAAGATTAGTGCCGTTTGGCGTGAGCCATCGGGCGACTGTTACCTTGAGCGACGTATTTGAAGTAATCGGAATCAATTCCTGAACGGAACCCTTGCCGAAAGTTTTCGTACCCACGAGAGTCGCCACGCCGTGCTGCGACAGCGCTCCGGAGAGAATTTCGGCCGCTGAAGCAGTTCCTCCGTCGACAAGAATGACCATTTGCAGATTGCTGTTGAATATATTGTAGCCTTTGCTCTTGAAAACTTGCGAAGGCTGTTTTCCGCCGTAATCCTCGGTCACCACCACGTCTCCGACCGGAAGGAACCAGCTGGCAATGTCCCACGCCGCTTCCAGATATCCGCCCGGATCGCCGCGAAGGTCGAGGATCAGCTTATGCGAACCTGATTCGACGAATTGCCGCAGGGCGCCCTGGAACAGAGCCGGAGAATTAGCCGTGAATGTCATGAGCTGGATGGTGAAAATACTCGAAGGACCCGTTCCGATCTGATTGGTCGTGACCGTCGGAATGTTGATAACATCGCGCGTGACCGGAATGATTAACGGCTGAGCCTCGCCCGAGCGCACGATGGTCAGTTTGACCACACTGCCCTTCGGTCCGCGAATTATTGCCGCGGCATCGTCGGAAGTCATGTTGGTGGTGCTCGTCGCATCAATTTTGGTGATTATATCCCCGGCATGAACGCCTGCTTTTTCCGCAGGACTGCCTTTGAGCGGAGCAACCACAGTCAGATTTCCGTCCTTAATGTCGATTTCCATTCCAACTCCCTCGAAATCACCCTGAATTTGAGTTTCAAAATTGCTATTTTCCTGCGGCGGGAAGAATACCGTGTACGGATCGCCGTAGCTGGCCGCGAGACCCTGCATCGCTCCGTAAATCTTGGTCTGAGAGCTTGTCGACGATGCAGCGACGTATTTGTCGTCGAGAATGTGCCAGACCTGCCAGAACGGTGCAAACTGCGCGTCGGTTACCACGGAAGTATCCGCGCCGGGCACATTGCCCGTGGCGTTGAGACCGCTTTCATAGCCAATGTGATGTCCGCTCCAAAAAACAGCGACAACCAACAGAACCCATAGGGCGCTCACTCCTATCCGCACCCAAAGGCCAATAGTATTTTTTAACATGCGTTCCATTATCGCAATCTTTGCTATATAATACAAGACGACATCTTTTTATTTTTATGATACAAAAATATCCGTATAAAGACCTGACCTGGGTCCACGCCGAATCCCCCACATCGGAGGAAGTGGCCGCTCTCATCAAGGAATACAACCTTCATCCCCTCGTCGGCGAAGACATGCTCTCGAAATTTTCCCGCCCCCGGTCTGAACGCTATCGCGACTATATTTATCTCGTTTTGCGCATTCCCATCAGGTCAAAAATGCCGGCAACCGCGAAAGGCCACACGCACAACGCGTATTTCATCGACGAAAAGGAAATCGATTTCGTCATCGGCAAAAATTTCATCGTAACCTCCGAATTCAGCGTCATCGAGCCTCTGCACAATTTTTCAAAAGTGTTCGAGACCGATTCGATCCTGAACGGAAGCGCGAAAGCAGGTTCCGCCGAAAATATGCGCGTCGAAGGCTCGCATGCCGGCTTCATTTTCTACTACATGATGAAGAGAATATATTCTTTCATGTTGAACGATCTCGCCAACATGCAGCAGTCAATATTGAACGTCGAAACCGAAATATTTTCCGGTAACGAGCGCCATATGGTCGAGGAATTGTCGAATCTTTCCCGCGAACTGCTCGATTTCAAGCAGGCCAGCAATACGCACCGCGAAGTCATCGAGGCTTTCGCGCCGATGGCCGGAGTATTTTTCGGCCTCGACTTCAGACAATATATTGAGGACATTTTGAAGGAATACGCCAAAATCCACGAACTGACGACGAACAACCGCGAACTCGTCAACGAACTGCGCGACACGAACGATTCGCTTCTTTCCGCAAAACAAAATGAGGTGATGAAAGTCTTCACCGTCCTCGCCTTCTGCACCTTCCCTCTGACATTGATTGCCAGCGTTTTTGCAATGCGCACCGACTACACGCCGATCGTCGGACAACCGTATGACTTCCAAATTATTGTCGGCATCATGATTACTGTGGCACTGTCGCTGTTCGGATGGTTCAGACATAAAAAGTGGATATAATTTCGATATGAAATCCGTCCGACCAATCACCCTCAACAACACGCTCTCCGGGAAAAAAGAGCTGTTCGTTCCGCTGAAAAAAGGCAAAGTCACCATGTACAACTGCGGCCCAACCGTCTACGACTTCGCCCATATCGGCAATTTCCGCACATATATAATGAGCGACACGATTCGCCGCGTTTTCGAATATGAAGGCTTGAAAATGAAGCAGGCCATGAACATCACCGATGTCGACGACAAGACGATCCGCCGCAGCCTCGAAGAAGGCGTGACACTCGAAACTTTGACCGCGAAATACGAAAAACTGTTTTGGGAGGACATGGAATCGCTCAACATTTTGAAGCCGCATAAAATTCTCGGTGCGCGCGACCATGTGAAGGATATGATTAAAATGATCAGCGTGCTTTTGAAAAAAGGTATCGCCTACAAAACTGCCGACGGCATTTATGTCAGCATTGATAAAGTAAAAAATTACGGCGTGCTCGCCCGTTTGAAAATCGCAAACACGGATTCAGGTACTACAGGTCAAGCAAATCACGAGCACGGCCGAATCGCCAACGACGAATATGACAAGGAAAATCCGCGGGACTTTGCCATCTGGAAATTCAGCGCCAACAAGGACAGTGCCGAGGAAGATGAAACCGTTGCATGGAATGCGCCGTTCGGCTGCGGCCGTCCGGGTTGGCACATTGAATGTTCGGCAATGTCGATAAAAGCTCTCGGAAAAACAATCGATATCCACACCGGAGCGACCGATCTCATTTTTCCGCATCACACCAACGAAATCGCCCAATCGGAATCCGCGACCGGAAAAACGTTCGTCAATTACTGGATCCATGGCGGCTTTATGAATGTCGAGGACGAAAAAATGTCGAAGTCGAAAGGCAACTTCCTCAAACTCGCCGACCTCGTCGCCGAGCAAATCTCTCCGATTGCATTTCGCTATTGGGTTCTGACCTCGCACTATCGTTCGCAAGTCAATTTTTCTTTTGACGCCGTCCGCGCCGCACAAACTGCGTTGCTAAAACTGTGCGAAGAAATCATCCGCTGGGGCGAGGAGGAAAAAATCGACACAAAAGCAAAAACAGGAAAATTAAAAAGGATTGCAAAAATTGCGCCGGACGAAACATATAAAAAAGAATTCGAAACTGCCATAACCGACGATTTCAACATGCCCCAGGCCGTCGCAACTATGTGGAAAGTGACCAAAGACCCTGCCCTGTCGCCTGCCGAAAAAAAGACGACAATTCTCGACTTCGACAAAGTCCTCGGTCTGCGCCTTGCCGACATTTCAACCATTTCTACGTCGCCAATCCTCAAAAAAGAGGAAATTCCCCTCGAAGTCACCGTCCTCGCTGAAGCCCGCCTCGCCGCCCGCCTCGCAAAAGACTGGCCAAAAGCCGACGCACTCCGCGCCGAAATCGAATCCCGCGGCTTTTCGGTGAAGGATACAGAACAGGGTTTTACAATTGAAGAATTATAACTAAAGCAGATAATAAGGCGGAATAATCCTATCCGCGGCATTCCTTGTTTTAATAACTTCGTCAAAATTTTTTGAGTCTACCGTATTGTAAAATCTATCGGCATCGGCAGCGTTTCTGCCTCCCTTCATATGTCTAAAAATAACCATGCTTCTTACTTTGTCTTTGTCGGCATCCATGAAAAAAGAATAATCCAAAAGCGGTCTTACATTTTTCCATCCATCTCTGCCAGAAAGCAGCCAAAGACCTTCGATCAACAGAAGTGATTTTTCATTTTTTATTTCAACGCTATTATCAATTGGTTCATGAGTCTTTCTTGAATAAGCCGGAAAACTTACTTTCTCACCCTTTGAAAAAGCTTCCAGAAGGACTTTTAACTTTTCAGTATCATACGTATCAAACCTTCCTTTATGATCTTTCAACGAATCACCTTCTGGTAAAACATGTGAAAGCAGATATTCATTTCGATAATGAAAGGCGTCAATGGTCACTGATTTAAAATCAAAAGGAAGTTTGACCTGGTTCGATAATTCCTTAAGCAAAGTTGCAACAACAGTCTTGCCCGCCCCAATTGGCCCCGCAAGACCGACAATCAGGCGGGATTTATTTTTTGATTCATACAAAGAGACAAGTTCATTAAGTAAGTCGATATAAAACTGCTTTTGTGCTCCTGTAAGCGAAGAAACATCAATCTCTTGATCCGTAACATTCAAAACTGTCGGAAATACGATTTCTGAAAGATGTATGGGCATAATTTATACCTCGATTATAACAAAAAAATGACAGCGTGTGACGTACCCTTCCACCCTCGCCACGACTGGCACAAATTTCTTTTTCCATGTTCTAATACAAATTTTTATCGAAATTTTAACTTTTCTTTATAAGAATTTCATAACTGATTTGTTATATTCAAATCCTGCCGGCGGCTTGGCGCAGACATAGAATTAGTACTCTAATGTCTGAGGGTTCGATTCCCTCCGCTGGCTTAGAATTTTTCTTGACAAAAATAGTGTGTTTGCTAATATTACGGATGTACTAATTCTATGTCTGTTTCGAATCCAAAAGGACCTTAGAGGGGAAAACCGCCGCACGAAAGTTCGGCGGTTTTCTTTTGGCAAAAATGACAAAATTTAAAAAAGTTTATAAGGTTTAGCTCGAAAACACCGGTACATATGGCACATGCCGAAAGACATCCGCAGACGCGCAGGCGTCGAGGACGAAGAGATTTCTAGCAAGAAATCTCTGTTCTTGAGGAATGTGCCATATGTACCGGTGTTGTCCCCACCTTATAAACATTTTAGAACTATTTTATTATTTCTTTAGAGTTTCTTTATCGTGCTAAAATAGCCGCATGGCAACAGCATCTCCCTATTTCAAAGCGCGCGACCTGCGCATTCCTCCGCAAAGTTTGGAGGCGGAAAAAGCATTGCTCGGCTCGATCATGATTCAGCCGGAAGTGATGCACGAAATCATCGACACGGTCACCGAACGCGCGTTCTACGCCGACCGTCACCGCCTCATTTGGCTGGCAATGCTTGATCTCCACACGAAGGCAAATCCAATCGACCTGCTTTCCGTTTCATCGCGATTGAAGGAAAAAAACGCCATCGACCAGGTCGGCGGCATGAGCTATTTGACCGAAGTAGTCCACGGCGTGCCTTCTTCAAGCAACGCAAAATATTACGCGGAAATCATCCAGAAAAAACACGTCATGCGCGAGCTCATTCTCGCGTCGGAACAAATCGCGGAACTCGGCTGGAACGAAGCGACCGACCTTGAGGAACTTCTTGACCAGGCCGAACGACGGATTTTTGAAGTGACCAACTTCAGCGGCTCCCACAAATTCGTCGCACTCAAGGACACGCTCATGGAAGCATGGGAAAGACTCGATCGTCTTCACAAAACAAAAGGCGAATTGCGCGGAGTGCCTTCCGGTTTCAAGGATCTCGATTCAAAACTTGCCGGGTTTCAAAAATCCGATCTCATCATTTTGGCAGCTCGGCCTTCGATGGGTAAGACTTCCCTCGCCCTCGACATCGCCCGCAAGGCCGCGGTCGAACACGGCATCCCCGTCGGCATTTTCTCGCTCGAAATGAGCTCACAACAGCTCGTCGACCGCATGCTCTCCGCCGAATCGCAGGTTGATTCATGGAAACTGCGCACCGGACAAAATCTTTCGGTTGAAGGTGATTTTGCCGCAATTAAAGAAGCCATGGACAAGCTCTCCCAAGCTCCGATCTACATCGACGACCAGGCCGGAAACAATATTCTGAAGATGCGTGCGGTTGCACGACGTTTGAAAAGCGAAAAAGGTCTCGGTCTCATCATCGTCGACTACCTCCAGCTCATGGTGCCGACACAGAGCCATAATTCCGACAACCTCGTCCAGCAGGTTACTGAAATTTCGCGGTCGCTGAAAAATCTGGCGCGCGAACTGGAAGTGCCGGTCATTGCCCTCTCCCAGCTCAACCGAGCAGTCGAAACACGCGGCGGCAAACCGCGTTTGTCCGACCTCCGTGATTCCGGTTCCATCGAACAGGACGCCGACGTTGTCATGTTTATTCACCGCGAAGCAAACGATGAGGGCGGCGGCAAAAAACAGGAAACGGAAATTCTCATTGAAAAGCACCGAAACGGCCCGACGGGCGTCGTCAAACTTTACTTCGACCAGCAGAAGACCACATTCCTCGACATGGAAAAGGGCGATTTCGGCGGAGGATTCTAGTACGAAAGTAAACAAAATCGGTGCACATGCATGAAGAAAGACCTGCCGAAAGACGACGGTCTTGAGGTGAGGAAATTGAGAGCCCCTCAATTTCTGTGTCTTGATTTATGCATGTGCACCGATTCTGCTATACTAGAGATATGGATGCGCTTAACAAACTGACGGAATATTTCCGCGAATTTCCGGGAATCGGTCCGCGGCAGGCTCGCCGCTTCGCCTATTTTTTGCTGACCAAATCGCCGTCATTCGCGGATGAATTGGCGCGGCTCGTCGTTGAAATAAAAAAGAGCATGCGCGTCTGCGATTCATGCTTCCGTTTTTATGCCGGCAAGTCAGGCACGGTTTGCAACATCTGTTCAAACACCGAACGTAATCATTCGGAACTAATGATTGTCGCGCGCGACGTGGATTTAGAAACAATCGAAAAAAGCGGCACATATAATGGAATGTATTTCGTGCTCGGCGGCACAGTTCCCATTTTGGAAAAATCACCTGAAACTCGGGTGCGTTCGCGTGAACTTTTGAAAAGAGTCGACGGAAAGACCGATAAAAATCACTTAAAAGAAATCATCCTGTCATTGAGCGCCACTCCCGAAGGCGAACATACCGAGGAAATTATCCGCGCATTGCTGAAACCAATCGCAGAAAAAAACAGCATTAAAATCACCGTGCTTGGCCGCGGACTTTCTACCGGCGCGGAACTGGAATATTCCGACGCTGACACGATTAAGAACGCTTTGAAGAATCGGGCATAGAACGTATACTTCTATTAAGATGTCCGAAAAAAATATTCGCTTTGTTTTCAAGTGGAGCCTTATTGTCAAAGGCGTTCTTGCGTTGTTTGAAACAATCGTCGGCTTTTTGGCGTATTTTGCCACCCAAGAATTCCTGATCAACACCGTGGCGACGCTCACCAAGGACGAATTGAGCGAAGATCCAAAGGACTTCATTTCCAATTATTTACTGCACGCCGCACAAGGCCTTTCCGTCAACTCGCAGCATTTTGCGGCATTTTATCTGGTCAGTCACGGAGTAATAAAATTATGGTTGATTACCGGCCTCCTGCGCAAAAAGCTCTGGTACTATCCGACATCGCTGATTGTCTTCGGCTTCTTTATTGTCTATCAACTGATCCGTTTTACATCAACGCATTCGATATGGCTTTTGCTCATTACGGTATTGGATCTTGTGGTCATAGCGCTTACCTGGCATGAGTACAAATATCTGCGAAAGACGTTCGGCCCGAAAAATTGAGGCCTATCGATGATTATTGAGGATTTGCAAAACTTCAGGACAGAGCCTCGCCTTTTTACATCACCATCATGCAAATGCGAATTTAACATTTCTTTAGTATAAAATATGGCTCTAAATATGACCCTGTATTTTCGCATTCGCATTTGCATGATGGTGAAAGAAAAAGAGTATCGACAGCCTCAACGTGCCAAGCAAGAAAAAACCTCCGATTGGAGGTTTTTCATAAATAACTTTTCTTTATTTTAGAGACTCAATCTTCACCTGATAGAAAGGTTGGCGATGGCCGTTTTTCTTGAAGTAGCGGGACTTCTGCTTGTATTTGATGACGTCGATTTTTGCCGCGCGGCCGATTTTAGAAATCGTCGCGTTTACCTTTGCGCCCTTGATGAAAGGTGCGCCGATAGTAGTGTCCGAGCCGTTATCAACGAGCAAGACCTTGTCAAAAACGACTGCATCGCCCTCCTTGTGTTCGCCGGTAAGTATTTCGATTTTGATCTCCTGGCCAACAGAAACCTGATACTGTTTGCCTCCAGTCTGGATTACCGCGAATTCGCTTGATTTCGCAACTGTTTTTGCTGCTGTTCCGGCTGTTTTCATAGTGGAAATCATTATACACGAGGCTGAAAAAAGCGCAACGGTCTCATTAATAGCCCAAAATAAACAACCACAACCAGCGCTATCTAGCTCCAAACCATGAATGAGTTCGGGACTCCGGCATGGAGGGAAATAATTAGAATAAGCTTAACTCTGTTTTCTTTGGTACACCTTCGGAATCAACAAAAGTAAAGAATCCTAGATATACGGCTGTAAAGTTTAATATCGCGTGTGATATCGACGCCGATAGAAGATTTGGGTAAATTACATATAGTGTCGCAAAGAACAAACCCGCCAGTATTCCTAAAATCATACTGAAAATCGGTTTTGGATAGATCGTGTGCATATAGCCAAAAATAAGCGCGGTGATAATTACGGCAAATACGGTTGGAAATACCCCTTCAAGTTTCAAAAGAATAAATCCTTGAAATAAAAATTGTTGGGCGATACTGATTGGAATAAATAAAAAAAGAAAATGGGGGTCTTTATACCATTCTTTTGCATGGCCATGCCTCATAATTTTTGAAAGCGCAATCAATGCGAAAATTGCAATAATTGTGGCGAACAAATAAGGCACTATTGTTGAAGATATGTCATCAATTCTTATTCCAAGTTGCATTAATGTTATGCCCTGAAAATATATAAGGATCAAAAGTAGTACGAAAATTCCGGACAAAACAACAAAACGAAATCTTGAAGGAATTACTTTAAACTTGATCAGTGAAATCGGAACTATTGAAATCAAAAAAACTTCCAGTAAGTTTAAATACATGTTGAACAAATTGTACCATACATCTTGAACTCGGCTTGAGTGCGTTATGGCTAAAAAATGGTGGTATCCCCCCAAGATTTTTTATACTTTCTTTTACACCTCCTCCGCCTCCGGCTTCTCAATCAAGGCGATATCAATACCCGGAGCCTCGCCGGCGATGCGCAGGACGTCTTTATCCACCTTTTTAAGCTCCTTACCGGAGTTATTGTAGTGATTGACCACGGTAGCGAGCGACGTGCCCAGTTTTACATGATATTCCTCGTATTTTTTCATATGCGTGCCGAGCTGGCTGACGTGCTTGACGATGTCTTTTGCCGTTTCTTCAATCTGCATTGCTTTGAGACCTTGAAGAACTGTCTGCAAATATGCCAAAAATGAGGTTGGCGAAACGATGATGACTTTGTATTTACTCGCGGCGCGCTGGATCAAATTGTCGGTTTCGTCCGCGGCCATGCCGATTTTATTGACGAGGAGGTCGTAATAAATGGCTTCGTGCGGAATGAACATGAACGCAAACTCCATCGTATTTTCGGCAGGCCGGACATATTTTGCTGTTTCCTGAATTCGCAGTTTCAAATCGCCGACAAATGCCTTTTCCAATTTTTCCTTTTCAGCCGGATTCTTTTCCTCGACCAGTTTATTGTAATTTTCGAGCGAAAATTTCGAATCGATCGGAATTATTTTGTCTTTCACAAAAACAGCCGCGTCGACGATTTCGCCGTTTTTAAAAGCATACTGCATCTGATATTGTCCCGGCGCCAAAACATTTTTCAAAAGCGTCTCCAAATAGTATTCGCCTAAAATACCGCGATGTTTTGGATTTTTCAAAATATCCTGTAGATTTTGAAGCTGGTCGGCGAACGACACGACCTGACGGTTCGTCTCGTCGAGCTTCGTCAAACCCTGCGTCACTTCGCGGATCAACTTCGCCGATTCCGACAACTGTGAACGCATCGATTCCTGGACATTCCGCGAGGACTGG
The DNA here is from genome assembly GCA_003151615.1 of Candidatus Tayloriibacteriota bacterium. GTDB lineage: Bacteria > Patescibacteriota > Minisyncoccia > Phycocordibacterales > PALSA-1337 > PALSA-1337. The sequence continues at coordinate 255,839 of PLXZ01000004.1, read as the reverse complement.
TCAATTTTCGTATCGACCGTTTTCGTCAAATCCCCCACTTTCCGGTCAACTGTCCGCGAAAGCTCGTGCATGTTTGTATTCATCTGGTCGAGCACCATTTTGAGGCCGGCATCTTCTTTTGGCGTTTCAGCCGACTTCCCTTTGCGCAGAAAAACCGACAGCATGACAATGTTGGCAGCGACCGCAAGTACAACCAGAATAATGAGAATTGCGAGCATGAAATTGTAAGTTATATATGCTAGTATATCAGCATGTCACTACACGAACAAATTAAAAATCAGATCAAGGACGCCATGCGCGCAAAGGACGCTCTGCGGCTCGAAACCCTACGCGGACTCTCTGCCCTATTTACCAATGAGCTCATTGCGAAACAGGTAAAAGGCGATGTCCCCGCTTCAGTCACGACTCTCGCGGATGAAGAAGCAACTGCACTCATCCGGCGCAGTGTCAAACAACGAAAAGACTCGATCGACCAATTCCAAAAAGGCGGACGCGCGGATCTGGCTGAAAAAGAATCGGCTGAGCTCGCCATCCTCGAAACATTTCTGCCGAAAATGATGTCTTGCGACGAAATCAAAAAAATTGTCGAAGTGAAAATCGCGGCAAACACGGCAGCCGGCACAGCACTCGACAAAGCCAAAATCGGCCAATTTATAGGCCAAATCATGAAGGATTTGAAAGGTAAAGCCGACGGGGCTGACGTAAAGGCGGTTATTGAGAGCCTCTTGACAAAATAGGTTTTTGGGTGATACAATACAGGGGTAGTTTTCAGTTCACAAAAATTTACGCAGAAACCAAAACCTCAACCAAAGAGAAAGGTTCACCATGCAACTTGTCAAAATTCCCGCGAGTGAAACCGAACAGCAAAAATTAAACCTGCTCGCTTTCCACGGACACGTCAAATTCAACGGCACCGGCAAACTGGTCGTTTCGGAACGCCACGCGCGTTCCGAGGACGGCGAGATTTCGGCTTCGGAATTGTGTGAACGGATCTTTGGTTCCGAAAGGACTGAAAAACTGTTTACGCAACCAAAAGTTGAAATCAAGCACACCTGCCTCGGCCATTTGCGACAACGGAGGGTAAGCCCCCTCGAATCGCCGCGCCGCCGTTGGATCACCGACCGCAGATTTTAATCCGCGCGTCACATGACCACATCGTGTCAAAACCCCTACAACTGGATGCCAGAGTACGGGTTTTTATTTTGGCCACTTTTCAATAATGAGCACACTGCCCTTCTCGCCCGGCATATGCGACCAAATTTCTTCGGTTACAAACGGCATAAACGGGTGAAGTATCCGCAACGAAGTCGCCAGAATCTCAAGAAGCGCATGCTGGACGGCCCGACGTTCCTCGGCAGAACCGGATTTCAAAATGGGTTTTGACTCTTCGAGAATTTTGTCCGCAAATTCATGCCAGACATAATGATACGCCTTTTCCGCGGCAAGATGGAACCGCTGGCCATCCATGTCGGAAGTAATATCCGGAATAATGGTCCCGCTCAATTGAACGAGCCACGGATGAACCGGCATCGCATTCTTTTCATCGACTTCAAAATCCTGCGTATTCTCAAACACAAACCGTGCGATATTCCATACTTTATTCGTAAAATTTTTATAGCCTTTGATTTTATTCTCCTGCAGGGACATTTCATTGCCCGGCGTGTTGCCGACAATCAATCCCATGCGCAATGCATCGGTACCGTATTTTGCAATCAAATCAAGAGGGTTGACCACGTTGCCTTTGCTCTTGCTCATTTTTTTGCCCTGCGCGTCATTGACCATGCCGTGCAGATACACGTCCTTAAAAGGCTCCTTCTTTGCCAGATAAAGCCCGAAAATGACCATGCGCGGAATCCATTTGAAAATCAAATCCGAGCCGGTTTCCATGACATTGGTCGGATAGAATGTCTTGAAATCGGACGAGTCGGGGTAACCGAGGGCGAGCAACGGCCACTGTCCCGATGAAAACCACGTGTCGAATGTGTCGGTGTCTTTCACTATTTTATCCGCGCCGGTTGCGCCGCATTTCGGACATTTCGATATTGAATCGTCGAGATCGACAAAATATTCATTGCACGCGAGACAGTGTTTCGCCGGAACTGGAATCCCCCAGACAATCTGACGCGAAATATTCCAATCAATCGTATTTTCCATCCAATAATTAAAAATCTTCCGAAAATTATCGGGAACAAATTTTACTTTTTCTTCGGCGACGGCCTGAAGGGCTTTTTCGGCAAGCGGCTTCATTTTGACGAACCACTGTTCCTTCACCTGCGGCTCGATAACGGTCCCACATTTGTAACAGCACGGAACGCTGTGCTGGTACTTGTCGTCGATTTTCTCGAGCAAGCCCTTCGATTTCAATTTCTCGACAATTTTCGGACGGGCTTCGGCAATTTTCATGCCTGCGAACTCCCCCGCTATCGGCAACAGCTTCCCGCGCCAATCAATAATCTGTTCCTTGTCCAAACCGTGGCGTTCGGCAATTTCAAAGTCAATTGCACTGTGCCATGGAGTAATCGTCATAACGCCCGTACCGAATTCCATATCGACTGCCGCATCCTTTATAATTGTGGCTGTCATCGGACCATTGATCCATTCGATTTCAATTTTTTGCCCGTTTTTGTATTGAGCATAACGTTTATCGTCCGGGTGCATGACCACATATTTGTCCGCGAATTTAGTCTCAGGACGGGCGGTACCAATGACAAAAGGCCCGTATTTGAAATAGTAAAAAGAATCCTTCTGTTCTTTATTTTCAGTTTCGACATCCGACAGCGAAGTCTGGTGTTTTGAACACCAATTCACGATGCGCGAACCGCGGTATACCAACCCGTCGTCAAACAGTTTTTTGAACGTGCGCTGGACTTCCTTCACGATTTTTTCATCAAGCGTGAACTTATTGCGCGACCAGTCGCACGAAGCTCCCATTTTTTGGATCTCCCCTTCGATATGCTTTTTGTTTTCCAGAGTGAAAGCCATGATTTCCCCGTACAATTCCGCAGAATCCATTTTGAAGCGCGAACGGCCCTCCTTTTCAAGTTTTTTCTCGTACACGACCTGCGTTTCAAAACCGGCATGGTCGGTTCCGGGAACCCATAAAGCCTTGTATCCCTGCATACGCTTGTAACGGATCATAATGTCTTCGAGCGTCATCGCGAGTGCATGTCCCGCATGAATATGGCCGTTGGCATTGAGCGGAGGCATGATAATGGTGAAGGGTTCGGAAAAGCGCGCCGGCAAATTATCCGGATTGAAATATCCGCTCTCCAGCCACATTTTGTAGATGCGGTCTTCGGTGTCGGCGGGATTGTAGGGCTTCGTAAATTTTTCGTTCATTTTAATTTGGCCCAAATTATTCGTCGTCGTCATCAATGTCGCATTTCATTCGGCTGTAGAAATGCTTCGACTCTTTCGTAATCGCCAGGATGCCGATGACCACGACGTATGAAGAGCTGACTTCGGCCGGCACATGGTACGACTGGTGGAAAATTGCCGACAGGGTCAGCAGGCTGAAAATGAGTATCGTCCACAAAATGACGTACAGTTCGCCGGGATGAATGGTTTCGTGGCAATCATGCCAGCGCTTGAACTCCTTCTCCGCGCTGTAAATTGCCAGCACCGCGTCATATATGACGGCAATCGGCAGAAGAAGGTTCGAACTGTCGAGGGAATTTTGGGTTATGAAATCGTAAATAATCGCCGCAAAGAATATGACCGTCCAGACCCTCGTCAGATTTCGCCATATTGCAGTGCTTTTCATACCTTTATTATGACCTAAAATGGCCAAAAAATCCAGAATTAGGGCTGTGGGCCAGTATATGTAACTCGTACTGAAGTGAGACTTTAGCCAGTAAAAACTTGCATTATCTAATATAGTGTGCTATAATTGACCACAGCAGGTATCAACCGCACTCAAGCGCTGATACATACAACAAAAACTACGGAAACGAAAGCACATTATGAAAAAAATGTTTAATCTGTCAGTTATGGCGGCGGGTTTGGTCGCGATCGTTGGTTTGACCAACGGCTGCGTGACAAACGAAAAACGGGAAGCGACGACTCACTCTTACGAGACTCCCGACGGCGTTCATCACGAAGATGAATCGGTGAAAGGTCATGACTTTACCACCGATCCGGTTGAAATGTTCAGGCACACCTTCGATTGGCTTGATTTCGGTTTTGGCCGGAATGAATACAGCGGCCAACAATGCCAACAAAATCAACAGCCTCTTCAGGTCATCGTCCAGGAAGCGCAACCCCGGGTCATCTACGTTCCGCGAGGCACGACCTCACAAGCCCCGGCGGCCGCGCCGACGACGACAGTCACTAATTGCCCGGAAACGGATTACAATTCGGACGAAATGGTGCCTGACGGAGCCTGCAATGACGCGCCGGCGGCAGAACAAAATGCGACTACGGTAGTTTACCTTGTTCAGCCCCCGCAACAGCAGGTGGTGTATGCGCCCCCGCAGCAACAGTTCGCATACGCCGACCAGCAAAACTATAACTATTCCCCGGGTTATTATCCCAACAGTTCGGGGGAATTAAGCCTCAACCTGGACCTCGGTGGCGGCCGTTCCTCGCCGAATTACGGGAGGAACAGAAACCAAAGCTACGTCACTCGCGAACAGCAGCGATATCCGACGTATTTCCGGCCAGGACCCATCGCACGCAATCCGCCGCAATGGTTTGGCGGCGGAGGAAATCGCGGCGGTTATTCGGGAAGTTCTGCACGCTCAAGCGCCAGTGCCGGAGGTTTCGGCGCCCACGCAAGTGCGGGAGGCGGCGGCCGTTCAGGAGGAGGAGGCCATGGACGCTAAACATTCAGACAAAACGACAGTGTCAGTAAATTGCCGGGACTCTTCAGGAGCCGGCAATTTTTTATTTGTAATTTTTGTAACTAAAGCAAATCTGCCTCGTGTCCAAGGGTGACCCTACGGAGAATCGAACTCCGCTTCCAGCCTTGAGAAGGCCGTGTCCTAGCCGATAGACGATAGGGCCGTGTGTATTCGTTTGCCGCGCACTTCAATCTAACTTAAAAATCGGGCGTCGGCAAACCGCTTTGCAAACTATTTCTTCGCCAGCCACTCGGCGTCCTGGCGGACGAGAAACTCGGCGGCGCGGGACTGGTCCGCCAGAAGAGCGTACGAGACGCGCTCCATACGCGAGGACTGCGAACCTTTTATCAGAATGACGGTGCCCGAATCTCCTTGCAAAATGCTTTCTTTGTGGAGAAGATTGCGGAGCCACTCGCCCGCTTCAACGGACGTATCGAAACTGTGAATCATGTCCTTTGATAGACCCGCGGCCATGGCACCTTCGGCAATGTCACGCGCGCGGATGCCGACAGTGACGAGAATGTCGGCGGTGATGCCGGTCCCCACGCCAAAAGCTTCAGCCACGCGCTCCCCCGCCGTGCGGTGCTCTTCGGCGGAAAACTTGCCGAGTTCCATCATGTCGCCGAGAACCGCAATTTTCCGGGCCGATTGTATCTCACGAAGAACGCTCAAGGCTTCCTTCAATGCGTCCGGCGAAGAATTATAACTGTCATCAACAAGGACGGTTCCGACAATCCCCTCCAGAATATTCATGCGTCCGCGGGGAGCCTGGTATTTTGGAATGGAAGCGGCAACCGCTTCGAAATTGATTCCATACGACAATGCAATGGCCGCGGCTGCGGCAATGGAATGAATGTGCTGGGTTCCGACAACCCCAATTATGGAAACCTTGATTCCTTTGGCCTCATATTTTAAAACGAAGGACATGCCGACCGGCTTTTTAAATGTGGCTATATTTTTTTCATCAGTTCCATACACAATTTCCGGCGAAACAGTCATGACATCCGCCTGACAATCAACGCCAAATGTAAGGCATGGCGCATCCGGCACATCGGCGCGCACGGCCAAAATCGAAGGATCATTCGCGGGCAAAACTAGTTTGCCGCCGGATCGAACACCTCGCGGCAAAGCCAGCTTTTCCTTCAAAACGGCTTCGGGAGAAGGAAAAAATTCGACGTGTACGGGAACTTTCGAAACGGCAGTAATGGCGGCGATGTCCGGTTTCAGCCATTTGACCAATCCTTCAATATCTCCCAGATGATCGGCGCCCACTTCCAAAACAAGGCATTTCGGATACGGCGCACGCGTACCGCTTCCCAAAATCGGATACACCTGGCCGAGACCGAGCAATATATTCTGGACCCAGCCGACCGGATTGCCCCAGGCATTCTGCAGGCCAAGGACGGTCAGCGGCAAACCAATTTCACTGTTGAAGCTTTTTTCGCTCTTCCGCACAAAAACTCCGGCGTCAGCCAGAATGTGATATGCCGCGTCTTTTGTGGAAGTCTTGCCCACGCTGCCGGTGATGGCAATGATTGCGGGCTTGTGCTTTTTAATGACTGCACGGGTTTCCCACAACAGCGCGGCCGTGACTATTTTTTTAAAGAAAGTTTTCATCTAAGGGGAGTGTATTCACGGACACTTAAGGGCACACTTATGTGAAGTACTCTTCACTAGTCGCGCCGACGCCCTACCTATCCGGCGGAATATTGTAGTAGTTTATCAGAAATTTCGTGATATTGAAAACCGGATCGGTCAGCGTGTCGGAGGCGTAGGGCGCGCCTTTTGGATATACCTGATACATGAAAACGATGAAGCGCGGATTGGACGCCGGGAAAAAAGTGAAGAACGAGTGAAGGTAGCGGTCGGCATAATATCCGCCATTGATAGGATCGGCGATCTGGGCCGTACCCGTTTTCGAAGCAACGCTGTAATGCGGAATGACCGTGTTCGGACGGGCCGGATTCATGACTTGATCCACGACATTAACGAGCATATGCGTTACGGCGTCGGTCGTCGTCTTCTTCAAAACACGCGGCGACGCCGGTTCGGCAATCGTTTTCGTCAATCCGTTTGAATAGTCAATTTGACTGACAACGTGCGGTGTGACAAGCAGACCGCCATTTGCAATCGTCGCCAGCGCGCGAACGGTTTCAACCGGCGACATGGCAATTCCCTGGCCAAACGAAGCCTCGTCATGTTCAAGTTGGCGGTTCACAAGCAGATTTTTAATATTTCCATGAGCTTCATTCGGCAAATCAATTCCGGTGGTTGAACCCAGTCCGTAACTGGCAAAATATCTATTCTGGGTGGTCGAACCCATGGCGGTGGCGATAAACGAAGCGCCGACATTCAATGACTGGCTTAAAACCTGCTGCATCGGAATGACGCCGCGGGCCTTGAAGTCGTAGTTGCAGATTTTGCTTCCATTGACAGTTATACAGCCGGTATCGTCATACGTTTCAGTCGGAGTAATGGCGCCTGAATCAATGCCGGCCGACATCGTCAGGGGCTTTATGATCGATCCCATTTCATATACATGTTCGACGAGAGGGTCGGAGAAAACCGCAGGATTGGTCACATCGCTGGTGTCATTCGGATTAAAATCAGGCAAATGTCCCATGGCATAAATCGAACCCGTCGAAGGATCCATGACAATGGCGCCAATCTCATCGGGATGCCAGATACCTTCCGTCGCCACCATTTGCTGTTCGACATAGTTTTCAACCGTGGGATCAAGCGTCGTGACGATATTCCCTTCTTGCGGTTGACTCTCGACCGTATTTTTTATATTACCGAAAAGTTCCGCGAAAAAGTTCACATAAATCGAATTCGTATTTCTGTTCAGAATATTGTTGTAATAGCTTTCCAAACCATAACGGCCGACGACGTCCGTAGTCGATGCCTGTTCGCCCACCAAGCCGATAACCTGCGAGGACATCTTGTTGCCGGGATAATAACGCCAGTCGTTTTGATAAATGGAAACGCCGGGAATATCCAAAGCCTGGACCGCCATGCCGGTATCATTGTTAACCTTGTCGGCCACTTCGACATATACTTCATTTTTATTCGAAGTGCGTTTCAAAAATGTGGCCTTGTCGAGAAGTGCCGGCGCAGGCGTGCTGGTCGATTCCGCAAAAACTTTTGCGAGTGCCGTATACGCCGTCGACGGATCGGTCATGAGATTCGGATTGACCGCCACGGTAAAGCCGTTCTGCACTGTCGCGACTCCAACCTGCGTGCCGTCCTTTGAAGTAAAGAAAATAGTACCCCGATCGAAAATCGTGGTGTCGGGTTTCACATATTGATGGTTCGCTTCCTGCGCATACAGATTGCCATGGACTATGTCCACGTCGTAAAGTTTCGCCACCAGAACAAGCGCGAACAGGAAAACGCACAAAAGAATGAGCCGTATCCGGAGAACTGAATTAGTGTTGGATTTCATTATACGCAAGGCCCGTCGCTCCATTCGTATCTGAATTCTCCGGAATAAATGCGCTTACTTTTGCCGGCTCAAAACCTTCAGCCAATGCCATATTCATGGTGATTGAGTTTTTAAGTACGAAATATTGGTTTTCAAGATTGCTGACAGCCGTATTATCCGTTTGTATTGCGGCTGAGACCTGCTGGCGCGCGACGACATTGAGAACGGCTTCACGCACATAATAGACATAGGCAGCCGCGGAAATTGCAATGATGCCAATCAGCAAAAGAGCGATGCGTTCCCTGTATCGGAACGCCTGCTGTATGTTTTGTGCTATTGCTTGTGCTGCTTGTGTCATATAATGTGCTGTTAATTTTTTTCGATGCTATAACTTCTCAATGATTCTTAATTTTGCGCTTCTTGACCGCGGATTTTCTGAAATTTCCTGATGGGATGCCGTGAGAGGTTTTTTTGTTACGACCGTTGCCCCTTCTCTCGACTTATAAAAATGTTTGACGATGCGGTCTTCGATGCTGTGGAATGAGATGACTGCCATTCTGCCGCCCGGTGCCAACCGTTCCCATCCTTTTTCGAGGCCTTCCTTCAACGCATTGATTTCATCGTTGACCGTGATGCGCAATGCCTGAAAAGTTCGGGTGGCCGGGTGGATTTTGCCGTGAGCATATCGCGATGGCGTCGAGTTTTTGATGATTTCGACGAGATCGAATGTGGTCTCAATCGGCTTCACGGCCCTCGCTTCCACGATGCCCTTGGCGATTTTTCGCGAATATCGCTCTTCACCGTATCCATAAATGATGTCTGCGATATTTTCTTCATCCCACGTATTGACGATCTGCCTTGCGGTCAGGTCAGGAGCGCCTCCCGGCGTGATCTTCTGATCAGGATTTTCCTTGAACGTCATGAGCAGAGGTTCGTTTTTCTGGAATGAAAATCCCCTGCCCGACGTTTCAAATTGGTCCGAAGAAAGTCCAAGGTCGAGCATGATGCGGTTGGCCTTCATGGCTGTTTCGCCCTTTGGCTGGATCGAATCGAGCGCCTGATCAAGATTCCGATAATTCTGCTGTATTAAAAATAGTTTTGCGCCAAGCCCTTCCAAACGTTTTTTCGTTCGTGCAAGTGCTCCTTCATCTTGATCGAGACCGACTATGGTAATTGATCCACCCTGAACCGCCGCAACTTTTGCCGCGAGTTCAGCGTGCCCGCCCGCACCAAGCGTCCCGTCGAGATATATATCCCCGGGCCGAATGGCCAGACCGTCAATTGATTCATGTAAAAGAACTGTTGTGTGGACGCTTTCGGTTTGCGGAATTTCGTTCATGCTAGAGATTTATCCCTGCCGATACAAGCTTTTCGGCCAAAATGTCCGTTTTCTTGCCGTATTCAGCGCGGTATGTTTCCCAAACGTCCGCATTCCACATTTCCACCCGGTTCATGATGCCGACGATTGCGGTCTTCCCCGTCAACGTCGCATGATCGCGCAGATGTTCCGGAACGAGCATTCGTCCGACGCTGTCGACCTCCACTTCCATGGCCCGACCGATGATCAGGCGGTTGAAGTTTCGGTTGTCCGTGCGCAGAACCGAAGCCGAATCCGGATTCACAAGCCGCTCCGCGAATTCCTTCCATCCCTTCATCGTAAAAACAAAGAGACAGTTATCTATCCCCGGCGCGATGACGACTTTCGACCCCATTTCTTTTCTAAATTTTGCCGGAAGCGAAATGCGGCTCTTGTCGTCGAAGTTGTGGGAATATTCGCCGATCAGCATATGAATTTTTGCGATTCAAGCGGGAAATTTCGGAAATCAGTTTTTTATCAATTTCCTACTTTATCCCACTTACTGACCATTTTATACCACTTTCCCATTTTTGTGTACCACAGCGACTGTGGATAACTAAAAAAGCCCTTTATTTAAAGGGCTTTATTTTTCGAGTGAACAAGAACTCAGTTATTCCCTCGGCTTCATCAATGGAAAAAGTTGCGTTTCGCGGAGAGTTTTTCCGGTGAGAATGGCGAAAAGACGTTCGCCGTGTCCCCAACCGCAGGCCGGCGGCATGGCATGTTCAAGCATCTCAACAAATTCGTTGTCCGACATCATGGCTTCGCTGTCGCCGGCCTTCAAAAGTTTTTCCTGCGCGGCAAAACGCGCGGCCTGGTCGATCGGGTCGTTCAATTCTGAATATCCGCGGCCAACTTCGCTTCCGGCAATGATTGGCTGGAACATTTGGACAATTGCCTGCAGTTTTCCTTTTTCATCTTTAACTTCTTTCGCCAAAGGCGCAACAAGAATCGGATGATTGATGAGAAAAGCTGGACCAGCAATATTTTTGCGGCAATATTTCCAGAGCGTGTCTGTTAGGCGCTCGCGATTGTCGCCGTCGTATTTGACTTTCAGCGCGTCGAGTTTTTTCTTCATGTCTTTTTCGCTTGCGGTCAAAATGTCGACACCCGTCTGTTTTTCAATTTCTTTTACGTAGTCGATTCGCGTCCATTCATCGGCCAAATCAAACGTAAAGTCGCCGGTCGTAAATTTGGTCGTGCCGAAAACCTCTTTCGCGATGGTACGATAAAGTTCGGTGATTAATTTCATGCCGTCTTCATAGTCGGCATACGCCCAATAAAATTCCATGTTCGTGAATTCTTGCGCATGCTCCGGGCTCGATCCCTCGTTTCGGTATACGCGGCCGATTTCAAATGTTTTTTGGAAGCCTGCTGCCATCAGACGCTTTTGCCACAATTCCCCCACTGAGATGCGCAAGTAGACCGGCAAATCAAAATCATTGTGATGTGTTTTAAAAGGAGTGGCTTCGGCGCCGCCGGTCGTCACCTCGAGTGTCGGCGTTTCCACTTCCAAAAATCCGCGGTCTCTTAAAAACGTGCGGGTAACATCCCAGAATTTCGCCTTCTTTACAAAAATATCGCGCAATTCCGGATTCATGATGAAGTCAAGATAGCGCTTGCGGAAACGTTCGTCCGCATCCTGAATGCCATGCCATTTTTCCGGCAGAGGCTGGAGCGATTTCGAAGCCATCGTCCATGATTTCGCCAAAATGCTTTCCTCGCCACGTTCCGTTTTGAAAAATGTTCCGGTGACAGAAATGAAGTCGCCGATGTCGGCGGCATCGCCGAACAATTTGAAAAGACCGAGACCTTGCAGATTGCCTTCGCCACCTACGGCCTCGAACGCGTCCTTTTTGAAAACCGCCTGAAACTTCCCTTTGCCGTCATCGAGAACAACGAACAAAATCGCACCCTGTCCGCGAATTGCCATGATGCGTCCCGTCACAGAAACCTCTTCGCCCGATTTTGCATATTTTTCAAAACTTTTTCGCGCGTCTTCCAGGCAAAAAGTCCGCGGAACCTTCGACGGATACGCCTCCATGCCCGCTTTCTTCAAAAGCTCCAGTTTATGAAGTCGTGCTGCGCGAATTTCTTCTAGAGAGGCCATTGTGTAAGCATTTAAGCGGCCAGGCCGCCGGTGTTATTCGATGCTGATAAGCGTATACGAAACTTTTCCTTTCGGAGTCGAGACCGATAAAATGTCGCCTTTCTTTTTTCCGATAAGGGCGGCGCCGAGCGGCGACAAATTTGAAACTTTACCCTCTGCCATGTCGGCCTCTTCCGAACCGACAATTTTATAGGTGTGGGCCTCTTTGTCGCCTGTTTTTTCTACCTTCACCGTCGAACCGATGCCGACATTGTCGCTGTGACGGTCGTTCAAAATGACAGCGGTTTTTAAAACCTGTTCGAGATGGTTAATGCGGTCCTCGACGCTGGCTTGTTCCTCACGAGCCTGCTGATATTCGGCATTTTCGGAAAGGTCGCCGAGCTTCTTCGCATACTCCAAATTTTCCGCCACTTCCTTGCGGCGATTTGTGCGGAGGTCTTCGAGTTCCTTTTTAAACTCCTGGTACTTTTCCTTTGTGAGATATTGTTTTTCTTCGGTCATGTTTCGCGATAAATAAATAATGTAATTGAAGTGTCATTATAGCATTTAAAAATGGGTTTCGCAATCGGCTCCATTGTGGAGAGCAGATGATCTTGAAAACATAAAGCTGAGCTTCGGATCGATGCCTTCTAAATATCACCATCATGCAAATGCGAATTTAACATTTCTTTAGCACAAAATATGGCTCTAAACATGACCCGAGATTTTCGCATTCGCATTTGCATGATGACGATGTATTTTTGAAACACGGAAGTCCATAGTTCCAACCACTTCCAATAAGGCTGTACACATTCGTATTCTGAGAGACCTGTCGCAGGACGACGGTCCGAGGTGAGGAAGTTTTGAGCCCCAAAACTTCCGTATCTCGAAGAAATACGAATGTGGAAGGTATTATTGGAAGTAGCTAGGAGCGTTCGTATTCATCCAGTTCAAAACCTCGACCATGGCATTGGTTGCGTTAACGGTTTCGGTCGAAGGGCCGTTGTCGAGCAAAATGGCAAAAGCATATTTCGGATTGTTGTATGGCCAGAAACCGGTAATCCAGGAGTTGACCGATTGAAGCCGGACTCCCAATTGGGCCGTACCGGATTTTGAAGCCACCTGCACGAATGGCAAGTTCAAGGCATCGGTCACGCCCGATTCGGCACCCTGCCGCATGCCATCGCGCACCACCTGGAAATCGGCGGCCGGAATCGGAACCGTCTGCGCAATCGTTCCTTGATCGCCTTTGATAATAGTCGGATTCAAAACTGTTCCGCCATTGGCAATCGATGCCATGCCGCGCACTGCCTGAATAGGCGTAACCTGATAGCCGTATTGGCCGATGGAAGTGTGATACGTGTCTCCCAAATACCATTGTTCACCGCCAAATGTGGCGGCCTTCCATGCGGGCGAAGGGATGGTGCCGGATGCACTCGCAAAAAAAGAACCTTCCCTGTCGGTGTCGGGCAAACCGTCGGTATTCGCGGCAACAGGCGCACCGAAGCCGAACATCGGAATATATTTGTCTATTTTGGTGATGCCAAGGCCTTTCTGATTTTTGTATCCGCCGCCGATTTCATAAAAATAAACGTCGGAAGATTCGGCGATGGCCTTGTACATGTCCTCGGGACCCTGCACCTGCCAGTCGTTGAAAATCGTCGATTTTGTCGGATCGTAGGGATTTTGAATTGAAATATATTTCGTACCTTGAATGATTGTGGTCGGCGAAATGACATTATCGTCGAGGGCCGCCAGCGCCATGTACGGCTTTATGATCGAACCGGGTACGTAGAGACCCTGCGTCACCCGGTCAAGAAACGGATGATTCGGATTGTTGAAATAGGAATACAGAAGCGTTGCATTTGTTTTCGAAGACATCGCTTCGGAACTGTATTCCGGATAGCTGGTGTCAGCAATAATTTCGCCAGTGTGAACATCCATAATCACTCCCGCGCCGCCGGTAAATCCGCTCTTGCCGGCGATGTCAACGATGGCTGAATACAGTTCGCTCTGGACTTTTGAGTCGACGGACAAAGTCACGTTCGTCCCCTCCTGCGGCGGACGGACCGTGCTTTCCGATTGAACTTGGTCGCGGGCATCGACCTCAATAAGGTTCAGTCCGTTTTGTCCGGTCAAAATCGAGTTGAAATATTTTTCAGCTCCGGCCACGCCGTCGAAATCTTCCTGATAATAAAATCCGCTGGAATCCTTTGACGGATACTGTACATAGCCGAGGGTATGGGACAATCCGGGCAAATCAGTGTATTCGCGGGTCGGCACGGATTCGCCGGACGCGTCTATGTCCGCGGACGAACTCGATGCGGTTGATGTGGCCGTTGCCGGAATTGACGGAGCATTCCACGCCAGCTCCACCCCATTTCTGTCATATATCACGCCGCGCGCGGCAAAAATCGGCGTCGACCGGAGGGTATTGTTTTCGCTGAGCGTTGTGTATTCCCCGGCATGAACAACCTGAAGCATGGTCAGCTTCGACATGAACACCAGGACAATCAGCGCAAAAAAAATCCCGATGCCGAGCATGGCAAAAGTCGAGATCGGTTTTTCGAGGCGCCCCTCGAACTGGTCCGTGTCGAAATCCGAGATATTTTTCGAGTCCATGAAAATCTCGTCGGGATTTATTTCCCGGTTATGCTTTTGTTTTTTGGCGTATTTTTTTGAAAATGCGGACAAAGTTTTTAAGGGTAAGGTAACACTTATGCGGACACTCCGAATTATTTATAAAACGCGAGACGCTTCTTCAGGAAATATGCGGCGACGAGCGCGATGCAGGCTATCAGCGTCGCGGACAGCGAATACGGCAGAGGGTACGCGGCTCCGTACAATTCGTCCAGGCACAACCCCCACAGGATGATCTCGTAATATGAATTATACACGAAAAGAAACGCGGCTGCGGCAATGACGATAATCCACCAGGGCGCCCAGGCGACAAGCAGGACCATCAGGACTCCCGCGCATATTCTTTTTACAATTTTCTGCGACATACTATTTCGTTTTGGTAACGGCCGGATTCACGGCCAGGGCGGCTTTTTGTATCTCGACAAAATAAAGGGAGAACGGATTAACGGGGCTCTGGAAAATGACGAGAGAATAGGGGCGCGCAGGATCGGAAACAACTGAAACAACTGACGCGAAAACGCCGGTTTGAATGCTCGGAACTATGACGGGGTCGCCGACAGCTATGTTTGAATTATTCGGCACCATCGCCTCGAACATACCTGCACCAGTCGCAAGAGCTGTTGCCGCGATATGGTACGAACCGATTTCGACGGGATATTTTTGTCCGGGCGATGAAAAAAGGGTGACTATTGAAGTATCGCCGAACGTCAGCGCCACCTGCCCTATCGGAATTTCAATTTGCGGATTTGCGGCAGTTCCAGACTGAACTGTTGAAGTCGCCGGCACTGATGCTGTCGCTGTCGCGGATTTTTTTTGAGAAGTCGACGCGGAGACGGACGATGTCACAACAGTCGTCGAAGCTGAAGACGGAAGATCGGCTGAAGTCGAATACACGACCGGGTTTGCCAGAGCATACACCTTGTCGCCTACTTGCGCCCCTTGATTCGACCCGGCATCCACAATCAGACTGTCGTAGGCCGAGAAAGGAGGCTTGGAGAGTACAGCTGCGACGACGGAATTTTGCAGCGTCAATGCTGTTGACCGCCCGAGCATATTCTTCAAATCATTATTTTCCTGCAAAAGGTCGGCGACCGTTGACGAAGCGAATGAAGAATCGGAAGAAAATACAATTTGATTTTGAGGAACGACTGAACGCACGATTACATTTTCAAATCTCCACAGCGGCGAAAAAACGTCCGCGAAAAATGCGGCGAACACGTGTGGAGCTACGAGGCGCAGGAGTATTAGGAAAACCCCAACTGCGATGATTATTTTCGTGACGCGTTTCGACGCGGGTTTAGTGCGTTGGTAGTTCATCTTCGTTTTGTATCAAAACCTCGGCATATTTTTCGAGATCTTCGAGGATAATGCCGGTGCCGCGGGCAATTGCGGTCAAAGGATCATCAGCAATATGAACCGGAATGCGGAGCGATTCGGAAATGAGAGTGTCGAGGCCTTTTATCAATGCCCCACCGCCAACCAAATAGATTCCGCGGTGCATGACATCGGAGAGGATTTCTGGAGGAGTTGTTTCGAGAACTTCTTTTGCCGCATCGACCAATGTTTCAATCGACTGGGCCATGGCTTCGCGGATATCAGAATCGGTAATGACAACTTCGCGCGGCAAACCGGTGATAAGATCGCGTCCGCGGACGGTTGTTTCGAGAGGCTCTTTCGGCACGACCTGGCCAATGGCCATTTTAATGTGTTCAGCCGTTTTTTCGCCGATCAAAATTTTAAATTCGTTCCTTATATACGAAATGATGTCGTTGTTGAGTTTGTCGCCGGCGATTTTCAGATTTTTCGAACGGACAATTCCGCCGAGGGAAATGACCGCAATGTCAGTCGTTCCCCCGCCAATGTCGATAACCATGCTTCCGACCGGCTCGTGAATCGGAAGTCGGATGCCGATTGCTCCGGCCATCGGCTCCTCGACAATGAAAACCTCGCGCGCGCCGGCATTTTTTGTCGCATCGCGCACCGCACGGATTTCCACGTTCGTCACGCCGGACGGAACGCCGACGACCACACGGGGGCCGAGCATTTTTTTCGAATGAGTTTCGGCGCGCTTCACCAGATATGAAATCATTTCCTCAGTAACTTCGAAGTCGGAAATGACTCCGTCGACGAGAGGTCGCACCGCGACGATATGTCCGGGGGTCCGGCCGAGCATGTCTTTCGCCGCGCTACCAACCGCGACGACGCGTCCGGTTTTTTGATTGACCGCCACGACCGACGGTTCATTAACGACGATGCCGTGTCCGCGCAAATACACCAGGGTATTGGCCGTACCCAGGTCAATGCCGATGTCATTTGACAAGTAATTATAAAATCGCTCTTTGTATTTTTGAGTGGTTTTTTTTGCCATATGCGTAACGCGAAATATCAAGTAAAAACAGCCTTGAACAGCGCCTAATACCGCAATAATACAGCATTACGGCTAAAAAAGTACTTGACATGAAATGCTTTTCGATTCTTGCTATCACCGTAAAAAACAACCATAGGAAGCTAATTTAATAAAAACTTTTTCGATGCCTCAAAACCCATTCTTCAGAAAACCATTTTTTTCGCAGCTCACCAGCCAAGAAAAAAGAGCCTGTAACAACTGCAAGATCATCCTTCGTTGCCATATTCAAGACATAATCCAATGCATCGTATGCATCTTCGACGACTTCAAGGACAGCATCTCTCCGCTTGAATTTTTTGGAAAGAGACATGAGCAAACTTGCGGCGACAGATTTTCGCTCATTCGTCTTTACTTGGGTGAAAACAATATGCATTGGATACTGCATTGATAATAAGGGTTCGAGAATGGCCTGATGATCTTTCTTGCTGTCCGCAATTGCTACAATCAAATATAATTTTTTAAACGATAGTTTTTCAATATTTGAAACAGTGCTTCTGATTTTTGCACGATTATGCGCACCATCAAGAATGACAGTTGGCTTTTCCAGCATCATTTCAAAACGGCACGGCAATTTTAGGTTTGAAATACCTTTTTCAATACATTCCTCAGAAATACCGACCGATTTTGCAATTGCGGTTACCAATTCCCGATTGTACGAAGAGTAACCGGCTTGACGCCCGATGGCATAAAAATCAACCTTCATTTCTTTGCATATGCCTTTGAATATATTCAGCAGAGCCGGGCGTTGTTCCGAAGTAAAAAATCGACTTCCCGGCTTTATGATTCCGGCTTTGTCAGTGGCAATTTCCTTAAGGGTATTCCCGAGGATTTCGGTATGATCATAGTCAATATTGGTGATAGCAGTCACAATCGGATTGGCAATGACATTTGTTGCATCGTATCGACCTCCGAGACCGACTTCCAACACAACCCATTCGCATTTCTGTTTTTTAAAATAAAGTAACGCGACTGCAAAAAATATTTCAAAAGCAGACGGTCCGCCGAAAGGGCCTCCTTGGGCTTTCAAAATAAACGGTCTGAGATACTCAACGAGATTTATCAATTCCTGCGGATCAATATAGAGTTCATCGACTCTTATTTTTTCAATCGTCGTTGTGACATACGGGGACGTAAAAAGCCCCGTCCTTTTGCCGGAAGCCGCTAAAACTTTCTGGAGCATATGCGAAACAGTCCCCTTTCCCGCAGTACCGGTAATATGAATATATGAAAATCCTTTTTCCGGATTATTCAATAAATCTAAAAAATATTGAGTTCGGTTCAGGAAAAAACTTGGATCTTTTTTGTCGCTGCCGAAATTCTTCCGCAAAGATGTATTTGAAAAACTCTCGACGTATCGAACTGCTGCGTGATAATTTTCAATAACATCACTCATATGAATCAATTCTCACTATTTGTCGTTGTCCGCCTTTTTGGGGTTGGTGGCTGTTTTTAGGATTTTTGAACAGCATTCAATGGCTTTTTTGCCGGATTCACATGGACAAGGCTCGTCCTTACGGCAACATGCCCCGGCAACCTTTCCTGACCCGCAAACACAAGGCTTATCCAAACCCTTCGCATCCATTATCATTTCCATGGTATTTAAATAATTAGTGACTTATAAGTGACACAAAACTAAGCACATAGAATATAGCAGAAAAATAAGAAAAGGAATACTACTTTGCGATAGAGTTAAATATTTTCAGAAAAACCTCGCTCCCCTCTGTCTTATCAACAAAATTCTCGGGATGAAACTGAAAACCGTATATGGGTAAAAATGAATGTCTGATGGCCTCAATACCGTGAGATGATTTTGCCAAGACTATAAAATCTTTTGGCAGCGATTTGATTCTCCACTGGTGACTTTCGTACACCCGCACTATATTTTTTCCATCAAAAATGGGATCCGGATATATAATTTCCACCTCAATAATTCCTTTCTCTTTTCTTGGCATTTCTTCAAGTGTTCCCCCGAACGTATCGACAATTACTTCACATCCATAACAAATACCAATAATCGGCACTTGGGTTGATTGGACCAGACCCATTTCCGGCCTCAAAATATTCTCATTACCGGTAACTATATATCTGCCCCCTCCGGACAGAACAATTAAATTATAATTGTTATCGGACAAAGAACTTATATCCTCCAAACTTGCAACTATTTTTTCACCCGGAATAAGTTTCTCGAGCTTAGTCAATAAGGTCGATCCGTTATCAATAAGAAGTGTTTTCATTGTGAAAACCTATTTCGCCAAAACTGCCGAAAGTTCAGCCTCCGTAATTTTCTCCACTTTTCCAGAAGCGCGGTGTTTCAGTTCCAACTTCCCTTCAGCGAGATTTTTTTCAGACACAACGATGCGCAATGGTATACCGATCAAATCGCTGTCAGCAAATTTTTCGCCGGGACGCAATTCACGGTCGTCGAACAAAACTTCATAGCCTTGTTTTGTCAAATCAGAATATAATTCCTCGGCAGCTTTCCCTACGGTTCCGTCTTTTCCCTCTTTGTCATGCAACACGACAAGATGAATCGCAAAAGGTGCGACGGATTTCGGCCAGACAATTCCATTTTCGTCGGAAAGAACTTCAACAATCGTCCCCATCGCTCGAGAAGGACCGAGACCATAGCATCCCATGATGACCGGCTGTTTCTCGCCCTTTTCATTCAAATAAGTCAGGCCAAGAGGTTCTGAAAATTTCGTGCCGAGATTGAAAATATTTCCAACTTCGATGGACTTTTTCTCGACGAGATCAGCTCGAGAAAGACCAAGATCAGCCAATACTTCATCAGTGAGAACTTCTTTATTCAGGGCCTTGCCGCTTTTCGGATCCACGTAAATGAGGTCTTCGCCTGCTTCGCTTTCGGTCTGAAATTCTTCGGAATATTTGCTGAAGATTCCTCCTGCCGCGAATGTTGCATGTGTCGTATCGCCGATTCCCAATCGTTTGAATATTTTGATGTATGCATCGTGGATTTTCGCGTAATATGCAGCGTGTTCCTTTTCATCCTTAGAAAAAGTATACATATCCTTCATCAAGAATTCGCGGCCGCGCATGATACCGCTTTTCGCACGCGTCTCGTTTCGGAATTTTGTCTGGAATTGATATGCGGCAATCGGCAAATCTCGGTATGAAGAAACATATTCAGCCATGATGGCAGTCAGAGGTTCCTCATGAGTCATGCCGAGTCCGACTTCCGTGCCATTTTTCAATTTTGTTTTGAACCAATTGTCTACCTTTGCATCATCCCATCGATCCGTTTTTTCCCAGAGAGATTTATCCTGCAAAGCCGTCAATGAAAGTTCCTGCCCACCTACCACATTCATTTCTTCGCGAATGATTCCGGTGATTTTTTCCATCACGCGCAAACCGAGCGGTAAAAACGAATAGACACCGGCCATTTCCTTGTGAATATATCCGGCACGAATCAAAAGCTGGGCGTTCTTTGAAACCTCGTCTTTTGGGGCTTCTTTGCGTGTTTTTGTGAAAAGTTGGGATTGGCGCATATGGCTGTTATTCAAATGTGATTCAAAATGAGTATTCGAAAAGTATACTATAATCTGGTCGCAATGTCGTGGTACGCGATGAATAGACTCAAAAGTATCAGCGCGCAGAAACCTCCGGTATAAATAACACTCATAACACTGGCTTTGAGTGGACGACGGATGACCGCCTCTATACCGACAACCAAAATGCGACTGCCGTCGAGACCTGGAAACGGAACTAGGTTCAGCACACCCAGATTAACTGAAATAACAGCGACGAGCATGAGCAAATGTATAAAACCGACTTGCACGGCATCCCTGACATACCCGTAAATGCCGACGACTCCAGAAACTTGGGACAATGTCGCTGTATCGTGATGAAATAATCCGACGATCAGGCCCCAAACTCCCTGTATCGTTTCTTGCATTATAAATACCGTGAACTTGGCGCCTTCCCAGATTGCATTAAGCGGCGGCAGTCGAAGCGTTCCGGCATCTTCCATATCAATGCCGATCGCATAGGTTGAAGAAGCTCCCGGAACAATTCCCGTCACTGGGGTTACCGAAATTCCATTTATCAAAACGGGTTTGCCGGCGCCTGTGTTAACAGTATTTTGTATTTGTTGAACCGAAGGATGTTCGATCTGATTTCCGCCAACAGGCCCGACAGAAGTGATGACTGTTTCGGCTTTTAATCCTGCCTTCTCCGCAGGTGAACCGATGACAACATCATCGACAATGACGTGCTGGTTCTGAATACGTGATGCATATTGTGTGTAGCTATCCGGCGAGACGGGTGCACCAATCATAAAGACGAAACTGATAACAAACCAAGCAAAAATAAAATTAAAGAAAATTCCCGCCGCCAGGACAACTACCTGTTTGAAGCGATTTTTATTGACAAATGAATCGGCGGACACAGGGCCGTCTTCGCCATTCTCACCATAGATTTTTACATAACCTCCAAATGGAATGGCGCGTAATGAATACAAAATGCGAATGCCGTTTTTTTCCGTGCCGAGCCTGCTCCAGATTTTCGGGCCGAAACCAATTGCGAATTCGTCCACACGTGTTCCAAAAGCCCGAGCCATCAGAAAATGCCCCAGTTCATGCACAAAAACAAGCACACCGAGAACTATGAGAAAAATGGCAACGGTGATTATGATCATGTAAAAATTTCCTGCGACTATCGCTCTCCTGAATGATTAGCTTTGAATCTCCTTTTCCTTCTTCGCGTAAATCTCCTCCATCTTTTTATTGGAATCGTCGATGATTTTCTGCGCTTCGGCCTTCAGGCGAAAAACATCATCCTTTCCGAGTCCGCCTCCTTTTTCCTGCGCCTGGAGATCCTTCATGACGTCGTCGCGATGGGCGCGCATGGTTTTTCGAGCGTCCTCCAATTTTTCCTTCGCAATTTTCAAAATCTGAGTGCGGCGTTCTGCGGTCAAATCAGGCACATTCACGCGCAAACCTTTATCGTCCACTACAACAGATACGCCAAGAGAAGCGACGATGATTGCCTTCTCTATTTCTTTTATCTGCGACGCGTCCCATGGAGTAATGCGGAGAGTCCGCGCACCTTCGGTCGTAATGCTTCCGATCTGAGAAATGGGGACGGGAGCGCCGTAAGAATCAACCTTAACCGAGTCCAGGAGGGCCGGGTTTGCCTGGCCGGTACGCAAACTCGAATATTCCTTCTTCAGCCATTCCTCGCCCGCGGAAACGTGTTTTTTAAATTTTGAAAAGTCGTATGTCATGCAGTCATTATACAGCAAAATCCTCCGACATCAAAGAGAAAGTGCGACATATTCCAGCAACATTTTTACCGACGGAGCGCGGTCGTTGATGTAATCCCGGGCGCGGGCGATTGTCTCGAATTGTTTCCGCGCCGAAACAACGCCGGCAGTCCGGTCTTTTTTCCACGAATCATAAAGTGTTTTTTCAAGCCCGTTGAGAAAAGCGACCGCTTCGTGTTTCGGCACTTTGTCGTCGCTGATTGATGCGGCGAGCTCGTCAACAAAGGCGATTTTCTTCGCGAGCGGCATGCGAATAAAATTAGTGGCGTGATTTTCGGTAGCGTCAGTTGCGAAGTTTTCAACCGCCGGCAAACCTCCGACATCCATAATCTGCAATCGCGAAAGCACCGTCGGCAAAAGAATGCTGACCGACGGAACGACAAAGAAAAAATAATTGCCGGGCTGAGGTTCCTCGATTATTTTCAGAAGAGCGTTCTGAGCCTCGCGGGTCGCTCCATACATTTCAATTATAAAAATTCTCGGGCTGTCTGCCGAAAAAGCCTTGCTTGAATGAATTTCACGGATTCTGCGGCTGTCTTCGATCGTCAAAGTCTCGAATTTCTCGTGAAAAAAATCAGGATTGGACGGCAAGATTGAAAATCCAAAAATATCCGCGATGTTTTTTTTGAGTACTGAAACCTTTCCCGCGCCGCCTTCAATAGCGTACGCATGGTGGTTTTTTATGCTCTGTTGCGTCGCCATAATTGTCTTATGAACTGCTTATTTAATTCGCAACACAGAGGAAAGCGTAATTTCCACTGGCGCTGATGCCGTTATTGGCCTGACCATATACCATCTGCGAAGTATAACCAGCAGAACAGCTGCAGCCGGCATATTGCGTAGTTGCGCCAGTCGGGGTTCCGTTTCCCCATCCACGGGCAGGCGGATTAGTATCAATAGTTTGGTCTGAAGAGGTTTCATAGCATCCTCCACCGATTGTTCCTGTCGCAGAGCTGTTGACTGTCACATTTCCAGTGCCCCCTGAAGGGGTAACGGTAACTCGGGTACCGGCAGTTATCTGAGAAACACCCGAGCTTCCTCCTGAAATACCGAGTGAACTCGTCGCAACCCAGCTTGAAACGCCGTTGGCATCGGAACGGAGCACTTTGCCCACGCCCTGCGTACCGTCAACGATTTGAATTCCGCCGAGAACTTCGAGACCTGGAGTGACTAGGTTTGCGTAGTTGAGAATAAGCGGGCCCATCTTGGTTTGTGAAGAAGTTGCGACGGAGAGTGGCGCTGCTGTGTTGTTGCCTGGAGGTGTTGCTGTCGGTCCAGTCCATGCGAAGAGGTAGCTGACTCCGGTGGCGAGGATAACGGCAAGCACGAGAGTCTTTGTTGAATTTATGATATTTTTTTTCATATGATATTTAAAAAAATAATTGACGTAATTAATGCTTTATCAGCATTGCCTGCTGTGCCTTTATTTCCGCGGCGGTAAAGCGCGTTGGCGTGAACGGTTCCAGCGCGGCTTGCCTCTGGGCCGTGATCTGGGCAGCCGTCTGAGACGAAACCGCGGATTGCTGATTCGACATGCTGTTCTCGAGAACCGTATATATGTATGCACCGAGAAGAACGACTATGATAATGCCTAGAATTATGTAAACTATCGTCTTGTGTTTATGTGCCGGATTCATGCGGAAATTATAGCAAATGTGCAAAATCCCGCTCAACCGTCTGTTGATAACTAATGCAAATTAACGCTTTGTAATTATGGATTTTTTATAGGTATCGAGGTGTTCAAGGGCAATCCCCGTTCCCTTCGCCACGCAGAATAAAGCGTCTTCGGCCAAAACGGCCTTCACTCCGGTGCGACGGAGAACGAGTTCCGGAAGATTTCGGAGCATTGACGTGCCACCGGTCATGATGATTCCCTGGTCGATGATGTCCGCAGCCAATTCCGGCGGTGTTTCCTGCAACACGTCCTTCATGGCTTTAATCATGTCACGGAGATCACGACTGACGGCTTTCACAATTTCATTTGTTTTTATTTCTGTTGAACGCGGCAGACCTGTAATGAAATCGCGGCCTTTCACAATCATTGAAAGTTCTTCTTCGAGAGGGATAGCCGAACCAATTTGGATTTTAATGTCTTCGGCCGTTTTGTCTCCGATTGCGAGATTAAAAGTTTTCTTTATATAGTCGGCAATCGACGCGTCGATTTTATTCCCGGCGCATTTTACGGAAGTCGATGACACAATGCCGCCGAGAGAAATAACAGCGACGTCGGTCGTGCCTCCGCCGATGTCAACAACCATGTGGCCCTTCGCTTCCTGAATCGGAATGCCCGCGCCGATGGCGGCGAGGATCGGTTCCTTCACGACGTACGCATTTTTCGCGCCGGCTTTGATTGTCGCCTCGATGACCGCGCGGCGTTCCGTTGAAGTAATTCCGGCCGGAACCGACACCATTACTTCCGGTTTGAAAATATTCCATTTGCCGAGGGCTTTGTTGATGAAGTAGCGGAGCATGGCCTCGGTCACGCGATAATCCGCGATGACGCCGTCCTTCATTGGACGGTACGCAATGATTGAATCCGGCGTTCGGCCAATCATGGCTTTCGCTTCATTTCCAACCGCGAGAACTTTTTTGTCCTGTTCCGAAACAGCGACAACAGAGGGTTCATTGAGCACAATTCCCTTACCTGGAAGAAACACCAGCGTATTCGCGGTGCCGAGGTCGATGCCGAGTTTTGGCGAGAAAATGCTCATAAGTAAAGCCATTATACTCAGATTCGGCCTTTTTACAATGTTTTATGGATCTTGGGCGTGAGAAGCTGGACAAAACCACATGTAAAATACATCACCATCGTGCAAATGCGAAAAAGTGTATTTTGATTTCCAAAATATGGCTTAAAACCTAGGTTCGAATTTTCGCATTCGCATTTGCACGATGGTGATGTTTAAAGAGTTTTTTCACCCCTGCTTTTTCGAAATATAAATCACCTCTTTCGGCAGTTCGTCCATGACTTTTGCGAGTATAGTATCAACCTTGTCCGTAATCGCCTTAATGAGTCGATGCATTCCGTCAATTACTTCATTTTTGAGCATGAGAATCGGATAACTATAGTCGGCATTTTTTGTTTTGTTGATGTGGTCAATCCATTCGGGAAAATTTATTTGCATCGCTGTCAGTCCAACATTGTTCTTCCAACACCTGATTTTTAATATCGGCCACTTTGATTTCTACAGTTTCCATGTGTTTGGCAATATCAATTAATTTGTAGACATCATACTCAACGCCTCCCATCGTAAGTGTATGCGCATCGCCGAACATGCTTTCTTTTGGAAATTCCGGATTCATGGCAAAAGTGTAACAAATAAAAAGCGTATGCTCAACAATTTCTTGACTTTCGAAAATTCTCCTTTATACTTAAACCCAGTGAGGCTTGAAAAGCTAGATACTAATAACCTGTTTCTGACAGCAGAAAGGCGACTACTGCGGACTTCTACTTCGGTAGATGATAGATGAAGGATACCTGGAAACGGGATGCCGACCTTCCAGAAACAGATTATTGAGATTTAGCTTTCATTTTTTTGTAATGCCGGTATTGTCTGAAAAAGACCGTAATGATTGCGACTCCGGAAGAGTTCTTGTTTTGAACGACCACGAGCATATTATTTAATTTTTGATATGATTTTACCGTCATAAAACTGCCGGGATATTTTTTATTGTTGTTGGAGATTGAAAAATCGGGATTGTGAACTGTCTCTAAAATTTTTGTAAACATACCCTGTATTTGGGCAATGGTGTATGTATCGTCTCTTCTTTCCTCGACAATATGCTTGATCGCCCGTCGGGAGATGCGAACGGCATCATCTATAAACATTTTTATGTTTGGATGCGAAATACGATGGCCTTTCGGAAGGCCAAAATAATAGGCAATCAGAGAGTTAATTTGTTTTAATTCACTTTTTCGTTTCATCCGCCAACCATAGCAAAGCGGCGATAGAGAAACATTCAAAATGTTCTAAAGAAAGAATAAAAAATGCCGCCTATTGAGAGATTCCACCGCCAGTTATCCACAATTTTGAAATTTTACATATATAGCGTATATGCTATATTATCCAACATGAACATGACAGACACCGCGCATACCGCAGACAAGGCACTGACTCACATCGGCAATCTGATCACGCGGCTGCGGGAGGACCGCGGCATGAGCCAGGAGGCGTTGGCGAAAAAAATCGGCACGACGCAGTCGGTCGTGGCGCGCATCGAAAAGGGCGAGCAGAACCTGTCGACGGAAACACTATCGAAAATCAGCGCGGCCCTCGATCATGAGATTGTTTCGATCGCGCGCGGAGGCACGGTCAATTTCAGAATCACCGGCGGACGGAAGCTTTCCGGCAGAATCGCGGTGCGCACCTCTAAAAACGGTGCCGTCGGTATTCTCTGCGCTTCCCTTTTGAACAAAGGAGTGACGACCGTGCGAAATGTGCCGCGAATCGAAGAAGTAAACCGCCTCATCGAAGTTCTCGAATCTATCGGCGTTAAAATTTCATGGAAAGAAAGCACCGACAAAAGCGGCGCGGGCAAGGACCGTTTTGACCTCGAAATTAAACCTCCTGCAAAATTCACTCTCAACAAAATCAATTATGAATCCGCGGCTAAAACGCGAAGTTGCATCATCATGATCGGCGGACTTGTCCATCAGCTCAATTCATTCAAATTTCCGCAGGCTGGCGGTTGCCGTCTCGGTTCGCGGACGGTAAAGCCTTACTTCTATGCACTGGAAAAGCTCGGCATCGGCATTGAAACGACTTCGAAATATTACGAAGTCTCGAGATCAACTTCCCGCGCAAATGCGTTCGGGAAAATTTTCGGCGATTCGCGACCAAACGAAATCATCCTCTATGAAGCCGGCGACACCGTCACCGAAACGGTTCTCATTGCCGCAGCGGGCGTACCCGGAACAACGGTGATAAAATTCGCATCTGCCAATTATCAGGTACAGGACGTTTGTTTTTACTTACAAAAGCTCGGCGTCAAAATCGAAGGTATCGGAACATCACGACTAACGGTCCACGGCGTCGCGGATATAAACATGCCAGTCGAATATTTCCTGTCCGAGGATCCTATTGAAGCCATGTCACTCCTCGCCGCAGCCATCGTCACGAAATCGGAAATCACCGTCGAGCGCTGTCCGATTGATTTTCTGGAACTTGAACTTTTGAAACTCGAAAAAATGGGCTTCAAATATTCCATCGTCAAGCGATACAAGGCTGAAAATGGGGAAACAAATCTCGTCGACATCCGCACAAAACCGTCGAAACTTGTCGCGCTCGAAGAAAAAATTCACGCGCAACCATATCCCGGCATTAATATGGACAATCTTCCTTTTTTCGCCGTCATCGGAACACAGGCCGAAGGTCAGACCTTTATCCACGACTGGACCTACGAAGAGCGCGCTATTTATTACAAGGAACTGGACAAACTCCGCGCCGAAACCATCCTCGCCGATCCGCACCGTTTTTATGTCACCGGCCCCACGAAATTAAAGGCGACCGAAGTTGTCTGCCCTCCTGCCCTCCGCCCATCCGTCATCATCCTGATCGCCATGCTCGCCGCCGAAGGCGTTTCCGTTTTGCGCAACGTCTACAACATCAACCGCGGCTACGAAGATCTTGCCGAACGCCTCAATAAAATTGGCGCGAAAATAGAGACGTTCAGGGATTTGTAAACTCATTACGAAAATGAAAAGACGACACTGAACAGTACGGCTAAAGACTAAGATTTTTTATTTCTCAGCTTTTGCATCGCCTCTAACCCCAACATTCCACTATTTTCATCAATTCCAATATCGCCAAGGATGCGAAAACTTCCTTTTCCAAACGCACTTTCCGTAAGACGGGCCAGCGGCAAAAGCCGGCCGGTAAAATGGGCTTTGGTAAATTCTTTGCGCACAGCCTCTGCATCGCCATATTGTTCCGGAAAATCCTTTGCGATTTCCGCGCAAACATACAAAAGAACCTTTCTTTGGGGGAGATAAGGGAAAACGACATAGCTTCTGACTTTTTCCTCTTCATCTATTTTAAAATCCATTATTTCCTCCACGGAGATTTTTTCCGCCTCGCAAAATTTTTCAAGAATAGCCGTTCTTTCAATAGATGTCGGCAGTTCCTCTCGACTCTTAATTTCGGGACGTTCCAGAAGTTTCGGAAGTAATTTCTTTTCTTCAGTCGCGATGATCGCCTCATTGAGACCATTGAAATGACGGTGCTGTTCCCCTTCATCGCGAATCTTTTTTTGGGACGAAATTACGGAAACTCCCACACGATAATTTGATTTCATTCTATGTTCCGTTTTTTCCTTTGGATCTTCTTCGATTTCAACTTCAAACGAGGTGTGTCCCTTGAGGTGCAAAGTCTCATGGAAAGCCGTGGAACCGAACATAAGAATGTTTTTACCTAATTTTTCGGCATCGAAACAGACTGATTGGCTCATATAGCTTGTTATCCCGGAGGTTTCATGCCCGTTCATTTCACGATATTTTTCAGTGGGGAGAATATGATAATTTTCAGTCGGCACGACATAGGGCGGCAATCCGCCTTCCTGGCGTAATCTGTTGGTTTCCTCATTGGCAAAATCTATGAGGGATTTCTGCTCTTCCGTTTTTGGAATTTCATATTTCTCAAAAAATTGCCTTTCTTCCGGGGAAAGCGAGCTTACATGACGCTCCAAATAATCTTCGGACTCTTTCTTGGCTTCAGCCTTGGCTTCCTTGTCATCGGTGCCGACCATTCTAAATTCGGGCATGTTTTCCATAGATTCATACACTATACCTTATAATTTCATTTATTATAAATAATCAAAAATAAAACTTTGGACAAGTCTTCTCGCCATTTGTAAAATCGAGTGGAATTTGTAGGACCTTTTTATTATCTCATTTTCTTCGCCCTCAAATAAGTCACGATTGCAGCCGCACTCCTCGCTTCGATAGGATCAAGATATTTCTCCGATACATCAAAGACTTTCTCCAAAATATCAAATACTTCCGCTTTATTTTTCACGTCTTTGTCTTTTTCAAACCTTTTAGTGAAGTCGAGCATAAGTTCAAAGAGCTCCTCGCCGCGTCGTTCCCTGTTTTCATGGGTGGCGCCTTTTTCCTTGTAGATTTCCTCTTCAAGGAACTTCCTAAATTCAATTTGGTCCTGGACGTTCCCTCTGGTCATCTCAATGATATCAAAACCTGCGTATCGCGAAGCATTCAAAACGCGCTCCATGACATCAACATGCGACTGCTTCACTCCGTACAGAATTTGATTCAATGTTTTTTCTAGGACGCCATTTTCCATTTTTTTAATCGTCTCGCTGTCCATAGTCTTCAAAATTCGTTCCAGTTCCGCCATTTCTTTTTCGGCATTGATGCCCGACTCACCATGAACTTCTTTTGCAATTTTTTCCTGTTCGACTATTTTGGGCGTCATGGATGACGGTGTACCGTCCACAATAATCATATCGGGTTTCCGGTCCTTGTTTTCGGGATTTGGCCAAAGAACATATGAAACGGCATGCGCGCGGTCGCTTTTAATAACAGTACTTCCCGATTCAGGCACATAGCCGGTTGAAATACCCGAAACAAAACCCGCCTTACGCAAAAGCGCAGTCGTCAATGTGGCAAAGTCAGTGCAGATACCGGCATAAAGTTTACGCGCAAGTTTCGGATCTTTTTCTTTGAGTTCCTCCATGCGTCCCTCCATGATGCTCAAGCGTTCCTCGAAACTGTCAGTGTCACGAACTTGCTTATCAACATTATAATATCCATACTCATAGCAAAATTCCTGAATTGCTATCACCTGTTCGCGGGGGCTTTTATCCCTCAAACCACGGACAAATACGTCAAGCTCGTCGCCCAGGTCACCGATCGGCTTTGTCATGACGTCGCCAAAACTCCGTTCAAAATCTTTTTTGAATTTTTCATAATCTTTCTCGGTAATTTCCGCCATTGTTTTTGGCACCTCACTGAACGACTGCGAATATGCCAGGCGTCTTGCATCTTTGCCCTTATCGACGCGCACTTCGCCAAGGTTGTTTTCCTCGATGACCTTGACCGGAACTTCGGCATCCTTGGCATTCACGCCTTTCAAACGTTCGGTGATAATTTTAGAACCGGCAATTCTCGGGAGATTGATGGTCTGGCTTGATTTTTCATCGACAAATTCAAACGTTGTCTCTTTTGCCGGTTCCTGTATTTCCTGTGAAATAGGTACGTTGACTTTAGCCCAGCCGCCTTCAGTATGATTGCCGAATATGCCGCTGACGATAAAAGTCGAATCCGGCAATGGCTCGCGCAGTTTCAGCACTTCCCGGTTCGCATTAATCATCTCGTAATAACCCGATTCATCAACCGAAGCCAAGCGGTCGACACCCGGATCATAATTAACTGCGGCGTCTTTTCTACTTCCGCCAAAAATATTCGGGCGATTCGGATTGTTCTTGTTTTCCTGTTTCAGGGCTTTTTCCTTGTTCGCCCGCGTTTCCGGAAACATATAATTGAACATTTGGGTCATGAGATACTCCGTCGGCTTGTCATCCTTCGCTCGAAACGTATCCATGAACAATTCAGGCATTTCTTTGATCGTTTGATTGACTGCGGATACAAAACGGCCCGACTGTTCCAACATTCCTTTCAAACCTGCTTTAATCTGTTCCGCCGGAGATTTTTCCGCCTCTTCCGGATAATATTTTGCAAAATACTCTTTTATCGTGTCAAGGTCTTCTTTGGCGACAGCATTTGCGAGGTCGAGATCACGCTTTTCGTTTTCTTTTAATTCAATTTCGCCTGCCTCAGAATATTCCCAAACACGCTCCTTATCCTCCAAAGATTCAAGTATAAAAAGCTTTCCGCCTGACTGAGACAGTCTAACGTATCCGTCAAAAGTTACTTCTTTAAATTTTTCTTCGCCATATTTGAGAGATAAAATTTTCTTATCGTCAGTAATAAATAACGTATCATGAAAACCAACAGCTTGGTTATATACTCCCGTTAGATTTATTTTCTTTAGGTAATAATCTGAACTACGATCATCGCCGTTTTTTTGCCAACTAAACTGCTTCACTTTATCGGGATACCCATGGAAACCGCGCCCCTTAAAATATCTTAGATAAAAGATACCACCATTAATTTCCATAAAATTAGATATGGAATTTTTCCCTTTTACCAAATGTATGCCTGCACCAAGGTATGATTCAGAAGTACCCAATTCTTCATTCTCAGCATCATTACAAAGTAAATAAATTTCCTCGTTACACAATAAGATCTGACTTATAGCACCTCCACTGTATTCGATCTTCTCATCAACTCCATCCACGTATACAAAATGTTCGTCACCTTTCTTGGCATAGAAAATCAATTCATCCTTTGAATTTTTACAAAGTTCTATGTTGTCATAAGGTCCGAGTTTCTCATTATGAGTAATAAATTGAACCTCTCTCTTCTTATTATCACTTAACGATCGAGTAACACAAGCTATATCCTTCTGACCAACAAAAAAATCATCTATCGCCACTCCCGGACCAAAATCACGCAAACAAGATGCGCCCTTAAACAAGGCATGACTATGACTTGAATCACTTGCCTTTTCTTCCGCAACGTAAAATAGCTTGC
Organism: Candidatus Tayloriibacteriota bacterium; assembly: GCA_003151615.1. Lineage (GTDB taxonomy): Bacteria > Patescibacteriota > Minisyncoccia > Phycocordibacterales > PALSA-1337 > PALSA-1337. Next base: position 224,190 of record PLXZ01000004.1, on the reverse strand, counting down.
CTTCATGTTCGACGGCATCATAACCTCGAGGTTGCCAATATTTATCTCCGAAAACTTCACTATCAAACATCATTCGATACGACTGCATTGTTGCATCTGGAGCAAAATCAAATCCGAGCTTACCATTAACCTCGCGGGGTGAATGAGCATGATAATACATACGGGATTTTGACCCATCGGGTCGTACGAAAAATGAAGACAGGTAATGGCTCTTATATAGTGTATGCAGTTCGCCATCAATCATGATCACTCCGGAATCTCCAAAAGAACCTTGATCTATACGAAATTGATTGAATCGAGGATCTTCCTCGTCTTCCATTGTCCTGTAAGTTTGATAATTCGCATCTACTTTACTGAGACTAATATCGCGTGGTATTTCTTTTACCAGCTTCATATTTTCTTTGTTCTCTACTTCTTCTATTGTTTCCTCCTCTTGCTCTTTTTCCTTCTTCACCACTTCATATTCCCCTTTTTCTTGATTCAAGGTAATTTCAAAATCATCCTTTTTAAATCCGCGTGCAACCATGGAATCTTCAATTTGCTTTATCAAGCCCTTTTCGGCACCACGCTTGCGCTCTTCAAAGACCACTTTTGAAGGAGCGTATCGGGCATTTTTTAAAACACTTTCAAGCCGCGGGTCGTTCTTGTCCAATCCACCCATTATTTTAGTTTCGAAAAGGGCATCCAGCGATTGTCTGTCTATGACATTTCCTCTCAATTTCCATAAATCATCAACCTGAAGATCTCGTTTGAATTGCGCGCCTTTATCTCCATATCCTTCATGTATTCCATTTTCTTCCCAACCAAGAACTTTTTCATCGAGACCTAAAAATTCCCTCACCGGCCCAGTGTAGTAACTTTCTTCGAGTATCGCCTGCGCGCTCAGAAGATGCTCTTCGGCGACCCGTTCGATTTGTGTGCGACCGTCGTTCGGCAATTCGGGACTTTTTACGCGACGATTGCGGATGAAATGTGAGTAATATTCATCGATTTTCGGTCCGAGTGAACCAGTCTGTCTCTTTGAATGATCAATATACAATTTGACGTCATCGAGTTGGCTGTCGAGCCCACGCTGAATTCTCCCAACCCCATCACTCATGACAGATTTCTCATGATTGCTGTTATCGGCATATCCTTCGTTTGCGGCAAGATAATTATCGAAAGCCGTAAAAAATGGCTTATTTTTATAGACCACGGTTCCATAGGTCATGGCATGGAACGTACGATTGCCATCCAAACCAAGCCTTCGGGCAAGCTCAAATCCATCTTTTACGGAATAATTAGAAACCGTGGAAACAGCGTCCATTTTTTCATCTTCAGAAAATTGCATCGACTCCTCTTCGGCCTCACGAAACAATTTTTCCTTTTCGGTTTGAAGCGCGTCAAAATCGGGCACCTTCTCAACGTGCTTGATCTGACTTTCCGGCACTGATTCAATCGATGGCATCGGAAATTATTATACCATTTGTAAAACCCTCCATTTCCTGTAATGTATATGTAACGGCGCGACGGCTTGAAGCAGGGCGCATTCACACATATATATGTATATCATCGAAGTCATCCCTATCGCGCGAGGAACCGGAGCCGAAACGCTCTCGTATTTTTGTCCTGCGCCGATAGCGCTGGGCGCGGTCATCGACGTGCCGGTTCGCAAAAAAATCATTCAGGGCGTGGTTGTTGCCGTTCGCGAAGCGGTAGAATTGAAAAGCGACCTCAGGCAGGCTTCGTTTTCGCTTAAAAAAATTCCGGCGGAATCAGCGAAAAAAGCCCGGCCGTTTTTCACGAAGGAATTCATGGCGACCGCGCGGCAGACCGCCGAATATTATGCCGCGACCGTCGGCAGCACCCTCGCGGCGCTTGTCCCGGAAATTATCCTGGCGAAATCGTCGGAATTGAAGACCGAGCCCACTTCGACACTGGTCTTGCCGGACATGCCCGCCAAGGAAAAAGATGCGACAAAAAACCGGAAAAACTTTTTCGAGGTTCATGCCATTCAGGGCGACGACGAGGAACGATACGGCAGCTATCGCGGACTGATCCGCCAGGAATTCGCCCGAAAATCATCAGTCCTGTTTCTGGTGCCGAGCGCCGAGGAAGCTGAACACGCCTATGAACTGATCGAAAAAGGCATCGAGGGCTACGCGCACATTCTCCATTCCGGCCTTTCCAAAAAAAGACTCGTCGACAGCTGGAATAAAATCGTGGAAGAGGAACATCCCGTCGTTGTGGTGGCCACCGGATCGTTTCTTTCAATTCCGCGCAGGGACATCGGCGTCATCATTGTCGAAAAGGAAAACAGCCGCGGCTGGAAGCAACTCCGCCGTCCGTTTGCTGACATCCGGCGCGTCGCTGAAACCTACGCAAAAGAACGCAACATCCCGCTGTTTTTTGGCGACATGTTTTTGTCAGTCGAAACGCTCTGGCGCCAGTCGGAAGACGAAATCATTGCCGGCGCGCCCTTCAAATTCCGCACGCTCGCCACGTCGCGCGACACTCTCGTCGACATGCGCACGCATAAAAAAGAAATGGGGAAAACGAGCGGAAACGCGGGTGGAACCAACGGCGGCCAATTTAAAATATTTTCCGGGGCGGCGGAAGAGCTCATCAAAAAGAACAAAGCAAATAATGAACACATGATCATGTTCGCCTTGCGCCGCGGAGTTTCGCCTTCGGTCGTGTGCACCGACTGCCAAACCATCGTGACCTGCAACGAATGTTCGAAACCGGTCGTATTACACCGCGCTCCGGCCAAAGCGGCGGCTGCAGGAAAAGCCGGGAAAACTGGCACGCCCGCAACCGAAGCCCGCAGTTTCTTCCTCTGTCACCGCTGCGGCGCTCGTCGGCCGAGCGAGGAAACGTGCAAAAACTGCGGCAGCTGGAAACTGGCGACCGTGGGCATCGGCATCGACCTTGTCGCCGAAAAAATCCGCGACAAATTTCCCGATATGAAGCTGTTTCAGATCGACTCCGACTCGACGCCGAACGACAAACAGGCGCACGCCGTCGTGGCCGCGTTTCGCGCGCAGCCCAGCGCGATACTTCTCGGCACCGAAATGATGCTGTCGTATCTTCATGAAAAAGTGGAGAATGCCGTCATTGTGTCGCTCGATTCCCTTCTTTCCATTCCCGATTTTCGCATCCATGAAAAAATTCTGCATGTCCTTTTGTCCGTCCGCGCCCTGGCCCGCAGTGAAGTCATAATCCAGACCCGCAAAGGCGACGAAGCAATTTTCGACTATGCGATGAAAGGCAACCTGAACGAATTTTTCCGCGCGGCGCTGGCCGAACGCAAGACGTTCAGCTATCCGCCGTTCAGCACGCTCATCAAGCTGACGCTTGAAGGAAAAAAGGACGAAATTGTCGCGGAAATGACTTCAATCAAAAAGACGCTCGAGGAAATCTCGACCTCGCACACCGGCGCGCCCTACGCCGTGGACATTTTTCCGGCTTTCACCCATACCGTCCGCGGCAATTTCGTCCTTCACGGACTGATCCGGATTCCCCGCGTTTCCGCGACTGTTTCCCGTCCGAATTGGCCCGACGCGCAATTGTCCGCCGCATTGCGCGCATTGCCTCCGTCGGTCACAGTCAACATTGATCCGGACACTCTTCTATAATATAGTGTGATCATGCCTGCAAAAAAAGAAGCAAAACCCCCCGAAGTCCTTATCGTCCAGAACGGCGACCCTGTTCTGCGCGAGCTTGCCCAGACCGTGCCGGTGGCCGACATCGCTTCGCCGAAAATAAAAAAAATTATCGCGGACATGAAAAGCGCATTGGCTGGACAGAGCGACGGCGTGGCCATCGCGGCTCCCCAGATTGGCCAACCGTTGCGTATTTTTGCAGTGTCGGGCGCGGTGCTTTCCGCTGCGGATGAAAAATACGCCGGAGGCGACATCGTATTCATCAATCCTGAAATCACAAAATTGTCGCGCGAAAAACACGATGTCGAAGAGGGTTGCCTGTCCGTGCGATGGCTTTACGGAAAGGTAAAACGATCGCAAAAAACAACCATTCGCGGCTATGACGAAAACGGCAAGCGCGTCCTGCGCGGAGCAAGCGGCCTGCTCGCCCAGGTTTTCCAGCACGAAACCGACCATCTCGACGGCATTCTCTTCATTGACAAGGCCCATGACGTCCGTGATATGCCGCCGGAAGACGAGAATCAAAATGAAAAATCGCATGAAAAATAAAATGAATTATGCTTTTTTCGGCAGCGCGCAATTTTCAATCTATGTTCTCGACGAGCTTGAAAAAGCCGGCATGCCGCCGTCGCTCATAGTCACCACTCCCGACAAACCAGTCGGTCGCGGGCTGGTATTGACTCCGACGCCGGTTAAAGCCTGGGGAATGAAACGCGGCATTCCAGTACTTGATCCGGCAAAGCTCGATGCGGATTTTGCGGAAAAATTGAAGGAAACGTGTGCGACAAAAAACGCCGGCGGAAACATCGAAACTTTTGTCGTCGCGGCATACGGAAAAATAATTCCGCAGGCAATTTTGGATATTCCGAAACACAAAACCCTCAACGTTCATCCGTCCCTTCTTCCCCTCTATCGAGGCGCATCCCCTCTTCAGTCGGCCATGCTTGACGACGCAAAAAAAACCGGCGTCACCATCATGCGCATCGATGAACTGATGGACCACGGCCCGATTGTGGTGCAAAAGGAAATAACCGTCGACGAATGGCCGGCGTACGGAGTATTCGAAGAGACCATTGCACGCGAAGGCGGAAAACTTCTTGCTGAAACTCTGCCCGGTTGGATAGATGGCCGGATAGTCGAAAAACCGCAGGACCATGCCGCGGCGACCCTGACCAAAAAAATTTTAAAAAACGACGGACTGGTAAATTTCGCCGACGATCCTTATCTCAATTTTCGAAAAATTCAGGCCTACCGGGAATGGCCGACGGCATATTTTTTTGCCGAGAAAAACGGCGCGAAAATCCGGGTTAAAATAACCGAAGCCCGCTGGGAGAGCGGCAAACTGATCATAGAAAAAGTCATTCCCGAAGGAAAAGGCGAAACGGACGCGAAACCTTATTTGCCGGCCACTCGGCAATAAACTAGCAAAAATTAATACCCGGAATCCAAACTGTTTGCGCTCTGATTATAGTTATCGGCAAAAACCGTCGCCTTGTGCGTCGCATAAAAAAGCACCGTCCAAAAAGTCATGAGCCCCAACAGCGCGAAACACAAATACGCATTTACTTTTTGATGTATAAATGTGTTGATTGTCCCCTGTTTCATGTTCTTGTTTTTAAAGTTCTTAATCTAATTAAAAAAACCCTTGATCATGTTTTTAACCTTCGCCCCGCCGCGGCGCACGAGAGTCGTGCGTTTTGACTTTGCCGATGCAAGCTCGCGCAACGCCTCGTCGCGAACCGCGTCAATGGCCGCGTACAAATCCTCGCGCTCGGCGCTGACATAGACGTCCCCGTTTTTACCGACATTTTTTCCGGTAATATGGATTTCAGCCCGAAATATGTCGCCGTGCTTGTGATGTTCGGTTGTGCGGCCGATTTCGACAACCACGAAAACAGTCGGATCATTCGCCGTGAATTTCTGCAGGCTCTCGCAGCGCTTGTTCACATAATCGTTGATCGCGTCAGTCACCGTCATCCCCCCTTTTGTTTTTATTTGTATGTTCATATGAAATTATATACAGACATTATATATAAAAATTTCAGGATGCGCCAGGCTTGCGGCGGGGTCAAGTTTGATTTTTAGGGTAAATTTGGGTACTATAGACCGCAGTCGTTTTTTGTCGAATATCTTTCGACGCCCGTTCTTTCCACAAGCATCAGCAAAAACATTCCGGGATAGCTCAGCGGTAGAGCAGTCGCCTGTAAACAACTTGCAGCTTCCAGGTAAAAGCCTGGTCGAATAACGAGGAGAAATCGGGGAAACCCGCAGCACAAAACTGCGGGCAATCCCGAGCCGAGCCCATTCAAAAAATGGGAAGGTGTAGAGACTATCTTTTTAAAGAGTAGCTGGCGTTATGAAATACAAAAATTTCAAAACAGCCCGCGAAGCCCCTCGTCCCTAATCATTCGTCAAATCAGATTGACAATGTATGGAAATGATATAGTCCATCCCTTTTGGCAACAAGAGGAGCGATGTAAGCGATTGGTCGTAGGTTCGATCCCTACTCCCGGAGCAGAGTTGGTCGTGCGAGCATAAAATCTTTATTCTGACTTGATGTATCTAAGATATATTCAGGTTCGAACCGAGGATTTTCTGCTTTCGCCCTAAGTAGTCCGTTTATGATCCGTTCATAGATTCCTGTGTTGTAAACATTGAGCTTTTTGTCTTTTAAAGTTAGGTTCGAACCAATCTCTGATAACACCTCTTTTTTCTCTTGAGGTGTTCCGTTCTTGAATACTTCTTCAATTCCTAATGCGAGCGTAAAGGCTCTACGCGCTTTAACGCTTGATGTTTGGTCCTTATTTGGCGTATTGCTCAAAGTCCGCTGTAAGGCCTCAATTTCGGCTTTTTGGCTCGTCTTAAGCTCTACAAAATCGCTATCACTGATAAGTCCGCGGGTCTTCATGAGAACAAGCTCTTTGTATTCATTTTGCTTTTTAGCGATGGTCGCTTCCAAAGATATTTTCTTTTCGGATCCGTTTTTAGCATCGCCAGCATCAAGGGCTTCGATATTTTCGATACACCATTCATGGAGCGCTTTCGAGATTTTGAAATTTTCTTTGAAGTATGTTGCTAGATGATTATCTATGTATAATTCCTGCACACTACCCTCACGGCAAAGTAAATCTTTCTTCCTAGTGCAGTGGTAATAAATGTAATGAAGATAGGTGGGCTTTTCTATGTTTTTTATTGAAACTCCGCACCCCGGACAATGTGTCTTATTAAGATAAACAAACTTTAATTTACAGGCGCAAATAAGCTGGTACTTGTGTTCAGCAGTGATTGATCCCTCGCACCCTCCACACTTTGTCGGTCCCGTATACGCGAAGGTCATTTTATTTTTTGACGCTCGAGGCCTGTTTCTATCACCTAATATCTTTCTAATTTGCCAGTGTTGTTCTTCTGTAATTAGTCTTGGGATGCTTTCAGCCAAATCATGTCTCTCACCATCAGCGGTGTAGAAAAATCCGGCGTATACCTCTCCCTTAAGGATGACATCTGTCAGATATGAGAGCACAAGTTTTTTACCTCCCTGTTTTTTGCGGAGTTGGGTGCGGAGTCCCATATCCTCATTTGCGATATTTAGGAGATCTCTGGTTGAATATCTTCCGGTAAGACAGAGCTGAAGAAGTTGGCCAATAAGAGGGAGCTTTTCGGCGTCCACAAGCCATCCCCGATTACCTTTTTCAACTGACATATCATTTAGGAATCCGATAGGTGCCACGCCATTTGGAAGTCCCTTTCTATATCTGCCGCGTAGACCTCTCTTTACCGCTTCGCTTTTATCGTCCGAATCTTTTTTAGCCATCATACACTCAAGTGCAAGCATCATTTTCTCCGTGGAAGTATTACCGTAAATATGTGACGGCGTCCTAACATGTATCAGTTTCTTTTCATCGATAAGGTTTATTATTGTTCCACTATCAACTGGATTTCTCGAGGTTCTGTTGGCGTGCCAAACTAGTAATCCAGTCGATATTCCCTTCTCGATCCTTTTCATGACTTTGTTAAAAATCGGCCGCCCTGGATGATGTGCACTCTGCGATTCCTCAAACTCACCTACTATGTGAAGATTATTCTTATTTGCATATTCATTCAGTTCTCGCCTCTGGTCATCGATGGACTGAATCTGTTTATCTTCCGCCTCACTCGATTTACGGAGATACACATCGTAATTTATTATTTGCGCTTCGTTTTTCATTTTATTTTTGTTAGTTGTCTTAACACATACAATACCGCTAATACAAGATAAGTCTACGGGCTTAAAATGACTCCTCAATCATGCCTTTATATCTTCTGCTTCTGTACTCAAGGTTAAGGCATTTTCTACATCCAATTTCATGATTCAGTGGATGTACGAATAATGTGCCGGCGCGCTTACTGCATTTAGGGCATTTGAACCAATATCTTTCGCCATGGAATGAGGTCTTTGAGGGGGTCAATTCTATGGCCTTGCTATCCATCTCAAGTGTGCTCATGAGTAGTGCATTCTTGAGCTTTGCTTTAGCTTGTCGAATATAGGTTGTTATACTTATTTTTTGACATTCATCAACCAGAAACTTTTTTCCTGAATCATTCGGATTATATGATTTCATGTTTTTTGCGAGTTATCATTGATTTGTTGGTTTTGTGCAGTAAAGATATTCTTTGTATTGATATTCACAGATAGCGCCGGCTGCTTGATCTGTCTCAATACGATTATGGCTGTATGCAATTGCCGATTTGCTTTGTCTATTTGCCGGCCGAGCATCTCTAGAAATTTTGTTATCTCTACCTTACTTGATTGAGGACTACTACACCATTCTTCAAATCTCCGAGAATAATCAATGATTTTTATGTGAGCCATAGCTATTTGCTCAGCCAAAATCTTCTCGACTGCTGTTGTGCATTCATGTTCCTTTTCGATTTTTCGTGTTATCTCCAGAATTAACGATGCATACTGTTTCTCTGCTGTATAAATGATCTGATAGTGATTTATAAGACCAACAGTCATAACAGCTTCACTGGATCTTCCAAGAAGTTGACGTCTCGCCCACTCTTTCTCCTCATCGGTTCCTTTCATAAACTTTGGCATTACTTTTTCAGCAAGCTCACTGTAAATGTTCTGCGGATCACTATTCTCAAGAAAGATAAACTCGACGAGCTTGCGAGCATCCTCGGGTGTATATTGTCCGATCTTATTTTCTGGTAAAGATTTTTTCATTTGAATAAAACCGAGTTTAATGATTAATCTGTTGAACGGAAAGCCCAGAGTGTCCAAAAGCCCCCCTACCCCCAACAAAGGAGATATCGCTATGCTCTTTTATCCGCTTTAGCCCGGAGAGCACTTCGCATCCGCTGTCTACTCGGCTATGGTTCCACCGAGAGCGAACATGATTACGATCAGATGCTTTTAGCGAAACGTAATCAGAGGTCTTGCTGGTTTTCCGTTGAACGTATAAGCCATCTCTGTACCGCGAGATCACGGAATCCATCAAGTCCTATGTCTGTTTTATTTTTACAAGCCCCACATAGGTTCGCCCAGGGCTTGAAGAGGCAGATCTAGTCTGCTGGTATTTGCTCTTTGCGATTAAAAACATTCTGTCCAATTTTTGTAATGCGTATTAAAGAAAGGCCAAACTCTTCAGCTTCCTGATGAGTAAGGGAAACACCATAATCTTTGCTGATGATTTCCATTAGTTTTTGGGTTGCTTTCTCTTTTAAATGCATAACAAAAGCCCCTGGGAGTGATGCCAGGGGCTAGTGTTTTAGTAGCGCCACTCTGAGCCAATAAAGGCTCTAGCAGCAAGATATCATCACATTTATTTTTACCGTGACAGTTTTATACTAGAAAATTGTCACAACAATTTCTCGAAATATGAGTTCATTTTTTTCTTATGTCTTTTGATAATAGTCCTTACATTTTCACCACTACTAACTCTCAATTTTTTGGAAATCTTGTCACTCGTAATCTGTGTCCCTTTCTCGATGACAACATCATCTGGGTGTTGTTTTTCCAATTTTCTAAGTGCCTTAATAGGGTGATCGCCTCTATCAACAGCCTTAGCAAGAGCTGCTAAGTAGCCAGTGTATTTCTTCGTTCTTTTTGATCGGCCCTGATTTATCGTATCGTCTAATATCTTGAGGGTCAGGACGACATTATTAAAATTGTTTTTTTCACTTACCGATTTATGAAGTGCGATAGAGTTGAGTCCATTTAGTAATTTATCGGCTAATACCTTTTCTGCTGTAGAAAGAGGCTTGTAGACATTAAGACTGGCGTACTGCATACCACCAACTGTGGCCTTTCGGATATCGGACTTTGGATCTATTTGCTGGAAAGTAATAGAGAAATTAACTCCTGGTGCACCTACATCTCCGTAAGCTATTAGATTCCAAAGATGTGAATGAAAATGGAGAGGTAGTTTTATTTTAGAGAGAATGCTATCTTTGAAATCTTTAGCCATTCTTTCTCTTATATAATTCATGTTCCATCGTGTACCCTCATCATATTTGTCTAAAAATCCTGAATCTAACATCAGATCTTCATCGAGAGTCCATTTGAACGGTTTTTCTTTTTGGATTTCAGCAGAATTAAAAAGCTTATATTTCTCATCGAAATCAGTCACTATTTTTCTGTGATGTCTAAAAAGCCAGTCACTCACTGCTATCATGAGTCCTAGGTTTTCTTGATATATTTTAGAAACGACTCTTGTATTTTTTGTAGAATCACTCTTTTCACTCATGTTACGACAAGTATGCTCCGAGAATATTTCTTTTTCAAGTTAAGCTGCTACAGTTTAATGTTTTCACCCATATCGACACAAAGCCCCACAGCTTTCTATAGATTAGATTCCCTGCTCATCAACTCTTTAAACGTTTCAAGTTTAGGAGTAACATTTTGCTGTATGCGCCACTCTACAGCTTGACCAACATATTCATATCGAAATCCAATAAGTCGTGTTTCGTATGCAGTAGTCTCGTAGATTTGGCAGGTTGTTAAATAGCCGTACTGATTACTACCACTGTAGGTATCAGAAAGTTCAGCACTACAGAGTGCATCCCGGTACGGTTTCCATGTTTTTTCGAGCATGGCTAGATTTGTGAGAAAGTATTCGTTTGTTCGAGCGACAAGACCTCCACCTATCGGTCCCTCCGCCATAGCTTCATTGCTAACAATTTGCGTATCACGTACAAGGTCGCTATACATTTGCTCCACTGCTTTTTCTCTATCTGCCAAGAGATTACCAAGACAGTCTCGATAGGTAATACCATCTGGCTTGTAAAAAGGACATACTTTTTGAAGATCATTATTTAAGAAATCCTTGTAGGTAGGGACGGCGCTGTCACTTTGGAGCAGTACATAACTGTCGCTATCATCCATGCCGGGGATGGTCGAGGTGGCTGTGCCATAGAGCCATGACATATCTATATCATCGTCTGTGCCGGGGGTTGCAGTATTAATCTGTTCTTGCTCATATACCTGCACTGAGAACTTGAGAACAATGACGGCTAGGATAGCGATGACCAGTAGGATTCCGTATATGATTATTTTTTTCTTGTTTTTCATAGTCTATCTCGTTCGTTATACTTGTCCACAAACACATGAATATACCAAGCGATTCCAATAATTATCAGGAGTACGATTAGAAGTATGATCATATGTTTAATTGCCCGGCTGGATGTAGATGGTGTCGCCGACCTTTGAGGCAGATGAACCGTCACTACTTTGTATCTTATTGCCGGTGAGGTTGTAGGTCGTACCGCCGGGACCATAAAGTGTGTTACCGACCAAACTGTAGGTCACCCCACCCGGTCCGTATATGGTGTCACCAACAACACTGTAAGTTGCACCCCCGGGGGTATAAATCGTGTCGCCCACTCGAGAATAATTTCCACTATTTCCAGAAACGGTTGATCCGTCGAGGGCGTAGATCACCCCATAAATGTTAGTGTTATTTTGACCTGTTGTGTCTTGAATGGTTGGCTGGTAAGAGGAGTTTGTCTCGCTGTACTGTTGATCAGGAGTAGATTGAATTGGTGTTGTCGGTTGCCCGGCCATAGCTTTGCATGCGTTGATTCCTATGGCCATAATCTGATTTTCCTCATACATGGCCTCGTTATTTAATTGGAGCTGGTCATTTATTGATAGTATTGACGTTTTTTGTGCTGCGTTAGATTTTTGGAGCATTTGCGCCTCGTTTTGCATGACATTATTCAAACAGTCTTGTTCTAAATTAGTTGTAGTCTCTGGGGGATTTGATACGTTAGATATTTGGCAAGCTGTCCCGGCACTATTGGGAACGTATCCAGGCATGCAGCTATTGCACTCAGCTTCACTGTTGGTAATTTTACCATCCCAATTGGCATTAATTTCTGAACAAGCAACCGTTGGCGTCACGCATTTGGTATATTCATTATTCCAGGCGTATCCATGCGCGCATTCACAGGCAGGAGCACCACCGGAGTTTAAACTATTCGTGCCATATTCTTTCTCGCATATGTTTACATTTTGAGTATTAGAATCTGCCACTGATGTGGTAGCTTCTGATGAAAAGACAGAGGTTGTCGCCGTCTCTGTGGTTGTTGAGATGGCAATGGTAGGAGTTATTGATTGATGGAAAAAGCTAAAGATTCCAAGTGCGAACGTAATTAGGATTTTCATGCGAATATTTTAGGGCGTAAATATTCCATGAGTGGTAGCAAAAAGCCCACCACATGGGTAGCAACCGAAGTTGCTCATATCAGTTTCCCGATACGGCCCGTCAGAGCGACCCCATATGATGGGTTCTTTGGCTCCGACGGGACTTTTCACCATGCCACCGATTACTCGAGGGTTTAGGCTACTTTAATATTCAATTGTAACCAACATGATACCATCTATTTGAAATCAGTCCACATACACTCAAAAGAGTGTATTGTTACTCGCTTTCTTTCTTTACTTTCTTCTTAACGAGGAATAAAGTGGGTATATGCTATTCACACAATCTCCATTCTCCCCCTTAAACAGACCGGACTTTTCTACGCATCTGAAATATATATCCCTCCTCGCAAAACTTGCACGTGGCGTATCAATTTCATCTACATCAAATGCACTACTCACACCAACAGAGCTTCCTGCAATCAGAGACAAGGTACGTTTAATTGAGCTGACGAAAAAATCAATCGACGACGAGTGTGGTATCGTACAAATGGATGAAGAATACTCGACCGCAGCCGTTTTGTGGTTGCCTATCAAATCCTATTACCTTGCCTATCACCTGCTATGCGTCATTGACTGTCTCATGACAGGCAAGACATCGCAGCTCAGAGCAAAACACGTAGACTGCGTAAAACATTTCACTGGATTACTATCAAGCGGATCGCTTCAATTTAGCCAACCTCTCTTTAATCAAGTATTCGATAAGTCTATCCTTAATTTTCGGAGTACCTCCGGCGCAAACTTGAGAGGAAACACCGAGGACGATGTAGTTTACAAATTGATAATGAAGAAGGTTGCCAACGAGAAGATTGCTAGTTGGAAATTGTCCCATGGCATCACAGAAGTAAGGACAATCAGAAATCGACAACGGGTGGAAAGCTTTAAACAGTCGCTGACGGTTTCAATTTTCGACTTTTTTTATCAAATGCGGTTACGGCTGAATTATAGCAATTTTGATTTTATTGATAACATGCCCGCCAGTCAGACGAAAGCCTACTTTACTCTATATTTCCTTACTGCATCGCACTTTTTCAACTGCTTCTCTAACTTCAAGAATAAACTGATCACTGATATATCCGTAGGAATTAGTCCATAACAATCTGGCTAATTGGAGGAGGTAACAGTAAATCACTATAAGAACTATAACCCTTGGCGACGAGTCTGTTGATCAGGTCCGTTGCCATTTTCTGTGCTGTTGCCTCGGGAGAATGAAGAGCTCGAGTGAATATCGTTCTGATATCGCTTTCATTTCCGAATATAAACCACTGGGGTCTGTCGGACTGGATTAACTTTTCGAGAATCTGAAGAGCCTCCAGCGGTCTGCTCTCAACCAGAATGACCAAGCGGTCGATGACGAAGTAATCTGATCTCATACCTTTAGCTATATCGAGACTCCTCAGAAACTCTTTGATCGCCCAATCTTCATCAAACTTTCCACTTTCGAACCACCATCCAAAAGCGTCCATCTCTTTTTGATAAGACGTTCTGTCTTGCGCCGCTTCCGCTTCCTCGATTCTATATTTCCAAAGAGATTTCAATAGTCCAGTTTCCTCAGGTTCTAGTGGCTCTGTCATGTTGTGTAGACTGCGACCGATGAAATCCATTGCATGACCTCTCGTATCAGCATCCGCTGTTTTCCAGAAGGTGGTAAATAGAATGTCCCCGATGGCCAATTTACCCCTCCAGAACATGGTCATGAGGTGCCCAACAAGACTATTGTCCCTATCTATATGGCTTTTCTTTTTTGTTGCTGTCCCGATGTTTTTTACCGCTTCCATGTATTGATCGCGGAGGACCTCGAATACATCATTGTAGACGGAGACATAGGTGACATACGTTTCCCATGCCGCGTCATACAGAGGGGTATTAAATCCACCAGGCGGGAAAATATCTTTGACGTGTGCGAGAGTCCAATCGTTTCCTAGGTATAGAATCCATGGGAAATAGCGTCCATATACGGCGCGGACAGCTATGGACGGATCGTTTGTTAAATGCTTTTCGAGAATGGACTGGATCTTTGGCAGGAGGGCAAACCCTTTTAGAGTCGGCTTCTTGTTTTCAGGCAACTTATCTATCAACCGAGTGATCCATAATCCGTACTCAACGACAGCGGTCATTGCCTCACCACGGACGGTATTGATCGTGAGTCCATAGGCATCTTCTGTCAGTGTTCCTTCTCTGGTCAGCTCTTGCTCCGACGTCGGATTAGGATCGTCGGTAAGGATTTCAATAATTTTCCACACTTTTTCGTGTAGCTCATACGGAATCGAGTTATTGTTCAGGCCATTTGAAATCAAAGTTATCAGAGCTCTCCTCGTCCAACCCCAATCAACATCCTCGTCGAATACGTGGCCAACTATTCTTCCTGGAATCTCACGAGGTTGCTCTGATATCCACACGCCCAGATCGACTATCGCTTTCCATTCGAACAGAATATTATTCTGTGTGATTTCAGAAAATGCCTGAAGATAATTACGGACGTATGTTGGATCAAAACCGACGAGAGATATAGCGTAAGTGGAAAATTGAGCAGGTTCTTTTTTGACTGCGGCACTGATCTCCCGTCCAAGTCCTTCCTTGCTGGGACCGAAACCGAAATCACCCTTCTTTGGTTGCCATGTTTTCAGAAGCCCAATAAATTCATTAAGAGTCATCTTGCTTATCCGTTCAGCATCCACATCACTTACAGGTCCAACGAAAACTCCCGAACGCTTGTGTCGAACTTCTTCATCCTCTGCTTTGCCCATATCAGCGACCAGTGTTTCATAACCCTTCTTTCGATCACCCTCAAGATGAGTTGCGATGATTGATAGTTTGTCACGTTGCCAGCCCTTCACTATCTTGTCTGCGTTTTCCGCAGATACTGGGTCCGGTCGCGTTTCAATGCGCTCTTTTATCAGCTCTGCTTTTTCAATCAGGTCAAATATCACTTTCTTCTGCTCAGAACTAAGTAAATTGAAGCCATTATTCAGCAGTAAGGGGTACTCATGGCCATAGTTTTGATTATCCAAAAACTCAGTAGTTAATACATAGTTAATCGTGAGGTCCGGATTTATGATCGGATGCTTGCTCAAGAGGTACAGGATAATGCGAGTGAACACAGGCCACTTTTGTTTTTTCAGTTTGGAGATACTTTTTTCCAGAAAAGCAGAGTCCTCTTTGATCCCATTGATTGATACGCTCAGTATCGCTTCCATCAAAGAATCATCGATATCATCGCGATGGAGATGATCCGATGTCTCAATCAACGGTCGGCTGATGTAAGAGTAATCCTCAAGAGGTTCCTCCGCCTTTCCGGTATGGCTCAGATCGTAGAACCGTGTAAGCATGTCACAAAGAAGCCCAAGAGCCTTTAAAGGATCTTGCTGTGCAATGGCCGGAAAATCATCTTGTAGAAACCTTGCGTACTGCCATTTATCTATAATTGTCCTTGGCTCACGTGAAGGTATCCAGTCAGTTCCCTCGATCGGTTTGGGAACTGTAGGATCAGGAATAAACTCCAGGAGCTCACGTGACAACGTAAAGGCTGAATCTATCTCCTTATCAGTTGCTAATGATTTTATGAGTTCGATGGATTTTATTGAGCTGAAGAATTGATTGTCAGCATTCATCCATTTTTTTACACACAGAATCAGCTCCAGTTTCTTTTCTTTTGGCAAAAGGGTCGTTATCTCGATCAACCCAGCTTTCACAGTACCATTTTCTGTTTCTGGAATACCTGACAGAATCTGAGTCACCAAATCTGGTGATGCCGTGGCGACTTTTCCGAGATAGATAAGCACCGGCCAAGCTGGGTAGCGGACACTGTTATTCTCTATATCTTTTTCGGGCGCGGGCGGTGATGCAAAAAATCCCGCGTCATTAAGTAATGGTAACCACAGGGGTGAATCTATCTTTTTGAAAAAATGTTCGTGAGCCGCTCGATTATTTGGGATGTGCAATTTTAAAGTATTGACGTCTGCTTGCACGGGCATTGTCTTTTTCGCAAGCTCATTGAGTGTCACAAAAACTTTCGTATATTGAGTCTCGAATTTTCCTAGGACGGATAGCAGAATCAAATTGAAATTATCCCATCTGGTCTTGAAATCGTTGTCCATTGGACGCGCGGCATCAAGATTATTTCTGTGAGCCGTGTCTTGGAAACCGTTATCTCCCGGCAACTCCAACCAAGCCCTACCAACCAGTTCATTTTCAGGAATATCAAGGGCTTTCAGGATTATTTGTATCTGCTTTTTGTGCCTACCTTCTCCGGTAGGGGCTGGCTCAGTTATCCCTTCGAGTACGGCTCGAAGGGCGCTTTCGACTTCGCGCAAAAGATGGCTAATGATATGCGTCGTAGTCTCAAAAGGAGGCTTTGTCACCATGTGACGGCAAGCATCTTTATAGAAAGATGCCGCACCCTCACCGACCAGTCTTTTCAGGTAATCGAAAATTGTATTCTGACGGGGATCGTCAAACTTAAATTTATCTGGTGGTATTGCATTGGGCGTTTCGTCGTTCATGAGAAAAGCTATTTTAACATTTATGGACATTTAGCGCTTTTGGAGGTCAGGAAATGCGTTATTTTATTGATGAGTTGAGAAAACACTTATCACGCGGGTAACCTACTTTACTTTGCTGATATTAAGGAATAGAGTAGTTTATTATGACTCAGTTATTGATCACGGTCACAGGGGGTATTATCGTCGCAGTTATCGTTGCTTGGTTTGGCATTGGAGGAACGAAGCACATAACCGTACACGGCTCCCCTGTTCGAAAAACTGGCAAATGGATTATTTTCTTTTCTGTAATAATGATAATTGCAGGACTAGCTTGGGCAGGGCACAATTCGCCACCCGAAGGAGGTTTCGATTTTAACAAACCAGGCACAGTGTATGGGATTACCTTAGCTTGCTACGGACTTATCGGTTTCATAATCGGATGGATAGTGGCGTGGTTTCAAAGACCTTAGCTGTTTCGTACTTTTCAAAAAAAAGGATTAGATTTTTTATAGATTCATAAAATTGGAAGGAATGGGTTTATAGACATCTTTAACTAACGCAACAAGATTCATGGCCTGAGAAAAAGCCTCCTCGTCTGACAATTCCATACCTGTTTTTTCTCGGTGTAGACTTTTATATTTTTCTATCAACTCTTCATTTGTCATAAAAATGGTTTCTGACATAATTATTCTAAATTATATACGTCAATTGGAATCTCTTCATATGGATGAACTTTTTTGATAGCTGCAATGACGGCATTGATAATGTTAGCGACACATGTTACCTCGATCCTTTCTTCCTCAACGCTTTCTATTATCCCTACTTTACCGATGTGGGGATTCGCACCTTTTTCGGGTCTAAATCGCCCTATTCCTTTCGTTGAAAATGAACAGTGGGTATATTTACCAAGTCTTCCACCACCAACTTGAGCAATAGCTTCACGAACCTTGTCAGCGTGGGAGAGTGGAACATAGACTATGACTTTTTTGTTCATATGGTCGGTAAAATCTTTATAAAAAACTCTTTGTCTTTCGGATGTGTCAGTAAATCGGCAACCTTATTTGGTTCAACCCAGCGAGCTTCAGGGTTATCAGGATCAATTGGTTTGAGTTTATCTTGATCCGTCTCATACAGAAAGATATGCAACGTCTTTTTTTCAGAAGTATCTTCACCCCCGTCCTTCGCTATTTTAAATCTGGAGTAGGTACCCAGTTCTTTGATGAAAGTGATATTCGTTAACCCCGATTCTTCCTCAATTTCTCTTTTTGAAGCCTCTCGAGCATTTTCTCCCGGCTCTATATGACCTTTGGGCAAAGACCATGAAGTCCCCCTTTGGCTGACAACTAGGATTTTTCCTTCCTTGTTTTTTACGACACCGCCGGCGCTTTCAGTTTTTATCATGCGCTAAGGATATCATATAGTCCTGCATTTGTTCAGCTCTTTTTTAAATATCTATTTGTAATACCCTTATCGTGGGATCCTCCTCTCCTTTCAGCGAAAATTCCTTGCGTGCCTTGCGTTCAAGATACCACTGGGCATGATGTGGCTCACTTAAGCTGTTTATTACAGTAATACGAGCCTTGAGAATGGGTCTCTGACGCAATGCTCCTATTCTGTCGGAAAACTCCGGATTTTGTTTGAGGTAAGCATAGAGCGTATCTCTGTGAATATCCCCATATATAGCCATTTCTTCGATAGTTCCGCCGAGTGCTGCTACCTCCTCTATTTTCCGACAAACGTCTGGGGTAATTGCTGTTGGGCGTCCTCTTTTCTTCTTTGGCGGTTGTGTCGGAATAATCGCACTCTTAACTACAGGAATGATTGCCGGTGTAAGCGGTTGGATGTTTTGGTCTTTCATCATATTTGCGAGCATGTCTGCGGCTTTTGTCATTTTTTTATTATTATACCTTCCAGCTCAAGAACTTCCTGTTTATGTGGTCAATAAAATTAAGTAGCATCCGAGTTTATGATTAAACATAGAGTGTTTGAGTACTTTCTAGGTGATTCAAAAAATCTTTTATTGTCTTTGGTACAATCGAAATATTGTACTGTTGTTTTGAATAGTCTATTTGCCTTATTGAATCGGTGTACAGGCTTGGGGCAACAAAATAACACATGGCGTCCTCTGTCTTCTTGCTGAATTTCTCAAGATGACGCGTGATCGGCCACACTTCCATCATAGTCTGCGATCGGCCCTCGGACATTGTCACCTCAACGAGAACACCATTATGATTTTCGTAACACTCAATGTCGCCCATATCGTTGACTCCGGCTGCTGTCGATGTAGGCAAACCCTCGTCATCTACGGGATAGTTTGCGATGACCTTAATATTCGGAAACTTTGATTTTATTGCTATTGCAGTAAGAAACTCCAATCTTATTGGATTCGAAAGATATTTCAGAACGTCGTCTTTGGTAAGCTTCTTATCAGCAAGATTCGTCATTTCCTCGCGAATTTTGGGCCATGAATATTCATTGACCCATTTCTCAAGATAACGATCTTTCTCTTCAATCGTTACAGCCTTGGCGCCGACAGTGACAAGGTTCTCGTCGATCGTAGAGACATAATTAAAATATTCTCGCTCGGTGGGATATTTATTATAAGTTGAATATACCTTGAGGATATAATCTACCTTCTCTTGCTCATTTTTATTTATATCAACGAATCTACCACCACCTCTCAAAGAGATGAGTCCGGTAAGACGCATCTTCCTTATATATTCATCGGGATACTCGAGCATGATTGATTTATCTTTCCTAGTGGAGTCCTCACCCTGCATTATTTCGTTTCTGCAAATATCACATATCGTTTCCCATGTAGGTGAATAGCCAAAATCATTACGAAGCTTCTTTATTCTCTGATAAAGCGCTTCGGAATCATTATTCTTCCAGTAAATAAAAAGCGGGAGCTCCAATTTAGAAATACCAGATGCATTAAAATTGTTGTCAGCATTTATCTTCTGAATAACCTCAAGCAAAAGTATAAGCGGGGCATTATCGTTCAAAACACGTACGAAAGGATTTTTTCTTTGATACTTGGCAAGTGCATGCAGAAAAGCTTGCTGCTCAAATTCAGGGTGAGTATCTTCTACTAAAATATTATCCTCTTGAATCTTTATTTCAATCGAGTTTGCAAGCTTTGACCCGATCTCGGAAAATTCAATCTTCTCACCAACTGTATAAAAAACAAACCCAAGTTCCTTAGCTAAATCGAACACTGTCGCAAATCGTGATGGCCAACCTCGATCAAAACCTGCCTCTTTATGAGCTTGTGGGTTCTTGTCGAGCAACGTGGCGACCTCATCATCTGCAAGGAGCTGAAGACCGATTGTTGAGTTATCTGTTATTCTTTTTGATCCCCACTTCTTTTCGATTTCTGACGACACGGCTCTTGTTGGTCTGTATAATCCATACCTAATTAACTCACCCATTATCTTCACAGAGAGATCATTCGTTAACTCTTGGCTATTAAATTTGTGAAGTACACTCAACAACGCTTTTAGGCGACTTGGATTTCTGACAGTCGTCGTAAAAAGTAATGGTTTATATTCGTTGTTTCGTGAGGTGGGCATGTTAATAATTTGTGATCAGGACTTCGTTTATTTGCTTTTTCTTATTGTTGTGATAGCTGATGTAATTACTCTTTATTGGATGAACCTTGTATTTACTCATCCAAGATATCAATTTTTCGTTCTTTTTACCATTGTATGCCGTGACATTGGAGAGAGCGAATCTTATGTCTTTTTTATCCAACATATCCAAAGTACTCATTAGTTCTCGATCTAAATCTTCATTCCAAAGCTTGTTGTACTCACTTGCAGAGATTAAATATGGTGGATCAACATACACAAAGTCATTTTTATTTAGCTTTAGGTCTAAAATAAATTTCTTAAAATCCTTGCTAGAAAAAACAACATCTTTGCTTTTCATAGCTTCAAAATAATCATGAAGCGCATTCACGACATTCCGATTAAAATCAACGTTTCCAACAGGAATATTAAATTCGCCTTTCTTATTGAACCTCAGCATCCTATTGAAACCGTATATGAGCAACAGATACAAAATTAGAGTATCTTTTTTTACCTTGTTGTACTCACTCTTCATTTTGTTATAGCCGTCTCTGTTGAAGTGGGCATAATATGTCTTCAGCCATGTTTTTCTCAAAGAAAGAGGGACTACGTCCTCAAAAAATGATCGGGAGAGATTATACCTTTGCACGATTTTCTTAATTTTTCCGAAGAACTCCTTTTCTTTTTTTGAGGAGTTAGCTAAATACTTGTGAAGATTTATAACATTAATATCAATATCATTAACAAAATGCTTTTTCGCATCCACATTTAAAAAAACACTCCCTCCACCCAAAAAAGGTTCGGCAAAGGAATCTATTTTCTCTGGAAAATATTGCTTTATCTCTTTTATTAGTTTGAACTTATCACCGACATAAAAAAACGGTGATCTTTTAATCGATGTGTCTGATTTCATAATACTTCCGTGATAAAAAGCCATTCCTGATGATCGTTGAAGTCTGTCTTACCTGCGTTAAAGAATTGGTGACTTTTTTTGAAAATCTTTGTCTTACCCTTACTGGTCAAAATGCTCTTTATATCTTCAAGCTCGATCTTATTTCTCGACGATGAGCTTTTTGAGTTATAGGTATTATTGTAGGAAACAACAATATACTTAGCATTTAGTTTACCAATTAGATCAGCGAATGCATTGACCGCATTGTTTCTGCAATATTCGCTCATATTCTCCTCTGGCCTCTTAAGTGCAACACCAAAAAGCTTGGGGTTGTCCCAAAGAGCGAGTGTTTCTAGGACATGGTAGAAGCGACTATACTGTCTTGAATTATAAGGCGGATCAATGTAAACAATGTCAGCTTTCAAGCTCTTTGCCAATTCATTGGCGTCCTCTCTGTGAATAGAAACTCTACCCGCTTTGATCAAAGGTTCGATTAGTCTAAAAATAAATTTACGATCTGAAATACTTTTCTTAAAATATGCCTCGTAATGTCCTACGGTATTCGCAATTTTGTCAGCTGAATATAGCAAAGATGTTAACAAAATATGATACTCTTTGTTATTTAATTCTGATTTTCTCTTATTTAAGTCTTCGCGAATGTATCCTATAAGTTTTGCCGCAGGTACATTGAAATACTTTCCGCCAAATGCTTTTGAAAAAAATGTATGCTTGATATCCTTAGCATCTAGAGAATTGTAATGTGCTACAAAATTAAATATTTTTTCCCTATCATATTTTTCCTGCGCAAAAAATCCCTGATATGAAGCAAAGTTCGAATGCAAAATATCGTTCAAGATAATCTTGTTGAATGATCTCGCTGCCCTAGCGGAAACAACGCCTGTACCGGCAAAAATATCAGCGAAGCTATTTCCTTTGCATTCTTTTTTTATGTGATCAAAAATCCAATCTAAAAGTTTTGCTTTGCTACCGATATATCGCCTGTTTTCAATATCAATTGTTGGCATCGGTTGAGCTGCCACAAATTTATTTTGCTCCGAAACTTTATTTGTCTTTGATAAAGATAGTAGTGCATTACTGCTCATACCAGTATTTTAACAGAGATAACCAATATGCGGTACTCGGATCTGTGGAAAGGCCTCCTAGAAAGCTGATCTTAGGTCTAAATGCAGGTTCTGACTTCGTTCAACATGCGGAGCCGTAGACCTCCTAATATAACTTTGTTAGATCTATTCAGTCCTTTGTGTTTTTGCGTTTCTGACCTTCTAAAAATAGCGTGTTTTAGCTTCAAAAGTTCAGCGAAAAGAAGCGAGGGAGTAGACGTTATTATAACCTTATCACTTACCTCAAAGCGTGACCAAAAGAAGCCTAAATAGTGCCGCTTGAGATCTGGCGATGCCTTTTGATATGCGTCGTAAATATTCTTCGTAAAACGAAGTATCTGCTCCGCTTCATCAACTCTGACCTCCCTGCTTTTTTCCAAGTCCGATAGCTTCACCTCAATCCGTTGTATTTCAGCCATAACTTCGGCTCGGTTCTTTTTGAAGTCGTCATCGCCGATTACGCCGTCGAAAAGTTTGTCTTCCATAACCTTGCGCCGTCGGTCGAAAGCGGTACGCTGATTGATGAGGCCTTGTTTCTTTTTGTCGTAGCCCTTTCGCTGTTCGTTGAATGTCGCCTTTGCTTCGGCGATCACCTCTTTAATAAACGCAGGACTAAACTCCAAGTCCTTGAATTTTTCGGCAACTTTAGCTTCTAGGTCTACTTGTTCGGAATACTTGCCGCAACCGCTTTTGTTGGCGCAATGGTAATATGCAATGCGTCTATTTCCGATTGTGTGCCATTCGGCCGTATAACGGTTGTCGTGCTTGTAGCAGTAGAGATAGCCGTTTAAAAGCCATTGGTATTTCCGCCGCCGACAGGCGTGGTGATTGCGTGCTGTTAAAATCATTTGCACTTGATTAAAGGCCGCTTCATCAATGATAGGCTCGTGTTTCCCCTCTATGTTGCTGATTGGCCCCCATACAAGCTCACCGATGTAAAAACGGCTTCTCAGCATATCGTGAAGTCTACTTGGCGATATTTTGCCATCCTTTCTGCTTCGCAAGCCCTTTTCGTACATAATGTCGCAAAGGTCGTAGACGTTGAAATTTCCTGTGGCGTAGAGCGTAAACATTTCTTTGATGAATGGAGCTGTGTTTGGGTCTGGCACTACGAGCTTTTGCGCCATGCGTTCTGCATTCTTGTCTGGGTTTGGAACATTCATATATCCTGCTGGAGGTCGAGAGGGGTAATAGCCCATTTTGGCCTTTTCATAGAGGACACCTTTCACTTTGTCAGATATTTGATCTCTATAAAACTGATTCATACTTGCAAGAACTGTGTCCTGCATCCTTGAACTTGCGTTGTTTTCAGGTGTTGCCCCATTGACGTAAAGGAGATGAACACCGTAAGTAAAGACGCACTCCATAAAGTCGAGATGCGAGCGGGTGTTGCGGAAAAGGCGTTCGGACGATAGAGCGACTATAGCCGTTATCTTTTTTGTCGTAATCAATTCTTTCAAGCGGTGCAATCCTGGGCGATTGTCGTTGTGTCCGCTAATACCTCCGTCGTCAAGGACTTCAGATACTTTGTACCCTGCTTCTTCGGCTCTTCGTTGGCACAGTTTTTCTTGAACCTCAATTGAAAGCCCGTTGAGCTGGTCTTGGGTCGACACTCTGATATAACTGGCGGCGTATTTTATGTCTTCTAATGGTTTTTCATTTACTTGCTTCTTTTTCATAATTTTATATATTTTTTAGTGAGGCAAAAATCCTATGGGCGGTATTTCTTTGACCGCTTTCGTTTCAATGTCGGGCGTATCGCCCATAGTTACTTCGCCTTGGTGGTAATTTTGTAATGCTATTCGGGTAGCCTCGTCGTAGCTTTTAGCTTCGACGACGACATGTCCGTGCTTAATTTCTGTTAATGAGACTTCGTACTTTTTGATAGATTTTTTCATCTCATTAAAGCAGTGAAGCTGAACTTTGGAGCAGGTCGGCGAAATTTCTTCGCAACCTTTTCCGCAGAGGCTTCCATTTCCTTAATGAGCGGAGACGCTAACGCCTTGGCCTCATCGAATGAGATTTGACCTGCTTTGAGCAAGGCTTTTATCTCGTTGATTTTGGCTATGGGTTTTTGATACATCTCTTTACAGTAGATAATATTGATGTTTTTATTTTATAAACTGTCGAGAGGTAAATCAACCAGACTTATGCGCACCGACGGAACGGATCCGTGATTGAATTCATGCATTTAGGGGAGCATTTTTATCGCATTCGGATCCGCATTTGAGGGTTGATACAATAATTATTATTTAATTCAATATGGGATTCATTATGGTCTAAAGATTCTTTAGTATTACTCCCACGGATTCTTTAGTACCCATTATTTTTGCTCGATTTTTTGTTCCGTTCTCTTCGTTTGTCGATTTCCGATTTTGTGCGGTTTACGTAATCTTGGACTTCAGGAGATAGGCGTAACAAAGTGACTCTGCCCATTGTTTTTTCTGATTGCTCAATATATTGCTTTTTTTTAAGACTTCCAAGATGCTGATAGAGGCTCACTGGATTCGTGCAGACTAAGACGGCCATTCTCTCCTTACTCAAGTAACAGAACCCTTTACGTTTGGAAAAAATCCAAATGCAACAAATAATCGCGACGTCGAGGGTTTTAAGTCCGAAATGGCTTCCGACGCCCGAGAGAAAGCTGAAGTGCATGACGTCAATGTCCATGTGTTCAAGCCAACCGATGTCGCTTTCTTTTATGGCTGGCATTTGATTCGATAATTGTGGAGAACTTATAATTTTTGATTTTTGAGGCTGTTCTATTTTACTTTCAATGTTTGTTGGATTCATGGGATTTTTTAATTTCTAACGTCCGATTTTTCTATTTTTTCGCTGAAGCTAATTTCCTGAATGAGTGCCACTATCAGAGATGCAAACTGACGAGCCGCATCTTGGGTGGGCTTGTTATTTTCTTCTTTTGTAATTGTAGTTTTCTAAAGCTGTTAAAGCTCAGAAAAGTCCGTAGTTTATTTTTGATAATTCGTTTTTTGGAACGAAAAAAGCCAAAACAATAAACACCAGTCGTCAAGACTGCTATTCATTGTTCTGGCTTCTACAGCCCACCTCTGTGAGTTACCTGCAAAACAGATACAATTTCCTACGGACACATCCCGTGCCTTCAGATATTTCAGACGTTAATGAGCTGGTGCTACTATACACGAAATACCGTATTAGTCAATCGGTTTACTGTGGAAAACGATACCGTCAGAATTGAAAGTGAAGTAATTATTTGTTGGACATGAACGACACTTGTGATATTTTCCCATACTAAAATCCCTCAATAATTTTTTCACTTCGCTAGCAGACGAAAGTTCTTTTCCTAAAAATCTGCCACATTTTTGGCAAACCCATCTTGGTCTATTAGTGCTTGAAACAAAATTTGATATGTTGTCAAAAAAAGTCTTAACTTCCTGTCTAAGCAATGATAAATTATTTTTATCTAGAATATCAACATTTATCGGTCGTGCCGCGCCCATCATTACTGGAAGACCCCAATCCCCTTTTTCAACATCAACATCATAATCTTCTTCGACAGAAATATAGGAAGTTCTTTCTGCGATAAATTTCGCTATACCCCACTTCTCTTTAGTAAATTTCTTAATACGTTTACCGATAATTGAGTTTAATACATAAAGAGCAAGCCTTGGTTCCCCATATGTCTCACGTACGTAGGCAATTAAAACCACCGCTTCAATTTTGTTATCTTTTTTCTCCGTGTCGTGCGACGGATCCGAAATGGGTTTATTTGATAACTTTTTCATATCTTTATAGGTGGCTCTTTCGCTTAAAACTCGGCTCTAACAGCTGTAAACCTGTGTCCGCATAGAAATATACTACCTCACAAAAAGAACTTTGTCCTGCGCTTGCTCTGATTTAATCACCATTGCAGATATTGGCGTTTATTGTATGATTAGGCCACAACTGAATATGTTAGAAGTAGCCTAAACCATTTGAGTAATCCAATGGCATGGTGAAGAAAGTCGAGTTAAGCATAAAAAACCCATCATAGGGTCGCTTAACTCGCCATATTGGGAAACTGATATGAGAGGCTTAGGCCTCTACCTGTGGTGGGCTTTTTGTATGCAATCAATAGAATTCAAAAAAATAGAATTCGCCAAAAAAGAAATCTCTTCTTTGGTTTTCCAAGCGGCGTTAATAAGAGGCTACTCCACTTACAAACTGAACGCCGACCCAAATAAGCGGATGAAATTTAGAGATTATTTATCGGAACAGCTTGAAAAATTTTCAGAAAAAATTCCTAATACGGACGAAGAGTATATTGAACTCCTCAATGACTTTCAACAAAAAATAAACAAATCGGTATATATCGACATTTTGAATAACAACAAAATCACTTTCGGCAGAGTACAAAAACTTCTCAATCTCTATCTTAAATACCTATGGGTGTTTAATTTCAAAAAAGATGAACCTCTGCACTGCGTGATAGATTCAATTATTCTAAATAAAATTGCTTGGGAAGGCCCAAAATGGACAAAAGGTGAATTTACAGAAAAAGAGTACATAAAGGCCATGGATATTTGCAAGAAGAAAGCGAAAAATGAGAACGCGAGTTTAGCCCAGTGGGAGCTTATGACATTTGAAAATCGTATGGAAAATTGGCTTTCAAAAAACAAGACCTTGCCGACGTAGAGGTTTATTTTTTGAAGCGTAGTATTTAATATAAGGATAACGTCGGTTGAAATTTAATAATAAAAAATCAAATGAAAAAATATTTTATCGCACCCATAGGCCTAGCATTCATTCCGTCAATCGCTTTCGCCGCTTGGTGGAATCCAACGACATGGTTTAGTCAAAGCTCCGTTTCAGTAACCGCTTCATCATCGGAAACAGTGGCCCTTACCGAAACAATCAATCAGCAGAACACTGAAATATCACAGCTACAGGTCGAACTTGCAAGCACGACATCGCAAACTCCTACAGTCATAACGAAAACGACGACGCAGACGGTTAAGGATCCGACGGAAGAAGCGGACATAACAAGCCTTACGCAACAGCTTGCAAAGGCGCAAACGCAGTACGCCTTATGCCAAGGGCAATTAAGCTCCGCTAGCACGAATACACAGTCAGCTACCACGGCAAGCGCAACAAATAACGCAAAGATTCAGGGCATCAACGAAGAATTAGCCGCCCTCACACAGATTGATTTCGATATAGACAATGCGCCTCTGCAATTTAATGGTAACAATACTGCAGTTAATGGCCTCACCGGAACCACAACACTTCTTTCTGTTCTCAATAGCTCCATGAGATTAGACGGCACGCCTCTTTTTCCTAATACGCTCGGAGAGTGGTATGTAACAGCTACCGCTGGCCTACAACCAACGACTTCAACATCAACGCTTCATAGCACCATAACAGCGTATCGAAACGCACTTGAGGGACAACTTCAATCTTTGGGTGCAGTTACTAATACGATGAATATATCGCAATAAATATGAAAAAAATAATAATAGGAACAGTCATATTTCTCGCCGCTCCTCTTGTGTCATATGCCTCAATCAACTCTAATTTAAGCTATGGTTCAACTGGAGAACAAGTAACTGAACTTCAACAGTTTTTGATTAGTAACGGATACCTTCAAGGCTCGGCAACAGGAAATTTCTACTCATTGACGCAACAGGCTGTAGAAAATTTCCAGTCTGCAAATAGTATATCGCCAACGGGATATGTCGGCTCTTTAACACGCACCGCAATCAACGCTGATTTAACTGGTCAAGTTAATACTCCTAAAAATACAACAAACGCAATTCTACCATCAACAAATTCTGTTCAGCCACAAAATAATTATTCTGCGAATATACTCGCTACCAAACTCTCCCCAGAACTCGCTTTCTTTACTTGCAATTACTATAACCGTTATGGCAACGTTCTTTTTTCAGAAAGCGGAAATGGTCTTCTTGGCCAGTATACAGGTGGAAATTACTTTATAAATACAGTTCTAGGAGCAGTAACAAATACGTCTTATGCTGGTTATCAAATACTGCCTGGCTCGTGTACTGTTTCTTTCCCAGCAGGAGCTTCACTTTATGGAGGAGGCCTATCAACCTTTACCGTCGGTTCTGACATCGGTCAAAGTCAAATAATAAATCTCGTCAGTAATGCGGGTATTGATTTTGCACAAATCATGATTGATACATCAAATAATTACCTCGCAACTCATGCCCTTACGACAAATCTACAAAACTATTGCTCAACACGCGGCTCAGTCGGTGATTCCGTAGTGGTTGTTGGCTGGCCACCAAATTCAACCAGTCTAATGCTTACTGGCAATATCACAAGTGCGTCAGGATATTATGATTCAACCAACATAGCAATACCAAACGGTATGCAAGGTAGTACGGCTGTTTCACTAACAAACGGGTGTATTCTGGGACAAATCAATTCAGCAGGAGAAATCGCAGATCAGTACCAATTATCATATATGTTCGGTAATTGAAAACCATGAAAAAAGACTACTACGAAATTCTAGGAATTCCTCGTGACGCTTCCACTGAAGATATAAAAAGAGCCTATCGGATACTCGCGCTCCAATATCACCCTGACACAAATAATGGTAACGAAAAAAGATTCAAAGAGGTCAACGAAGCATACCGCGTACTTTCTAATGAAAAAAGCAAAACACACTATGACCAGACATTTAACACTACACAGCAAGAAGATTTCGATACAGATGATGACAATCAATCATCAAAACCTTATGCTACAGTCGTCCGACAGAAAAATAGATTCAGACCCGTATACATTTTCTGGGGAGTATTTGCCCTTATAGTTTTAACAATTTCTATCGTTAACTCCGAAAATTATTCTCCGTCACCGATTACGAATTCAAATACAGCTACGGACAATCCTGTTACTGACGTTCAGCCTAATACAAAAGTTAATGCGACGACTGTACAAGTATCGGAATTTTATAACGGCCAGTATGGCTTTTCTCTATCAATACCGAGCGGAAACACCTCAACATGCACATGGACATGGGCTGGTGGTAGCGCAGATGTGCCTTATAGCCAAACTACCTATGCGAACACCGCCACAGAAAAACATACTATCACTTTTGGAACCAGTCCCAACGGTGAAGGTGTGGACATAGCTGGCTCATTATATGATTTTAAGGTTACTTGCGTTGATGATTTTGGTAATCAGTATACGGGTGTTTTTCCTTCAAACATATACTAACTTCCTGTCGGTTGTGTAAAAAATCAGATCCGAATAATATTAAACTCATTAGCGTTCATTAACGATTATGAGGATCTCTCAACACAAAAAAATATTTAACAGTAGCGGATATCTGCGCTTCACTATTGGCGACTATGTAAGAAACTTCAAAATAAACATCAGAGAAAAAGAAGGTCGTATACTCAACACAAACCATGAGGGCGAAGTTTCGTATATGAAAGGGCTATTGAACAATCCACGATATACGACATTTAAATCAATAGCTGTTTTCAATGACGGCATTCCATATTGGAACGAACAAAAAGTGGACTACGTACCCTCAAACCTAAGGCGTGGCTTCATTTTTTACTTTATCTGCAATGGTTGTGAAAGACGAGCAAAGCACCTCTACGAATACAGCACTCTTGAATCACCCCTCTGTCGTGTCTGTTGCCGACTGAAATATGAAGCACCGACATACAAGGCACGGACGTTTTCAAGAATGCTTCGGAAGACCTATTTTTCATCAGAGGACAAGTATCTAATCATACGGCGAGCAGGTATTACGCTAGAAGACTTAAACTACTACGCAAATACTGCGCTCAACGCGTAGAAATCGCTCGTGCTGGCATTCCTCTGCAAAAGCCTAATGGAAAGTATGTCTTTATGTTATTTTTCCCTAAATGCCGTTTCCGACAGCGATATCATTTATGTACTTATTTCTTAACTTTGTAGACCTCTCGTTCGGTAGTGCGCGGATGCTTCTTCGCATACGCCTTTGTAACTATTTTTCCTGTTACAGCACTTCTATTGAGAATGATTGTTTTCTTCATGATGATTTTAATTTTTGATTAGCAAACTTTGATAATGAATCTATTTGATTTTTATCAGAAACGGCATTTAAGGAAAAATCGACAGATAGTTCACTTTCTACCCTGTATTATACCATTTATTCTTGAGCGATAGAAGCGAAAAATAAGGTAAATTGACTTAATTTTACCGTATTGTTTTTTTATTTGTACATGGTATATTTCCGCTATATAAATAACAATACTTTTATGGCACTTACACCCTCATATTTGGTTACGACAAAAAATCTTGAGTCATTTTTTAACAGTCTAATTACGGCGAAAGCGCCTGAGACCTTTACGCAGAAATTCCTAGAAAGTCTTGAGTTTAAAAGTACAAATGACCGTCTGTACATAGGACTACTTAAAGGATTGGGGTTTCTAGATGCCAATGCTGTACCAACAGAAATATATTTCAACTTTTTAGATCAATCTCAATCTAAACAAGTCTTGGCAAATGCGATTACTGTAGCATATGGGGATTTATTCGCTGTTAACACAAAGGCAAACGAACTTACGCAGTCAGAAGTCAAAAACAAACTTAGAACATTAACTCAAGGTAAAATTTCAGATAAGGTTTTGCATTTAATGGCTAATACATTCGTGACTCTTGCCGCTTATGCTGAGTGGAGTAATACAGCAAAAAAAGTTCAGGGCGGTAAAGAGAAGAATGACAATCAAAAGCCTGAGTCCGCAAAAGAGACTCCACCTGCCGCACAGGAAGACACAGACGAGGATAGTGTCGGTGGGAAACTACGTAAGACAGAATTGCATTACAATATCCAAATTCACCTACCGGAATCAAGGGATGCCGCTGTATACGACGCACTATTTAAAAGCCTTAAAAAACATCTGTTTTAATATGGATTCTAACCGATTATATTCTTTTACCTTTAGGGGGCTTTTAACCGAAGAGGCTTTAGATAAGGCTGGTAGAAAGTCAAAGGGTGATTTCTCCGAAGTATGGGAAGCAGAAACATCTAAACGACTAGGTCTTCCGCTTATGGACGAGGAATTCGTTGTAAAATCGAGACGAATGGCAGTTGTGTATACTGCTATCTGTTCCTTTGAAAATTCAGTAAGAGAGTTTATTGCTAAAAAACTTCTTGAAGAAAAAGGTGAAAATTGGTGGGATTTATGTGTAAAGAAAGAAATCAGGACTAATGCAGAGAATAGAAAAAAGTCAGAAAAAGATGTTCGCTGGCTTACCGCTAGGGGTGATTCAATGATTTATTACACTGAATTTGGAGACCTCATCTCTATCATGGCTAAGCCTGAAAATTGGAAATTTTTTGAAGTGCACGTTGGTAAAGTGGAGTGGGCAAAGCAAATAATTGAAACTTTGGAAAAATCAAGAAATATTATCATGCATAGTGGTGAACTAGCACCGACTGATATTGAACGAGTGGGCATGTTTATCCGAGATTGGATCAGACAAGTTGGTTAAAGGCTAATGCGTCAGAGTATCTTCCTCTCATGTTCGGCGAACACTTTTTTCAACCTTGTGTATCAACACAGTTTTCGAGCACCCGAGCAGGGATCGAACTCAAGTAATAAAAAAACGGCAACCATTTCTGGTCGCCGTTTTAATTACAAATGTCTGTCGCACTTACGCTGCAATCGCAGTGTTACGTGAACGGTCATTAGTATATTTGCTGTGTTTGGACTGAATATCCATCGTCACCAAGGCCAACTCCTGCGCGGCAATAACTTCCGCAATCAACCGATCACGGGGATTGAGTCCGCACATGTATTGATCGAGTATAGCCTTGAAATGTTCTGCAATTTTCTGGTCAGAAGCGACCCTCTTCCGAAGTTGGTCATCAGACAGACGTTCAAGGTATTCAGGCTCGAACTTCATGTTTTTCAGACCGAGGTCTGTCAGCTTACCTTTACGGTTTTTGCTGGAGAAAATGGCTCTGCATTCGTGACTATCTTTCCGATAGTCTCCGTCATCCAAAATGATGAAGCCCCTGATATTCCAAGCGTCGTGGCCATCGTCGTTAAGTTTTTTGACCTGGGTTACCATTACAGTGATGACCTGACCGCATTCAGTTTTGAACACAATATTCGCAGTATGGAATAAAGCGAGCATGAGTTCGAACTTCGGAGGGCCGTTGATGATGATGTAGTCTTTTAACATACGTTAATTTCTTTCCAATGAACTTGTGTCTTAGTGGAGGAAAACACATACCCCCTTATTTCACATACCCAAAGGGTACCGAAACGACTTAACCATACGATTAAGGATTACTGGCTTAATTATATCACATATATGGTATAAAAGCAAGTCCTTGCAAGTCATACTGACATCGCCTTCATAAACAACAGCTGACCATACAGTCGATTCATGTAATCCACATCCGAGAATATGGTTATAACAATCTCATGTTCGGGGAGCACTTTTTTCAGCCTTGTATATCAACGTGGTTTTGCGATACCCGAATAGGGATCGAAATTGATTGACTTTTAATCAGTTAGAGGTAATCTTTGAATCAGACAACTTGAAAACAAAATTATGAATATGACACCAATTCCCTGCCGTTGTGGAAGGAGTCCAGAGGTGAACGCCTACCTACGTGGATATCAACATTCTCTCTCCTGTAAATGCGGGACGGGTGAAATAAACTTTGTCACATGGTCTGATGATAAAGAAAAACTCTTGGATAACTGGAAGTCGCTTATAAAGCAGACACCCTACAAACACAGCGTCCAACATCTGCAAGCCCCTGATGCTAAAATACAAGTATATGCAGGAGCAATCGGCGGTGAGGATTATGACACTGACTCGCTTCGCCGATACATTCGGGCAACTGGAGGCCATTGCTCAGGCGGTGGCGGTTGTTGCTAACCAGTATTTAAACTAGAAACAAAAAGAAAGGATACTATCAATGAAAGTTACAGCGCATATCGAAGTTTCAAAGGGTTACAACAAGGCTATTGCGGCTTCACAATGGATTGATGAGTTGTTGAAACAATCTGAAGAACATAATCAAGAACATTACGGTGAAGGCTACCTGTCTCAACCCAAAGATCGAGCGGTCGTGACGGTAGAGTTTGAAGTGCCTGATTCAGTTTTTGAAAGACCTCCTACATCAGTCGTTACCGCTAAAGTCATCGAGCGTAGTTAAACCCCGTCCATATTCAAAAGCCGACCCAACGGCACTTTGTTGGGCGGTTTTTTATTTCCCCATCGCTTTCATAAACAACAGCTGACTATACAACCGACTCATGTAATCTAAGTCTGAAAATATGGTTATAATAGTCTCATGTTCGGGGAGCATGTGAAAAAAGAACCATTTATATGGGTCTTTTTTCGTACCCAGAATGGGATTCGAACCATTACGAATTATTGACTCTTTAATATTTATATTGTAGTGTTCACATCAGTAAATCTGAACCACCTAATTAGGGGTTTGAAACAAAGAACTTCGAAAGAATTTATGAAAAACGAAACTAAAAGCCCTGAATCTTGGCGGAAATCATATCAATCTGGACCAGTGAAACGACTCATACTACCTTCCGGCGGTCTGGTGATCGACGGGATAAACATTCATCATACTGGCCCCGCGGCAGGTCATTCAACCTTAGCATTGTCACGACCTGAGGATTACAATGGTGACAGTCCATTCTCTCCTGTGCTATATGCGATTGTTCCGAGCGAAAAAAAATTTTCTGTCGGAAAAACCTTGGATCGACTCCCAGACAATGCAGTCCCGACGGATTTGTTTTTTCCTGAGGAAATACCTGCCGCAGAGATTCTAAAGACTATGACAAAAAAGAATAGTCTTTCAAAAAAGGGGGTTAACAAACTCGGATTCAATCAGGTCCTATGGCTCGGCAAAAAAGATAAATACACCGGCAATGCAGACCTTGTAATGATTGTTTGGAATAAATATCAAGTCGTGCCTGCCAACGAGTATCGTAAAGCGCATTACGAAGGCAAAATTGTTGACATTGCAATCTGTGAGGATCGTAACATTCAAGAACAGTTGGGGGAAAAGGCAGCTGTCTATCACTACAGTGGTGGTTGCCATTAACAATCTTCTCAAGGCGGGTCAAACAACCTCAATCAAAATATCCAAGGCCGTGCCATCTTAAGTGCGCGGCCTTTTTTATTCCCGTTCGGGAAGCTCGTGTTTGACATATACTATATCTTATGCTATCATAGTTACGTAATAGTTTTTTGAAATTCCCCTATTAAATTGGCTGCGTCTTTGAGGGCTTATTCGAGCCTTGAAAGATGCAGCCAAGTTTGGTTTGCACACCAACTACAAAAATAGGAAAAAAATGAAACTTAAAATTAGTCTGATGATACTGGTTGCCGGGTTAAGTTTGGGTATGCTATCCGGTTGCTCAAACGCAAACCGAGCGGCCTTCTCAGCTTGGGGCAAAAAACATAAAGTTGAACTCTATTCAGGAGGCAAACTCATCGGTCAGTGGACCACCTCGGGCAAGATTGAAAACGAAAGCCAAAGCAACGGATACTATTTCCAGGACGACAAAACTGGAAATATCGTCATGATAAATGGCGATTGTATAATTACCCTGCTGAATTAGACGAAGCTTCAACCAACA
This sequence comes from Candidatus Tayloriibacteriota bacterium, assembly GCA_003151615.1. Taxonomy (GTDB): domain Bacteria; phylum Patescibacteriota; class Minisyncoccia; order Phycocordibacterales; family PALSA-1337; genus PALSA-1337. The sequence goes on along the minus strand of PLXZ01000004.1, from coordinate 189,195 downwards.
ACCCAAAAGAAAGGAGACCAAAATGCCCCTCGTAACCATATGGCGAGATCGCAGTCGTGCTGACGATGCTGCGGTGGTAAAAATCCGCGACAGCGCCCACAAGGCAGTCGCCACTCACCTGAAAATGAACATGGACGACGTCCTGCTTCGTGTCCACGACGTCGGCCCGCTAGATGTTAACTACTCGATCATCAGCATCGAGATTGACACCAGCCCGGGCAAAGACGGATGCCGCCAGGAAGCACGCGCCGAGTTGGCCAAAGCAATATCGGCGGACATCGTCGCCGATGGCGTGATTCCGGAGGAATGGATCGGACCGCTTAAGTCCGACCTGTGGCTCCGAATTCTCGGTGGGAGTGCGTTTCTTCCCATCGGTCGGCCTGACCTTGCTCACTGACAATATCAACACTCAATGGGGCGAACTTCGGTTCGCCCCTTTTTTTATACTCATTTATGAGTATTCATTGACATTTTCCGTAAAAGGAATAGATTTTGGGATAGGAAACCGTGCCAAAAATCCATAAACGGCACTTCGAAGAAAGATACCTTTATGAGTGAACCGACAAAAACTGCAGAGTTTCAAAAAACTGAAGAAGTGCTGCTCGCATTTCTTGACACATTGAAAAAAGACGAACGCATTGAAAGTATTGATGACCTGCTCCACCGGCTCAACTTTGAACGCAGACTAACAATGTTGACGGACGAAGAGCGAGATCACATGAATAATGAATCGCTCTCGCCAGAAGCCAGACAGAAACTGGACGAAGCCAAAACGCCGGTCGAGCGCGAGGAACTCATTACGATGTATGCCCGTTCAACTTATTTTCGGCAATGCGCGTGGATAGATTATCTTAACGGTTCAACCGATAAGAAACCTTTCACTTCCGTAAAAAAATAAGCTGTTTTTAACACAACTCTCCTACGAGCGAAAGCTACGGGGAGATTTTTATTTCCCCATCGCCTTCATAAACAACAGCTGTCCGTACAACCGATTCATGTAATCAAAGTCGGAAAATATAGTTATAACAATCTCATGTTCGGGGAGCCACCTATTTACAAAGTAAAACATATATTGTAGTCTTTACTCAAATTGTCAGAGAAGTATTTTACTTCTCCCTTAAACAAAAACCAACAACTACGGAGGTACAGCGTGCCGACCACATCCTTAATCCAACAAAAAAACACTGACCAATTTATTAGCGACATCTTGCCAAATGTGATTCGCAATAAAAAAACACTGCGTGCAATCTTTGTGAGCTACAACGGCATCGGCAGTTATGAAGATGGACTGCTTGCTACTCCCGGGAAACAGGGTCTGCAAATCACCCTGTCACATGGACGGCATGACGACCGACCGCCGTTTGATCTCTTATTCGGCGCCACGGCGATGGCTCGCGCAGACATGGAAATGATGGCCACGTATCTTGAGCGCGAAGAAACAATCGGTGCTCAAGCCCAAGCACAAGTTGAAAATAAAATCGCGCGAAACATTGACACAGATACAAATATTCTCTTGGTGTCATACATGGGCCTCAGTGCATTTGATGCCTGCCTGAAATTCCTACAGCAATTTCGACAGGATGTTCCCCGTGCGTTCATCGTGGGGGTCACCTGTGATTGTGACAAACAGAGAAAACTTGATACGCTAGCATCCAGAAAAAACGAGCAAAACGTGCTGGATTCATTGATCATTACCCCTCACTGTGGAGGCCGGTGGGAAATGGAACAACTTTTGGAAGCCCTTATCGAACAATGGCCAGAAGTGAGTTAAAACGTAAATTACTTTACACGAGACGAACTTCGGTTCGTCTTTTTTATTTCAAACAGGTTCTAACTTCGTTCAGCATACGGAGCTAACGTTTGACATATTCTATATATTATGCTACTATTATATGGTAGTAGTTTTTTGACATATCTATTGGTGTTAGCCGTTTCCCAGAGGACATTTAAGTGTCTTATGGGAAACGGCTAACTAGAGATTACAACAAACTCAACCAATAAAATAAATCGAAATATGAAAATTAAAACAGTTGTCGGAGCACTGATGATCATCGGATCATACTGCTTAGGAGTTGCGGCACCCTATATTGCCCAATACGCAGCAAACCCAGGAAACATAGTCGTTTTATTCAAAGCAGTCACTACGTCTGGATTAATCCTGACACTTATGGGATTAAACATCCTTACTGCCGGCATCAAGGAAACCGTTGCGGATGACGAAGCTTACAAAAAAGCACAGTCAACCAAAAGTTAATCAACCAGCAACCAAAAGAAAGGAGACCAAAATGCCCCTCGTAACCATATGGCGAGATCGCAGTCGTGCTGACAATGCTGCGGTGGTAAAAATCCGCGACAGCGCCCACAAGGCAGTCGCCACTCATCTGAAGATGAACATGGAAGACGTCCTGCTTCGTGTCCACGACGTCGGACCGCTCGACGTGAACTACTCGATCATCAGCATCGAAATTGATACCGGGCCGGGCAAAGACGGATGCCGCCAGGAAGCACGTGCCGAGTTGGCCAAGGCAATATCGGCGGACATCATCGCAGACGGTGTGATTCCGGAGGGATGGATCGGACCGCTTAAGTCCGACCTATGGCTCCGGATCCTCGGTGGGAGTGCGTTTCTTCCCATCGGTCGGCCTGACCTTGCTCACTGACAACATTAACATTCAATGAGGCGAACTTCGGTTCGCCTCTTTTTTATTATCTAAATACAGGCTCTGACTTCGTTCAACATGCGGAGCACTTTTTCAGCATTGTATATCAAGGTGGTTTTGGGATACCCGAACAGGGATCGAAATTAATTTATAAAAATTGACTATTGAGTAGATAAGTTGTAGTATGCGAATCAGCGAACAGACTTACTCGTAGTGAGTCGAAACCAGAACAAAGACCATGAGCACACCAAAAACTCCTCTGGGTGGTCGGCCCATCTCCCGCAAAGAAGCCTTTAAGGGCTTGGGTGACCCGAAGACGTGGAAAAAATCCTCGGAAGCAGTCAACGCAGAATTCCGGGCAAAACCAAAAATGAAACCGCCCTCTCTTGTCAATGATTGTTGTTCCGACCCTGACATCTGTCATTGTCCATGCCATGAACCTGGAAGTCACACGATGCACTTTGCACCATGTTGCAATGTCTGTCCCAAGTGTGGTAAAAACATTCATCATCGCGCTTACAAACGTCATGTGGAAGAGTGCCAGGCAAGCGAACAAGCAGTGGTTGAACGAAACATTATGGATATTCCCAAGGATAAAAATTATCCCACCGATTCTGTCCAATGCGACAATTGCGGCGGCCATGGGTGCTCCGCGTGCGAGAACAGAGGATGGTTCGCCCCAAATACACATCCCATGGGCCGCAAGTGCGAAAGAGAAGGTTGCGGTAAACCCATTCCCCCAAATCAAGTCGCGGTTTATTGCACTAATGAATGCGCCTATAAGGACGCCCAGTAAAAAAATACCGCTAGTCTGATTACAATAACGCACGACCTTCGGGTACGGCGTTTTTTATTTTCCCTCATTGACATTTCCCATAAAAGGAATAGATTCTAAGACAGCAAATCGAACTGCTCGTAGCGGTTCACAACAAAGAAAGAACATCGTATGGAAATACCCCAAGAAATGATTGCGGCATTTGAACGTCGCAACACCGGCAAAAAAATCTTCTACCTGCCCAACCGTGAACATCCCGAAGAAATCGTTTGCGAACTTGAAAAGGATCCCGACGGACGCTGGAGCACGGCGGTGGCATTGATCGGAAAATCGAAGGCTCATGTGCACATGCACACCCGTGAAATATATTGCGTCATAAATGGCGAATTGGACATTTACCAGGGAAAATCCGGCGCCGCATACCGCTACAAGGCCGGAGATGGAATAAATCAAATTGTTCCCTTCACCCCTCACTGGGCTGAGGGAGTTGGTGCTCCAGCCGAAGTGCTTGTTGTGGCTTTACCAGCCTGGACTCCGGAGGATCATATCCTCGTTGATGAACAAGGTGCACCGCTACCCGCGGCACATTGATTACATTTTTAAGATATTTTAATTTTACACGAGACGAACTTCGGTTCGTCTCTTTTTATATTCCCCACCACCGTAAAAATTAATAAAAAAATCCGGTCGGGTTGCAATGCCGACCGGATTCGATTGATTGGTTATTTATCCGCACAGTTCCCGCAGAAGCGACATGCGGATGAGCATGCCGTTTCGGACTTGCCGAAAATAGGCCGCACGTTTGTCGCCGTCAACTTCCTTGGCGATTTCGTTGACCCTTGGAAGCGGGTGAAGGACAATTGAACCTTCCTTCATGAATTTCATCTGCGGCACGCCGAGCGTGAGATCAAGCGTCGTATTGGAACTGCCGCGTTCGGTCTGTATACGGGTCCAGTAGGCGACGTCGGTATCGGTCAGGGCGTCTTCGAGGTTGCGCGCTTCCCGAAACGGAACTTCATGCTCGCGAAGGTGTCCGATAATTCCCTCCTCCATTTTTAAATTCTCCGGCGAGAGAAAGACAAATTTGACGCCTTTGAATTTTGCGAGCAGATAGACGAGGGATTTGACAGTCCGTCCGTTGGCCAAATCGCCGGTGACGGTCACGGTAATGTCGTCAATCCGGCCGAGCTCGCGCTTGATAGTATAGAGATCAAGAAGCGCCTGGGTCGGATGCTGGCCTTTGCCGTCGCCGGCATTGATGATGGAAACATTATGATCGAAACGGTCAACAACGGCCGCGGCGCGATCGGCACCTCCCGTTTCATGATGACGCAAGACAATGATGTCCGGATCATACTGGCATAGGGCGTTTATGCTGTCTTCAAGAGTCTCGCCTTTTATGGCCGAGGAAAATTCCTTGGCATTTTCGGTTTGCAGAGTCATCATGCCAAGATGTTGCGCGGCCGAACAAAAGGAAAAACGGGTTCGCGTGGAAGGCTCGTAGAAAACGGCAAACAACAGCTTCCCTTCGCAGAGTTTCCGTATATCGCGCTTGCCAGCGGGAGTTTCATAGAGGGCGCTCAGCTCATCGGTCGCCGAAAACAGTTTTTCCAAGGCAGGCCTGTCGAACTGTTGTGAACGCAGAATGTGTTTCATAATTTAATTGTGAGGTTCAAGATGTGTGGTTCAAAACTTCCTTTACAGTACCGCCTAATGGAAAGTTGTCAATAAAAAGGCACTACGTAACGTAGTGCCTTGAATTTCAAGAACTGATTTTAGGCGCCGACGGCGGCATGCCTGCGGGTGAAAAGAGACCGCATCGAATCAAACAACCGGGACAATTTGTTCTCCCCGGGTGGAAGCGGCGTGCACGAGAAGAAATACCACATGACCAAATTGCAAAAATCATCCCCCGTATTAACCCAAGATCCTGATCCAAAGCAGTTAGACATCAAGGATTTCAGAAAGGAAAACCAGCAAATCATTCTCAACAACTTGCCAATCAAGAGCCACTCCAACGGATTACGCGACCGGACGCGTGAATTTGATATAAATGTCAAATTCTGAAGTATCCTGGTGATCAAAATCTGAATGATAATGTAAACCACAACATAGAAGGACATCTCCATAAAAATTATTTCACTATTATCTTTCGTCCTTCCGATATAACGACCGACCAGGACGTAAACGACATCTATCCAAAACATCGCCCAACCCAGCCAGAAGTTGTTCTTTCCGGTGAGTCTTTGGAACGCGTGTGCAATTTTTTCAAAAAACTGAATGAGAGCTGCATCGAATTTAGTGATCATAAATACCTCGTAAATTTTTGTTTATCTGTTGGCAAGATAAAGTATTTATCTAATGTTGTCAATGGCCCTTATTGACTTTTCCCTGAAAAAGAATAGATTTTGATATAGCAAGTAAGGATGTGTCACTGCATCCGCGATAAACCCGCTCAATATACCGAGCAACCAGTGGCGCGATCGTTGAAAATGGAGGAAATTATGGAAATTGATCAATCGACGGAAGCCGCGAAAAATCTGAAGCGGCTCTTTGAAAACCCGTATCCGGGACGCGGAATCGTCATCGGCCGGGACGAGTCTGGAAATTTGGTTCAGATTTACTGGATAATGGGAAGAAGCGCGAACAGCCGAAATCGTATTTTCAGCGCCGTGGGACCAAGAATCTTCACCGAACCGGCAGACCCCGCGAAAGCCGGAGACACGAGTCTCATCATCTACAATGCCATGGATTATATTTTCGGACAGCATGTGGTGAGCAACGGCAAACAGACTGACCAGATCATTGCCGAAATAAATGGGCACGATAACTTCTCGCGTTTTGCCCAGGGTCTTTCGACCCATATATACGAGCCCGACAAACCAAATTACACCCCTCGGATCAGTGCAATTATTACGGCCGAGGCAGGGAAAAAGCCCGGTTTCCATATGTCAGTCCTTCGCAAATCAAACGCTGACGAGAGTTGCGAACGGCTGTTTTACAGCTATGAAGACATTCCTGCAGGTTTTGGCCGCATGGTTACAACCTACACCGGAGACGGCAATCCCCTGCCGTCGTTTATCGGTGAACCGATCCTTGTCCCGCTTCAAGGCGACATCGAGGAAATCAAAACGGCATACTGGTTTGCGCTCAACGAAGAAAACCGTGTTTCGTTGGCGGTCAAATTGATTAACCCCGAGACGTGCACGTCAAAAGTCCTCATCATCAACAAATACAAGAAAACTGAAGTTTGAATTTGCGTTTTCAAGAGGGCAAGGATGAAAGTCCTTGCCCTTTTTTATTTGCGTAAATTGGTTTTAACTTCGTTCAACATAAGAAGCAAGATAGGACTTGATGTGATATAATGAGAACATGATAAAAGGAAACTTCATTGGTGCGGCGATCGTTGCAATAATCTATACAGTCTATATTTTACAGAATCCATTTCCGGTAAAATGGCAAATGGTTTTGGCATTGGTGGTTCTTAACGCTTTGACCATCGTGCTTCTATCGTTTGCGTTCAAGTAGGATTCAACGGAAATAAAGTTACATACTTTGATGTAACAAACCCCATGACAACCAATAAAAAACTGGCGCTGACTCTCGGAATTCTCGTCGTTGCCACGGCTGGCATTACGGCAATTGTGCAGAACGGACCATCAACGGCCCGGCCGGCCACGACAACCACTTCAACATCAACCGCGATTTCCACTTCGACGACTCAAGGCCCCGACACCTACACCCTCGCTCAAGTTGCCCAACACAACAACGGCGCGAGCTGCTGGACGGCGATCAACGGCGACGTTTATGACGTGACATCATGGATCAACGAGCATCCCGGCGGTCCGCAAGCGATACTAAGCCTGTGCGGCACGGACGGATCAGCGGCATTCAACGGCCAGCACGGCGGACAAGCCCGGCCGGCCGCGGAACTTGCCACTTTTAAAATCGGCACACTTGTTCAGTAAATAATGCAATGAATAAAAATATGAAACAACTTCCCTTTTTCGCACCAATCGTTCTGCGTCTCGGCCTTTCCGGAGTATTCGTATGGTTCGGCGCGTCGCAGATACTCGACCCGGGCGCATGGATATCTTACATCCCCACCATCGCCGTTCACGTAACGGGTTTGTCCTCCCTGACGCTCGTGACGTGCAATGGCATTTTTGAAGTACTCATGGCTTTGCTTCTGGTTTTCGGAATCTGGGTCCGACCCGTCGCGGCACTTCTCTTTTTGCATATGTGCGGCATCGTCGCGTCAGTAGGCCTCGACTCCATCGGAGTGCGTGACATTGCAATCGCCACGGGACTTCTGTCGGTAACGCTCTACGGAAACGACATTATTTCATGGCACTACGCTCCTCCCGTTCCCCCCGAAGGCCTTTTGCCGAAAAAATAACTTTCTTTGGAGTTCACCTCATCATTCGCGAGGCCGGGACGCACATTGTCCCGGCCTTTTTTATTTCTTCATATCTTTTTGTAATAAAAAATAGCTGTAACCACACCCTCTCTTGTCCGTCTCCACTGATGAAAGGCATTATTTTAATAACACATTATACATTTATGACAACCATAATTAACACACCCCCAACGGTTCCCGTTGAAGATTCATCAGCAGGCGTTCTTGTCGGCATTATTCTCGGGGCACTCATCGTCATAGCATTGTTGGTTTTCGGCACCCGCTATTATTGGCATGGTTCCCCGTCGACAAGTCAAACTGCACCGAGCGGCGCAACGACGGTCAATATCAGCACGCCGATAATTCCCGCAAACGGCAGCACGACCGGCAGCGGATACTAGAAATATATGATCAATTTAAATCTAACGCACGGATATGGCTCATTGCTGTTTCTGGTTGTGCTCTGGAGCATTTTTTGGAAAGGACTCGCATTGTGGCATTCTGGACGACGCGGTCAAGCATGGTGGTTTGTCATACTCCTTATCGTGAACACGGCGGGCATCCTTGAGATCGTCTATCTCTTTGCCGTCCTGAAACTAAAGTTTTCAAGACTCTTCAGTAAATAGTACTGTTAAATGGCAACCCAATTGTGCTCTTCAACTTCATCCTCCTGATCGTCTTCGTTTTCCTTTTCGTCGTTTTTAATAGTTATCATTTTTGTTTTTATTATATTAATTAATTTCGGGGTTTTTCCCCGTGCTCAATGGAGACGCTCGAACTTCAAAATCATTTCAGGACTTCGTTTATGACAGTAATGCTTGCCGATCCGACACGTCATCACTGACAAGATTTAAAGTGTCAAGTAATACCACATGCAAATGGAAACAAAAATGCCGGCGGTTTTGTATAAGAAAAAATACGATCCGAAGACCCAACTTTGGAACACTTTTTGGCTGGATCATAATTTCAAAAAAAATACCGGGTTTGACCGTACTGATTTTAAATATGACCGCGTATTTTGGATGAAACGTCTTCACCCCGACGACGCCCAGCAGACGCTCGAAAAACTGGAAGAGCTTGAAAACGGAAAGGTCTATTCTATAGATATCACCTATCGCTGGCTTCATAGTGACGGAACTTATCACCATATCAAGGATTGCGCGACTCTTATCAAAGATTCCAAAAAGAAACCCGTCGAAATCATCGGCTCGTGGGTTGACGTTTCGCCGTACCACACGAATGTCGACGAATTGGAGCATCTCAATAAAATCCTCATGAAGCGAGAATCCGAGCAACCGATGCGCGGAGGAAAAGTCTGCAATGCCTCATTCGATCCTGACAGCGGGCTGCTTCTCGTCGGCGCGGCCGAGATAAAAATCAAAAAATTCAGCAAGCAATATTATGTGCTCGACATTATTTTCAAGGATTTTGACTGCACGGAAAAAGACTGGCAGCTTTCCGAGATCTCCGAACAGATGGACATGCAAGGACGGTTTGACTGGAAAAAACTCTACAATGTCGCCGACGCGATCAGGAAAAACATCGCCATCGAGACGGGAATCAAAAACTTTTTTATTCTGACGACGCAATCCGTCAAAATCAATCCGCACTATTTGAAAAAGTCCTGAGATTGTCCTACACAATCTTAAGATAGGAAAGCACTATGCTTGGCTTTAGTTAACCATTACTAAATAAGCCTTAATTAACAATAATTAATATGATATTAAAACACAACCAACCCGTTTTCGTTTCAAAAGTTCTCGCGGGAATCGTCGCGTTGGCGATTATCCTTCAGGGAAGCGCTTTTATAATTCCTACGATTGCTGATGCCGATACAGGCACCACTACCCAGACCATAACCTTCAATCCCCTCGCGGATCAGACCTATGGCGCGAGCGATTTTGATGTGTCCGCAAGTTCTGACTCCGGCCTGCCGGTTTCATTCATATCTTTCGGAAATTGTACGGTCTCGGGAACAAGCGTGCATCTCGACACGGCCGGTGAATGCAGCATCGGCGCACAACAGGCAGGTGACTCAACCTACGCCGCGGCACCCAATGCCGTACAGTCATTTGCAATCAACAAAGCAAATCTTTCCATCAACGGCGACGGAGCCGATAAGGTCTACGACGGCACCACTACCGCAACGATAAGCCACTACTGGTTAAACACGGTGTTCAATAACGATAATGTCGCCGTCACGAGCGCCGATGCTCAATTTACCGATCCGAGTGTCGGAGGACCAAAAGGTATTACCGTAACAGACATCGTTCTTGGCGGAGCAAATGCTTCCAACTATACTTATAATACGAACTTCAATTCGAGCGGTACTATTTTGGCGGCTACGAGCACGGCTACAACAACACCAATAGTCCACACCATCACTGCTTCGGCCGGCACAGGAGGATCGATAAGTCCTTCAGGCGCGGTCTCCGTAAATGACGGAAGCAACCAGTCATTCGCCATCATTGCAAGCTCAAGCTTCCATATCGCCAGCGTCATCGTCGACGGCCTCTCCGTCGGGACATCAAGCGCATTCACATTCAGCAATGTCGGCGCTAACAATACGATCTCAGCCGCCTTTGCAAGCACGACAGCCACTACGACTTCGGCCGCTTCGAGCACCTCACAGCTTACTCTGAATACTCCAGGCGCTCCCGTTGGATCGCACGCATATGTGAGCATCAACAGCGCCACGTCAACTGAATATCTCGGCGCGCCATTCATCATTAATAACGGCAGTACGTTTGATGTGACGGCTTCTATGGTCACCGGATATACTGTTAGCTTGAGCGGCGACTGTAATACGACTGCCGCAGGCGGAAGTGATTATCTATGCTGGGTAGTCTATGCAGCAAACGGCACGAGCACTTCTACTTCGACGATCAATACCTTGTCAATCCATCCGACAGCTACTATCTCAACAACAACCAACGCCACCAGTACTGCGGTACAATATTCAACTCCCGCAATAACCGAAACTGATGCGTCCGCTACGAGTACGATCAATTGTGTGCCATCGAGCGGTTCCCTCTTCGCTCTCGGTACGACCACCGTCATATGTTCCGCGTCTGACTCAAATGGAAACGCCACATCATCAACCTTCAAAATTATTGTAAGCGCAACCACCACAGCAACAACGACTCCACCGACCGCGACGAGTACGGCAACGCTGCAGATAGGAATTCCGAATGCTCCCTACAACTCTGCCGCGCTTATCTCCATCAACGGCGCGACTCCGATTTCCACGACTACTTCATACGTTGATCCTCTCAGGATAAATAATGGCGACCATTTTAGCGTCACAGGACCTGTCGTTGCCGGTTACAACCTTTCCGCAAGCGGCGATTGTGATTTGATTGCGGTCGGAGGAACTTCATACTATTGTTCATTAAACTATACGACCAATGGCAGCGCGATATGGAATGCATCAAGCACGGCTCAGCTCGTTATCGGAATTCCTAATGCTCCGATCGGTTCCGCCGCTCTCGTTTCGATCAATGGAGGGACTGCTATCTCGACGACTACTTCATATGTAGATCCTCTCATAGTGAACGCGGGTGATTCGTTCAACGCGACCGGAAATATTCTCGCAGGTTATGATCTAACCACAAGCGGTGATTGCAGTATTCCCAACGCCGCAGGAGCGACACAATATGTATGTCTACTCGTCTACACGGCAAACGGTAGCTCGACGAATCCTCTGACAATCAGCCCTGTATCCGATATTGCTACAACTACTTCTTCAACCAGTCCTTCGATAGCAATCAACTATACGTTGCCCACCGCAACAAGCACGGCGACGACTACTAACGGAATCGCGACGACAAGCATAAGCTGTATTCCAACTTCCGGCTCACTCTTTACCATCGGCACGACGACATCCGTCATGTGTTCCGCATCTGATTCGGCCGGAAACACTGCGACCTCGACATTCAATATTAACGTAAGCACAACGACAACGAATGACCCTGCAATTGTATCTGCGGCGACTAATGCCATCAGCTTCAGCGGTGGAGGTGGTGGTGGCGTTGCATTTGGCGGCAGTTCTTCAAATGACGACAACTCATCAACAATGACGACGCAATCGACTACATCTCCGACAGTTGCAAACACTCTCTCATGTCCATTTTTAACAAGTTACGTCATTCCGGGCCGCACAAATTCTCCGGCGGCAGTCGCCCAACTTCAACTGTTTTTGAATCTCTACACCAACACGAATCTGGCGGTCAACGGCGTTCTTGACGCAAACACAATAGCCGCCGTCAAAGCTTTCCAGGCAAGCCATATGAGCGATGTGATGGGTCCATGGGGTCTGAACAAAAGTTCCGGCCAGACATACATTACAACGGTGAAGGAAATCAATTCCATTGTCTGCGGCAGTTCAAAAACTCTCACTCCCGCTGAACTCGTCATCATCAATGCCTACAAAGCGCGATTCGATCAGCGAAAACCTGCGACTGCCCCGACTGTGCGAACAACCGTTTCAACCTCCACACCAACCATCGCGCCAACAGTTGTACCTGTCGTCTCTAGCTCCAGTGCCCCCACTTCCATAGCGACTACGACGGATAATAGTCTCCTGGTCGGCAACGCCCTTTCTTCACAAGGCGGATCCGGATTTCTAAATTCAATATTCTCGACGATCGGAGGCTGGTTCAAATAATTCGTCCGAAACAACAAAAAATATCAAGTGAAATAATTTTCTGATGGAAGACGTAGTAGATATTGAGAAGGCCAACGATAAGACCGGCCACATTATTAGTTCAATATATAACACAATATAGAGATATAAAATGAAATATACAAAATATGTTTCGAGTGTCGTTGCCACGGCTGTTTTTGCGGCTTTGGCAGTGGCGATTCCCCTTTCCGGCAGTTTCGCCAATGCGGCGACTGCCAATATCAGCGCTTCTTTTGGCAACGGACAAGGCGAGCAAGGTCCGCAGGGTCAACAACACCCGGGATTGGGCGTTTGGATGGGACAGGACGATAAAGGTGAAGGCAAGCCCGGAATGGGGCCTGACGAAATGATGGATCGTCCCGCGATAATTGGCAAAGTAGCGGCAATTAACGGCGACTCCCTGACGGTCACTCAGGCGGCTCATCCGGCTTTTGGTTCGTCCACTTCGGCGACGGCAACAACTACCTTCATGGTAGACGCGACGAATGCGACAATTTTCAAAAATAATGCGACGAGCAGTGTCTCAAGCATCGTCGTAGGTGACCTGGTTGCGGTGCAAGGTACGGTGAGCGGTACCAACGTTACGGCCACATCAATCCGTGACGGATTTGGCGGAGGAATGCACATGGGCATGGGCTCTACGACCACCGGACAAAGAGGTCCTGGCTTCAACCACGGCAACGCTTCTTCAACTTCCCCTATTACTGGCAACGGACAGCCTGTCGTCGCAGGGACGATAAGCGCGATCAGCGGTTCTTCATTGACCATCACGAATAAAAGCAACGTTTCCTACACGGTTGACGCTTCAAACGCGAAAATCGTCGAGGGACAGAATATCGTGACGGTATCGAGCCTCTCTGTTGGAGACAATGTAATCGTTCAGGGTGCAGTCAACGGAAGTTCAATCACCGCTTCGTCGGTCATTGACCAGAAAGCTCCGGGTACAGGAAACGCTTCGTCGACGCGACCTCATGCCGGAGGAAACGGCATATTCGCGGCAATCGGCGGATTCTTCTCGCACATCTTCGGTTTCTAATGCGTCGAGAGTACTCGACATAAGTGTGCTCTTAAACAAAACCTAATCTAACTCAAAGAGCGGCGTGAGCCGCTCTTTTGTTTTGCTTGTTGTGTTTTTTATCCGAGAAGAAACGTAATGGCGACGCGGCACAAGTCGGATGCGTTTCCACCAATCACTTCCTTCAATTTGTCCTCGAGGCGAATTTTGTTGGAACTGCCGGTCAAATAAATATATTCCCCTTCTATGAAAGCGATCTTGTCGCCCGAAACATTCCAAATTTTATTGTCACCGAAATAGCCGAGATCCTTGCCCGTATAATCGCGAATATGCGCTCCGTCAATCCAGCCAATTTTGACGTTTGCGCGCTTCAGGACATTGTCGAATATTTGTATCATGCTATCATTATAACCGAAAACAATTTCTTATTCCATGTCCTCAAAATCTTTCATCTGGATATGTCTCACCATCGGCACCACGGTCGGAGCCTACATTCCCGATCTCTGGGGCGCATCCGTTTTATCAATGTCTTCAATTATTTTAAGCGGCGTCGGCGGTTTTGCCGGCATATGGATCGGCTACAAAGTCAGCCACGGATACTTTTAGAATTCCCTGGATTTTCTAATTCTGCTTGTTGATAATGTTTATCGCCTGCAAGTACAGTTGCGACGTGTCATTTTGCCGCTCGGAAAGATCGGAATGTAAAACGACGATGACCAGGGGGTAATCGGCTCCGCTTGTTGTTTTGTAATCGAAAATCGAGAGCATGTCCTCCCCGGCCAAATCGGTGCGGCCTGTTTTTCCGCCGATGTAATGAGGATCGCCGACGAACGGGTCTATATTGATAAAATCGTGACCCAGATGAGCGGTTGTCGTTGCAACGGAATATGAATATGTATCCGTGATACCCAAAAGCGCCTGCTGATTTTTATACAGATACTGCCCGAAAGAAAAAAGGTCTTTTGCGTTGCTGACATTGCCGTCGGCCAATCCGGATGCGTCCTCAAAATGCGTCTGCGTCAGACCGAGTGACGCCGACAATGCATTCATTTTCGCCATGAAAGCCGATTCGGAGGGACTTGTGCCTGCGGGGGTCGAAATATATGTCGACGGCGAACTGTACGCCATGGCGATTCCCTCCGCGATATTATCGTTCGATTGCAAGAGCATTCCATAGAAAAGGTCGCTCAGGCTGAATTTCTCGCCGAGCAGGATTCCGTACGAATTCGGATATACCGCGAGCATGGCCGGCGTTATCTGTATCACTTGATTCGGATCCATATTTCCTTGCGCGACAATTGCCGTGAATAATTTGCTGATGGACGCGAGGCCATTTTCGAGAGTCGGATTTTTAGAAAGATAAATCTGGCCTGTCGCGGCATTGCCGACAATATATGCGGTGGCCGAAATGGTATCGAGAGGAGAAGCGGGCTTTGCCGGAGTCGTCGAAGTTGCGGAAGTTACTTTTGCCGGTTTTATTGGCGGAACAAGAGGTTTATTTTTACTGCCGGATGCGGCAACAGGAACCGTTTCCGAAGAAGCGATTCCTGAACCCGAATATGTTATCTTATTACGATGCAATGTCCCGTTCTTCAGCACATACACACTGACGACCAGAAGAACCGCACATGCCCCAAGCACATATATTTTTTGATGTTGTGTCGGCGGACTGAACTTCATTGCTTCTATAATACCCTAGATGCGGACATTATATAACACCTCGCCCAATCCAATCGGCGTCAACGCGTCACCGATATCGGCACACCCAGATTTACTTCACTGTTCGCACTCACGGTGATTCGACCGTCGGCATCCTGCGCTATGGTGTAACCCGTATCGTAATGCTGCGGACTGACATACAGTGCCGGACCGCCCAAAGGATCAAACGGCAGTGCCGAAATATAGGCAGGAACAACGCATTGTCCAATGTCAAAGCCATCCAAGCCACCATTCGGGATATTGAGATCCTCACTCGCCATGACAACCGGCCCCGTCGGAATCTGGGTCGGGTTCGAACCGCACATAAATGTGCCGCCATGCTCCGCCATATTCTGGTCGATGGCGTTAAGGATTGAATCGACATTGCTGACCCTCTGCGAATCACGCGCCAATTTGAACTGGCGGGTGGGATTGATCGCCACCAACACCACTGCCGCCAAAACGGCGATGATACCGATGACGACGAGGATTTCTATCAAAGTGAACCCCCGCTTATTTTTACCGGAAACATTCGTATGATTTTTTATATTCATATTTTTTTAAATTAACTATTAATTCTGATAATGGGAAAGTATATCGAAGCGAGATGAAGAAAAGATGAATAAGTAATAAAATTTTGATAAAGAAATCGAAAGAAATGCAAAAATCCCTCAAAAAAACGTTTTTTCCGACAGCAGACTGATTCTTCGGGCGGAGAGCAAGACTTGCGCAACGATCGTGGCCGTGACATTTTGCGAATTACCCGTAACGATTATCGTTCTGCGCCCATCCCCCGAGACCCCTCCGGCTGTTTCACCGAGGGAAACAATGGAACAATGCGCCGACTGGTATGAAACGCCCGATGATGCCGCAGTTTCAAAAAAATAATCGTGTGTAAGTTCCAGTATTGACTGATCAAGACATATCAATGCGGATTGGGTGGCGGATAACCGGTATTGTTTATGATTCGCTTCATCAAATATGTCCGCGACAATATTCGTATTTTGGAGAACTGCGGCCATAAGATATGCTGACACCAGCACGACGAAAATGAGGGCGATGAAACCATGATTATCATGACTGCTTCGATTTTTTATTTTCATATGTTTTGTGCATTAACCTGCATCGTCTGTTGATTGGATTTTTCGACGGAAAACAAAACTGAATACACTGAAAAAACTGAACCGGCCATGATTATTGCGAGCAAACCGATATATGTGAGCAGTTCCATAAGTGTCATATGAATAAATGATTATTGAATGAATTTGTAAATCAACGCGGAATGATTGCGGCAAAACCGACGGGATTTGACAATGTAGCGTACAGCCGATTATGGTCGCACGTCAGGGAAACGGGTTTTGCCGGCAGGATGGCCGAATAGACCTCCTTCGAAAAATCGCTTTTCCAAATCTGGAAGCCTGCATTCGCGTCCCCCGTTGCCAGAAAAACATATCCGTCCGCATATATGATGCCGTAAACTCCTCCGGGAATGTCATGAAGAAAAGTCGGATTCTGCGCATACGGATCGCGGCTCAGATCAAAAGAAAAAAGTTCATACTGGCTCGTATTATTGAAGCCTCCGCCGGAGCGCGTGAAATAAAGAGCGCCCGCTGTCGCACTGGCAGTCTCAAAAAGAGTTCCGGCGGCATTGCTGATTCCGTTGTCATAGGCAAAGCTTTTGCCTTCCAACACCGCCGAACCGGCCGGAGCAAAATGCGAATCGTCGACGATCGACTGCGGATTCCGCACGTCCAAAATATCCATTTGAGCATTTGTCGAAGGCATTGCGAGATACGCAAATCCCCCGTTTTCATATATTGAATTAACGAGCGACGCAGTGTCGAAACCATTCACATAGGACGGCGAAGCCGGATTTGAAACGTCTATCACCGCGAATTCATCCCCACTCCATTTTTGCGTGCCGATATACAAATAGCCGTCGTCATAAAAAATGCTCGACGCCAAAGGTGCGGTCGTTGAAGCGGTGGGCAGAGGCAATTTTAATTGCGAAACAATAACGGGATGGGTTCTGTCGTGAACATCAATCACTCGAAGTTGCGATACGGTGCTTTCGTTCGCAACATACGCGTAATATCCGGAAACTGCGAGTGCGGCCAGCCCCGGTCCGGTGACGAGGGAAGAAACAATCACCGGGGCCGCAGGATTCCGATCGTCAACAATGAAAAAATCCGGGGAAGATTTTGAAACAGGCTCGGTTGTTTCATATACAAAGCCGTTATGCGCCGAAAGAAACGTACCGACGGCATTGGCAGTGAAATTCAAAGCTGTCCCGACTGCGCCGGCCGTATATATGTCTGCGCCCACAAATCCTTTATTTTGATCCTGCGGGACGAGCGAGCATGTGCTTCTTCCAAATTCATGCTGATATTGCAAGCTCGAACTTGCCATTTGATATGTCGCGCCATTTTCAATGACATCCGCTACGTTCGCCAATGAATTCAGCCGTGACTGCGCGGCGATTTTTAATTTGCCGTTCGACCATGACAAAAACAACGCTGTTGGAACAAGGAGACTCATCAAAGCCAGAGCGATGAGCGCCTCCATGACCAGAAATCCACTTCTTTTTTGCGCATTTTCTTTTCTATTTCGAAAGATGACCGGTAATTTCATAAATTGGCATTACGATTGATAAAGCTATTCCCCCAACGACGATTCCCATTCCCAGCATGAGCACCGGTTCGATGATGGTTGAAATATGTTTGACGGATTCGTCGACTTCGGATTCGTAGAGAGCTGCGATGTGTTCGCACGCGATGGCAATTCCTCCCGTTCGTTCCCCTGTCTCCAGAAAATCAATGACGAGTTGCGGAAAGATATGTTCATGTGCGGATACATATTTAGCGAACGATTCCCCGCGCGTTACCTGAACGGCGCCTGCGCGCAACGCTTCGGCATATTCATCGTTGCCAATAATCCCGGCCACAGATACGAGAGCTTCAGGAATATGTTCTCCGTGGCCAAGCAAAAGTCCGAGAGGCTTGAATATTTGGATCAGAATTTTGGCGCGGAAAATGGCTCCCGCAAGAGGAATATGCATAAATATGATCCCCGCCGCCCTTCTGACCAATCGAACATAGTTCCAAACAAGATATATGCCTGCGAGTAGACAAACGGATGCCGCAATTATGAGCAGCCAATGATATACGAGTATGTGACTGACGAATATAAGGATTCTTGTCAGAAACGGCAACGGTATGTTCATGCCGGTTATCAATGGAATTATTTTCGGAAAGATATACACGACCAGAAATATGGCGATGCCAGCCGTGGCACAGGCTATAAATCCGGGATATATCAGAGCTCCATATACTTTCCGTGAAAGAGCCTGGCGTTTTTCGAGAAGCAGTGCCGCCTGAGCAAATGCCGTCTCCAACGATCCTGATTTTTCACCGATGGCAACCATATGCATAAGCGACCGGTCAAACGCCCCGATTCCGGAAAATATTTCGGAACACTGGCGGCCGCGGGAAATTTCCTCAATGATTTCTTTCACGACGTCTTTCTTTTTTCCCGACATTGATCGCTCAACGAACAAAAAAGCTTCGGCAATGCTCATTCCGGCCCCGAGCAGGGCAGCAACGCGCCGTGAAAAACGAATTTGTTCGCCGACGGAAAATGTTATTTTCTTGTTGAAGAATTTTTTCATCTTGTTCGGCGAATTCTATTCATACAGGACGCTCACGAATTCCTCGCGACTCGTAATCCCCCGTTCGACCTTTTCCATGCCATCTTCATGCATGGTTTTCATCCCACCAGCGCGAGCTGCAGCAACCACTGCATTCACGGGAGAACGGTTAAGGATGCTCGCACGGATGGCGTTGTCGACATGCAAGGTTTCATATATGCCGATGCGGCCTTTGTATGAATTGCCTTGTTTTTTTCGGACAAGCCGTTGTCCGATGATGAGAGACAGCGTCGCCGCGGAAAGATACGGTTCGACGCCCATATCCAGCAGGCGCGGTATGGTAGCCGCGGCCGAATTTGTATGCAATGTCGACAGAACGAGATGTCCGGTCAGTGCGCTATGTACGGCAATGCGCGCGGTCTCGGCGTCGCGGATTTCGCCAACCATAATGATGTCAGGGTCCTGGCGAAGAATCGCCCGCAGTCCGGATGAAAATGAAACACCGTATTTCGGATTGACATTAACTTGGCAAACGCCTTTCAGGGCATACTCGATCGGATCTTCCAACGTCACAATTGATGATTCACTTTTGTTGAGCAAGCCGAGCAATGCATACAACGTAGTAGTCTTGCCCGAACCTGTTGGACCAGTTACGAGAATCAATCCTTGCCTGCGTGTCAAAACTTTTTCAATTCGGGCGACGTCATTTGGCGAAAAACCCAGATCGGCCAATGACACGCCGGATTCGGGCGAAGCAAGAACCCTTATGACTGCATTCTCCCCATGCTGTGCCGGCAAAATCGAGACGCGGATATCGCAATTATCATGCCGAAATCTGCCGTCCTGAGGGGTGACATGAACATCCGTGCGTAAACCGGCCAAAATTTTTATCCGCGCAATCACTTCGGGGTGAATTGACGGTGGAATGTCACACATATATTGAAGCAATCCGTCGACGCGGAACCGCACAATCGAGCCTTCAGGAAACGGATCGATATGCACGTCAGAAGCGCCGAGCCGCACCGCATCGGCCAAAACTTTTTTCACAAATTCAACGGCATTTAACTTCATGCATCAAGTGTACTCACGCGCAATGAAATTCCTCTAAAGAAAAGTTAAAATTTTGATAAAGTTTCGCACTTCAACACATTACTTTACTTTTCCAAAATAACTGGTAGGATATTTTACAGGCTGATCTTTACCAAGATTGAGGAAAAGAACTTTTTCAGCCCGTTAAAACAGCAACAAACAACAGCAACCAAAGGCACGTATGCCCCTGAAAGAAATAAGCCCTCTACGGAAACATATTCAAATCTATTCGATGCTTGCAAAGCCAACCGGCGGGAAAACCGTCAAGAGCAGAGCAATCTCACTAATGGGCGCCGACTTCGGCATAGCCCGGATCACCACGAGCGAAATGATCATGTGGAACATCGAACGCAAGACCGCGCTCGGGACCGAATACGAAAAATATTTGGAGGGAATGAAGGCCCGCCAGCTCGTTCCCTGCCACTTGGTTTTGCCCGGCTTGGCAGACGCCGTAATCCGCACTCATCAACAAGGATTCAGCAAGATCATCATTGACGGATCGCCGCGCAGTGAAATCCAAGCCAAAGCTTTGGTAAATTGCCGCGTTGACTTTCAACTTTTTGAAATTGACATCAGCGATGAAGAAGCGGTCCGGCGCGACGCTGAACGAAGGAAATTTGAAACGCGCCTAGACGATGGCCAGATTCTGGGAGGTCTGAAAACCTACCGGGATCAAACTGCCCCCGGCATTCGGCTGACAAAAAAAGCCGGACTTTACCACAGAATTGACGGCACTCGTTCAATACGTTCGCAGATCGCAAAAATACTTCGCGAATTCCGTTTCAAGGATCACGAGTTCAAGACAATGATGAGAAAGCTTGACGATGCAAATCATCCGGCCACGGTAATCGTTGATGAAGCCGAGGGTCGGCGCAAACGGGAAGAGAAACCTGCGTATTCGCCCCGGAGACGGAACTTTTGGGATCAAGCAGAATCACACCAAATGGCCGCCACGGCTTGACCATATTTCCCTCTTCTTTTCTTTCACGCGCGTTCGGCATAACCGAACGCGCTTTTTCTTTGCTTAGGCGCGTTTTCTGCCCTTTTTGGTGGCATTTGACTTTTCGGCCTCTTTCATGCTTTAATTGAGGACTAACAAACGAGCCGTTGGCTCTCTTTTTATTCGAAAAAACGGCTCAGCCGAAGAACAAAAGCAATCAAATGGAAATACGAAACATAGCAATTATNNATCGCCCACGTGGACCACGGCAAAACCACATTGACCGACGCCATCATGACCCAGTGCGGCCATGGCGACGAGGGATCGATGGACTCAAACGCTCTTGAACAGGAGCGTGGCATTACCATTTATGCCAAAAATACTTCAATCAATTACAAAGGCACGAAGATCAATATCGTGGATACGCCCGGCCACGCCGACTTCGGTTCTGAAGTAGAACGCGTTCTCCGTTCCATTGATACTGTGCTTCTCGTCGTTGACGCACAGGAAGGCCCGATGCCTCAGACCCGTTTCGTCTTGAAGAAATCTCTTGAACTTGGTCTGAAACCAATCGTCATTATCAACAAAATCGACAAGCCTGCTGCAAATGCTGATGCGACGCACGAGGCTGTTTTGGAACTGTTTCTTGAACTCGGTGCGAATGATTCGCAAATCGACTTCCCTACTGTCTACGCGGTCGGCCGTCAGGGCTGGGCAAAAATGAAGCTCACGGATGAAGGAAAAGATTTGACTCCCCTTTTGGATACTATTTTGTCGCATGTTCCTGCGGCAAACACGCCTGAACAGGCTAACCTTCCGTTGAAAGCTCAGGTTTTCAATCTCGGCTACGACAATTTCCTTGGTCGGCTCGCAATTTGCCGCGTGTACGACGGAGTTTTGAAAGACGGCGCGTCTGTTTTCGTCAAAAAAATTGACGGAACGACCGTGCCAGGCAAAATCACAAAAATTTTCACATTTGAAGGAAAGAAGCGCGTTGAAACAAAAGACGCCCGCGCCGGAGACATTGCCATGATTGCCGGTCTTCCTGATATTTTCATCGGAGAAACAATCGTCGAGAGCGCCGACACTGCCGCAATGCCTGCAATTAAAATCGACGAACCGACCATCAGCCTCAACTTTCTCGTTAACAGCTCGCCTTTTGCCGGACGCGAAGGAAAATTCGTCACAGGACGACAGATTCGCGAACGACTCGAAAAAGAATTGGAAATCAACGTCGGACTGAAAGTTGACTTCTCACAGAGCGACGCATACAAAGTCTACGGTCGCGGCGAACTCCATGTTGCAATTCTCCTTGAAAATATGCGACGCGAAGGCTACGAACTGCAGGTTTCCCAGCCGCAAGTCATCGTCAAAGACATCGACGGAGTAAAGAGCGAACCGTTTGAAGAAGTGACTGTTGATATTCCAGAAGAGTATTCCGGGACGATTATCGAAAAATTGGGCAAGCGAAAAGCGATGATGACCGATATGAGAAAAAAAGACAATCAGGTCCGCATGCTTTTTGAAATTCCTACGCGCGGATTGCTCGGCTACCGCAACGCTTTCGTCATCGACACCAAAGGCGAAGGTATTTTGGCGAGCCGCTTCGTCGATTTCAAACCATATGCCGGCGAAATTGAAAAGCGCGAATCAGGATCAATGACATCGATGGCGTCGGGCAAATCACTCGGATTCTCCCTCTGGAACCTGCAGGAACGCGGCAGACTCTTTATCGGCCCGGCCGTCGAGGTATATGAAGGCATGGTCATCGGCGACACTTCAAAAGGCGACGATCTCGACGTCAATCCAACCAAAGGCAAGGCTCTTTCGAACATGCGCTCATCCGGCAAAGACGAGGCTCTTATGCTCGTTCCCCACTATGAATTGTCCATCGAGCGCGGACTCGAACTGATGCGCGAAGACGAATATCTCGAAGTCACGCCGAAATCCGTACGCCTCCGCAAAAGATTTTTGACCGAACTCGACCGGGCAAAGGCAAAAAGGAAGGATTTGTAATATGTGAAAGAAAAAACCCCAAGCGTAAGCGAGGGGCTTTTTGAATTACTCAATCAAGTGAATACACCTTTCATATTGAACGTGTCTTCCATTTTCCAGAAGATTAAAAGCGGAACTTTTGAGCTCATAAATTTTTTAATCTTTTGCTTTGCGTCGGCCCTGGAAATGGGATCATCGGAATCGAGGTTGACAGGCACTGAAATCGAGTGACGATCATTGTTATTTTGCCATTGGCCTTTAGTTGAGAAATCATTATCCCACCCCGGACTTTCGCCTTCAAGACTGTGATCCGAAATACCGAGAGTTAAGGACCTCTTCTTAACAGAGAGCCAAAGGGAATGATAGTAATATTTTCCATCACTGGAAACAATGGTAACTCGCTTTCCTCTCTCGACACTCTTTCCGTAAGATTCAAGAGTTTGTTTGATGATCTGAACAAACTTCGCTAATTGCTCATTTTTCATAATTTCAAGTTTCGTTGGAATCGCCTTTTCAAAGGGCTTTGTTTATTGTTTGCTAGCTATTTGCAAATTAGCATGGGTTGAGTATCTTGTCAAGGTGGCCGATTTTTAGGCCTTTTTCCACAATTTTGTTTGACCGGAAAAATAAAATCAATTATCATGTTTACTGACGCTTGGTAGGGTTCGCCCTCTCACAGCTGATATGCTGAGGCCCAGGCGCCATTAAAAAATACCACCCCTGCGGTGGTATTTTTTAATCTTCTTTGGGTAAGCCGTCGTAGAACAATCTACTTAGCATCGCATTCCTCATTCTCCAAAATGGAATTTTGCTCCAAAAATTTCGGGCTGGCATTAAATTTTTGATACGCTATCAGAGCGAATGCCATCAAATAAATTTTTTAAGTATTCCCCCGCTTGTTTTGAACATTTTAGGCAAAATTCCTTACGATTAAGAAAGAAATCATATGAAATGCTAACACAATGTCCTGTAATCTGCTTTCTACACGAGTCGCATATTTGCTTTGTCATAAATTATATTGATTAATTATTTGCGGGTTCGAGATCCTTTTCGATTTTAATCGAAATCTTTGCCCTTACTTTACCCGGAATGTCTTTTGCTTCTAGTAAGGTGACTGCCTTGTACAAACCAATCATCGCTTCTGGTTCTTTATCCAGTTTATAATGATTGAAGGCATGGCCGCGGACAAGATACTCTCGCAACGTCTTTGTCGCCCAGATGCGAAACTGCGTCGCTTTTTTCGAGCTAACACGATAGCCGACGGCAATGATGGCATCCAAATTATATAGATCTACATCGCGTTCCTTTGACTTACCACCTTCTTTTTGAACTAGTAAGGATTTCTTACTAGTTGCTTTTTCTTCCAACTCTCCTTCTTTGTAGAGATTTCCCAGATGTATAGAAATGTTTTGAGGAGTTGTTTCAAATAATTGCGATATCTGCGTTCTTGTAGCCCAAATAGTGTCTTTTCTGGTATCAGCTCTCAATTCGATATCTCCATTCTCGCCCTGATAAATAACAATGTTTTCTTTTTCTTTCATATGCTTTAAAATAATTAACTATTAATGTAATTCACCGACTCATTCGGGAAGGCGAGAATATGATTCACTCGCACATCGAGGGGTTGCTTCAGCTTTTTGTTTTGACGCTATCCGGGCCTACCCGAATAAACGTGAGCTGGCGACCAACCGACGCCACTTGCTCTACATATCCTCGGAGAAAACCAGCCTCGAGAGTTAGCGTTCTCCGGTTTATAGATATGGGGTGATTCAGTTCATTTGCACCCGCTTGCGGACAATACATCGTTGTAATTGCCTCGATACAACCCTAATAAGCCCTTTGCTGTTTGGGTTTGCCTTACCACTTGTCCAAGAAGTTATTCAGCCACTTCCCAAATCAATCGGCGAATTGTTTAAGGGTATACTTATGCCGAGTACTCTCGACGCTTTTTTACGCGAGCGATATCGCTAGATTGAGAAGATATCGCGAACATTTCTACACCGCACGGACATTAAAGTAAGATAGTGTGAATAAATTATATCGTGCGAAAAATTTTTTGCAAGCAATATCTGTGGAAAAGTTTATCTAAAAAAAATAAAATTAAAACCCCTTAATTTTCGTCCGGTGAATCGAAAAAGCCAATGAGCCGACTTGGACATCTGCGCCGATTTTTTCGGCAAGCGAGCGCATATAAGTGCCGCTACTGCATGAAACTCGAATTTTCAAAATTTGAAAAGTATTTTTGCCATATTTTTCAGAAAACGCATGCCATCCGTTGACAATCTCCTGCTGTCTGAAATCGCCATGCACTTTTGAAATATTTTCAACGGCACTTTTTGCAATTTCTGCGCCATTCATCTTCTTCTCGCCTGTTCTTTCAATCGAATAAATTTCAACCTGTTTTGTAGGCATTTCGTCAGGCAGTCCACCTGCGCGTGCCAAATTATGGAGCTGTTCTCCATTGACTGTTTTTGAAGAGTACGCCGGATATTTTTGGGTGAATTTCCCGACATATTTTTGTAAATCGATGTGCGTGATTTTTTCCACGATATCGACCCCGTTGTATATGCTAGTAATAGCGCCTAAAACATCCTGCGTGTCAGTTTCAACGCCAAATAAAATCTCGACTTCATATTCCTTTTCGAAGCCGAGGTATTTTTCCTTTTTTTTACATTCTTCGCCGAGCAAAACGAGGAGCACACCCGAAGCCATCGGATCAAGACGCCCTGCATAGGTCATGGGAATTGAGGCATAATCAGCTTCCCCTGCGGCAATTTTCTCAGCCCGAAAACGCCCTAAACATTCCAGCGGTGTTTCGGCAATCTGCTTCTCGAGCAGGACTGTAGATTGAATTTTCACGATGCCGCCATTATTGCACATTTTTGTGTTTTGTTGTAAAGTTTTTGTTAGTATGAAAGTTCTCTTGTTTCTCTATCGGTTTCTCGAAATCTCTTTGAAAGTAACGGGGGCGGGAATTCTCGGCACTTATATCATTGGATGGAAACAGCCATTTCCAATGTCGTGGGTCTGGGTTATCCTCTCCAGCATCGGCGGCTTCATTGAATACATCTCTGGAGTCGGAATATCGAAAATCATTGTCATCAGCTTTACGTGGCCATTTATATTATGGTTCGCATTGGGAACGTTTTTAGGGCTTGGCCTTGCAGGTTACGAATTTATGTCAAGTTCAAAACAGGACAAAACGTGACTTTTTTGACAAATAACGCATTCAACTCGCGGCGCTTCAATTGTCCGATCGGATACATTGAAGCGCTTTTTTATTTGGC
The DNA here is from genome assembly GCA_003151615.1 of Candidatus Tayloriibacteriota bacterium. Lineage (GTDB taxonomy): Bacteria > Patescibacteriota > Minisyncoccia > Phycocordibacterales > PALSA-1337 > PALSA-1337. The sequence goes on along the minus strand of PLXZ01000004.1, from coordinate 163,007 downwards.
CAGTTTTTGCTACAATATGCCGCATGAAGAATACACCGAGCAAAACACTGGGCGACAAACAAGGCGGCATTCCCAAAAAACTTTCGACCGAATCATACAAGGGCGTGCGCGACTTCTTCCCTGCCGACATGGCCATAGAGAAGAAGATTTTTGACATTTGGCGCGGCGTCTGCGAAAAATACGGCTACGAGGAATACGGCGCATCGGTTTTGGAACCGGCCGAATTGTACCGCGCGAAATCGGGCGAAGAAATCGTCAACGAACAAACATACACTTTTATCGACCGTGGGGAACGTGAAGTCACCCTCCGTCCCGAAATGACTCCGACCGTCGCCCGCATGGTCGCGGCGCGCCGTCGCGAACTGACTTTCCCTCTGCGTTGGTATTCGATTCCCAACCTGTTCCGCTACGAAAATCCCCAGCGCGGCAGATTGCGCGAGCATTGGCAGTTAAACGTCGACATTTTCGGGGTTGAAGGGATTGAGGCGGATGTAGAAATCATTTCTGTTGCATACAACATCATGAAAGCCTTCGGCGCGAAGGATGAGGATTTTTGTATACGAATCAATAGCCGTCACATGATACAGAAAGAAATCGAGAATCTTTTGGATGATAAAACATCATACCCGAAAGCCGCACGACTGCTTGATAAAAAAGAAAAAATGTCGTCTGAAGAATTTCAGAACGAATGGAGTAAAATATCAAAAAAACCATTCGTTATTAATGGAGTAATGGCTCGTGAAAGAACAAACGAACTTCAAGGAAAACTTACATTGCTAGGGATAAAAAATGTAATGTTTTACCCATTTCTCATGCGTGGATTTGATTACTACACAGATATTATTTTCGAAATATTCGATACTAACCAAGAAAACCGTCGCGCATTATTCGGCGGCGGACGATACGACAACTTGACTTCTCTTTTTGGCGGCGACAAAATCCCAGCTGTCGGTTTCGGCATGGGAGACGTTACAATGCGCGATTTTCTTGAAACCCACGACCTTTTGAAAAACCTGCAAATTCCAACTTCCGCCGACTATTATATCTGCGTGGTCTCGCCTGCCGAAGCAGACGCCGCGACAAAAATTGCCGAGAAATTGCGCGCAAAAGGCTCGCGCGTCGCCGTTGACTTCTCCTACAAAAAAATTGGCGACCAGATAAAAAATGCCGACAAACGCGGTATTCCTGAAATCATCGTCATCGGTGAGGACGAAGCAAAAAACGGCATCTACAAAATTAAAAATTTAAAGACGGGCGAGGAACGAAATCCGGAATAAGGAAAACAGAAATGCGAAAAATAACCTTTGACGTCGAGACGAAAAACACTTTTCAGGATGCCGGTTCGAATGATCCGGTTGATTTGGATATTTCCGTCGTGTGCATCCATGATTCTGCGAAAGGCGACGGGCCGGAGGCGTATTCGAGTTTTCTTGAAGCCGATTTTCCGAAGCTCTGGCCGATTTTGGAGCAGGCGGACATGCTCATTACCTTCAACGGCGACCACTTCGACATTCCCCTTCTCAACAAATATTACTCCGGCGATTTGAGCAAAATCAAAAGCCTCGACCTGCTCGTCGAGGTACGCAATGTCCTGGGCCGACGCATCAAATTGGACAGCATTGCCGAAGCGACGCTTGGCGTGAAAAAATCCGGACACGGCCTCGACGCGATTACCTGGTGGAATAGCGGCGAAATCGACAAGATCATCAAATACTGCATCGACGACGTGAAAATTACAAAAGATATTTACGATTACGCCCTCAAAAACGGCCATCTTAAATACAAGGATTTTACCGCGACGGGACCAAACGGTGAACGCGGCGCCCTGCGCGACATCAAGCTCGACACGAAACATTGGGAAAAGAAAAACGAACACTCGATGACGTTTACGCTGCCGTTTTAGTTTCTTGACTCCTTAAAGCGAGACCGAAACTTGACATGCTACATTTTTGATGTAATGTTAAGCGAATTATGATCTTTCCAACCAACGGCAAAATCCGCCTGTTTATTACGGGCGGCACGATTGACTCACAGAGCATTGACCGGGACGGCACATACCGTTTCGGCAATACCCACATCCGCGAAATGCTTGAACAGGCGCGCAACGAAGCAAAAATTCGGCGCGAAATTTTGATGCTCAAGGACTCGGCCCTCATGGTTGATTTCGAACGCCGCATCATTCTCAACAAGTGCCGGAAATGCCGGGGACAAAAAATTGTCATCACCCACGGCACCGACAGCATGACGGAAACCGCCGAAATGCTGGGACGCGGAGTCAGGGGCAAGACCATCGTCCTCACGGGGTCAATGATTCCGTATAACCAGAAGGGGTCAGACGCGCTCTTTAACTTGGGCTGTGCGATCGCGGCAGTTCAATTGTTGCCTTTCGGAACATACATTGCCATGAACGGCAGAATCTTCAAATGGAACAACGTCAGAAAAAACCGCGCGAAAAACATTTTTGAAGAACGAAAATAACTGCGAACTGAAATTTTGCAAACACAAACGGGGCGAGAAATCGTCCCGTTTTTTTATTCGACTTAGCAAAGTCGGGCTTGGCCTATTTCTTTTTGAGATGCCGCGCCAGATACGTACCGGTATACGAATTTTTATTTTTTGCGACATCTTCAGGTGTTCCCTTCGCGACGAGCTTGCCTCCCTTTGAACCGCCGTCGGGGCCGATGTCGATGACGTAATCGGCTGCGCAAATTAAATCAAGATTGTGCTCGATGACGACCACAGTGTTGCCTTTATTGACAAGACGCTGGAGAATTTCAATCAATTTCGCCACGTCGTCATAATGCAAACCGACCGTCGGTTCGTCGAGAAGATAAATTGTTTTCTGCAGATGTGCACGATACAGTTCGGCGGAAATTTTAACGCGCTGGGCTTCGCCGCCGGACAATGTCGTCGCGGATTGTCCAAGTTCCAGATAGCCCAGACCCACTTCTTGCAACGTATTCAAACGGTCGTAGATTGAAGGGATATCTTCAAAAAATGTCAGTGCTTCGTCGACGGTCATTTTCAAAACCTCGTAAATATTCTTCTTTTTATAGCGAATTTCGAGAGTTTCCTTGGTAAAGCGCTTGCCGCCGCAGACTTCGCACGGCACATACACCGTCGGCAAAAAGTGCATTTCAACGGCAATTTCACCGTTTCCTTGGCAAGCTTCACAACGGCCGCCCTTCACATTAAACGAGAAACGGCCCGGACCCCAGCCTCGCGCACGAGCTTCGGATGATGCCGCGAACAAATCGCGAATATGTGTCCATGAACCCGTATATGTCGCCGGATTCGAACGCGGCGTGCGACCTATTGCCGACTGGTCGATCAAGATGGTACGGCCGAGATATTCGGTACCCGCAATACTTTCGACATTGTATAACTGCGCGGTTCGATGGCGGAATTCCAAACGCGCCTGCAGATTTTTATGCAAAATTTCATACATTAACGAAGATTTTCCGGAACCCGATACGCCGGTGATGACGTTGAAACAACCGATCGGCACATCGACGTTCATGTCTTTAATATTAAAAATGTTTCCGCCGCGGATCTGAATTTTACCTTTTGGTTCGCGGCGCTTTTCCGGAATTGGAATGCTTTTTTCGCCGCGCAAATATGCGAGAGTCGACGACTCCTTGCCTTTTCCGGGCTGTAATGTTTTTGCGGTGAGAAGAGGTTCGAGCCAGCCCTGCACCACAACTTCGCCGCCGTGAACGCCGGCTTTCGGACCAATATCGACAATATAATCCGACGCGTACATCGTGTCCTCGTCATGCTCGACGACGATAATGGTGTTGCCAAGGTCGCGCAGATGAATCAACGTTTTAATCAAGCGGTCATTGTCGCGCTGATGCAGACCGATTGTCGGCTCGTCCAAAACATAGAGTGCGCCGACGAGACCGGAGCCCAATTGCGAAGCCAGACGAATACGCTGAGCCTCCCCGCCCGAGAGCGTGTTGGCGCGCCGGTCGAGCGTCAAATATTCGATGCCGACGTTGACCATAAACTGCAGGCGCGCCTCGATTTCGCGCAGAACGACTTTGGCGATTTCGCGCTCGGTCGGCGTCAGCGTCAGAGTGTCAAAAAATTTCTGAGCAGCATCGATCGACATCGCCGTTGTCTCGACGATATTTTTTCCGTCGATCCGCACGCCGAGAGCCTCGTCGCGCAGACGCGCGCCCTTGCATTTCGGACACGGATTATCCGTGAAAAAATCCTCGGTGCCGAGACCGTTGCACTCCGGACACGCCCCGTACGGCGAGTTGAAGGAAAACAGCCGCGGCTCGATTTCCGGATATGAAAAACCATCGTACGGGCACATGAATTTGACGGACAAAAGGCGGTCTTCGGTCGCTGTGCCTTTTTTTGAGTCGCCGGACGAAGGCAATTCGATTTTAATAAGTCCCGCCGCCTCTTCAATCGCCTTTTCGAGGGCTTCGGAGAGCCGTTCTTTGGCGTTTTCAAAGGCCTGATTTTTGCCGACAACCTTGTCCCCTTTTTCCGATTTATCGCTCTTCTCAGCCGGCGCAAACTCGCTCAGAAAAATTTCGTCGACCAAAACGTCGATGTCGTGCTTTTTATTTTTGTCCAAGATAATCTGCTCGCGTAAACGCAGGACTTTACCGTCGATTTTGACGCGGTCATAGCCTTTGCCCAATAAATCGTAGAGCAACTGATAGTATTCGCCTTTGCGACCGACGATAACCGGAGCGTAAATGCCGATTTTAGCGTCTTTGATGGCGACGCCGAAAACCTCGCGGGCTTTTTTGTTTTTGCCGGAAACGTCGCGCAGGACGCTCTCCAAAATTTCCTCTTTCGTCACGCGATGAATCGGCCGGTCGCAGACCAGACAATGCGGCCGCCCGACACGCGCGTACAAAACGCGCATATAGTCGTAAATTTCGGTAATAGTGGCAACCGTCGAGCGCGGGTTGTTCGAGCGCGATTTCTGGTCAATCGAAATTGCCGGCGACAATCCAACAATTTCATCAACGTCGGGCTTTTGAAACTGATGGAGAAACTGGCGGGCGTACGACGACAAAGACTCGACGTATCGGCGCTGGCCCTCCGCGAAAATGGTGTCGAACGCGAGCGACGATTTGCCCGAGCCGGATAGTCCGGTTATGGCAATCATGCGGTTTCTGGGCATATGAACCGTGATATTTTTCAAGTTATGGGTGCGCGCTCCCCGCACGATGATTTCATCGCTCTCATGTATGGCGCGGACTGCGGTTCCCTTGTCGGACGAATGGCCTTTCGGCGCCGGATGGCCATGATGAATGTGTTTTCCTGTGGCCATTTGACCATTAACTATACCAGTCGCCGGAAATTTGGCAATATGCCGACGCTGAAGTAAGTATCAGCGAATAGTTTCGGCTATCGCGTCGTCAAAACCTCGATGTTTTTGATAATTTCGTCGAGAGACGCGGAAGCCTTGACCATGAACTTCTGCGCGCCGAGAATTTTTGCGCGTTCGATGTCCGCCGACTGATTGAGGTTTGAAAGTATCATGATCGGCACTTCGGCAAACGCGGCGTCGTTTCTGATGTTCTTCAAAATGTCAAAACCGGACATTCCCGGAAGGACGAGATCGAGAATGATGACATGCGGAGGCTGTTTCTGCTGTTTCAAATACGCGAAAGCTTCGTCGCCGTTTTTGGCCATATACATTTCGCATTTGTATTCGCTCATCCGTTTCGAAACGATGTTGCCGAGAAATTTATCGTCCTCGACCCAGAGAATGCGCTTGCCCGCCAGAGCCGCGTGTTCGTCTTTTTTGACGTCTTTCTGTTCGGGTGGAACTGGATTCTGTGGAGGCATATTTTTATTGTGTATTACGCGTTAATTATACAGGGCAAATGCAAGGGTGTAAACCGCCTATTTCGATGGTTTTTTCGGTAGTTGCAGCGCTTGCGCCCGCTTTGGCGTTCGCGTGAATACGCTTCGTTTCGCCGAGTTTTCTTCTTTTTTGGCTGTTTTTTCTTCACGAATAGTCCGCTTCTTCAAAGCCTCAATTTCATCGCGCAAAATTGCAGCCGTTTCAAAATCAAGCAGTTTGACGGCCGAATTCATTTGGCGTTCTTTTTCGGCGATGACTTTTTTCGGATTTTTGGCGTATGCCGATTCGTCGATTTTCATGAGTTCAACAACTGCCTTGTCATGGTCGCTACGCAACTGGTCGGTGATGTCGTGGATTTTTTTGATGATCGTTTGCGGAGTAATGCCGTGCTCTTTGTTATACGCAGTTTGAATCGTACGGCGGCGTTCGGTTTCGCGGATGGCCCGGTCAAGCGATCCGGTCATATGGTCGGCATACAGAATAACGCGACCTGCTGCATTACGTGCGGCGCGGCCAATGGTCTGGATGAGCGACGTTTCGGAACGCAGAAAACCTTCCTTATCTGCGTCCAAAATGCCGATGAGCGAAACTTCGGGAAGATCAAGACCTTCACGAAGCAAGTTCACGCCGACTAGACAATCGAATTTCCCGCGGCGGAATTCCGTCAAAATAGTGATGCGGTCTATGGTTTTTATGTCGCTGTGCAGGTATTCGGCCTTAATTCCCTTTTCCTTCAGATATTCAGAGAGGTCCTCGGCCATTTTTTTAGTCAAGGTTGTGGCGATTGCGCGCTCGCCTTTTTTGATTACTTTTTCCGCTTCGGAAATGAAATCAAAAATTTGGCCGGGATATCCACTTTTTTCTTTTTCATTTTTTGCCGTGCCGGTCACGGGCTTGATGTCGATAACCGGATCGACAAGCCCCGTCGGACGAATGACCTGTTCGACGGTCTGGCCGGGCGGTTTTGATGTTGGAGTGGAATGAGTACGCTCATATTCTCCCGGAGTCGCGGAGGTATAAATGACCTGACCGACGGATTTTTCAAATTCGTCAAATTTCATCGGACGGTTGTCGCGCGCGGACGGCAGACGAAAACCGTATTCAATGAGGGTGTTTTTTCGCGACGCGTCACCGGCGTACATGCCGCCCAATTGCGGAACGGTCACGTGCGATTCGTCGATGATGGTCAAAAAGTCGGCAACCTTCTCACCCGTTTTCGGATCCTTTGTATGCGGAAAATACGCAAGCAGGCTGTCCGGCGCCTCGCCCGGCATTTTACCCGAAAAATGGCGCGAATAATTTTCAATGCCGTTGCAATAGCCGACTTCGCGGATGAGGGCGAGATCATATTTCACGCGGCGTTTCAAACGCTCGGCTTCGAGAGGCTTCCCCGCTTTTTCCAATTCCTTCAATCGCGATTCCAGTTCAGCGGCGATTGTTTTGAAGGCGCGCTTCGACTGTTCGTCATTGCTGACGAAATGTTTTGCGGGGAAAATAAAGATGGAGTCAACCGTGCGGCGCAATGCCCGCGTGATCGAGTCGATTTCGCTGATAGAACCGACGGCCGAAGTTCCACCTTCGCCAGAACCGTCATATTCAATGCGATAAATAATACGCTCGTTGACCGGCATGATCTCGACGGCATTGCCGAGCGCTCGAAACGTTCCCGGCGTAATGTCCGCGTTCGTGCGTGAAAAATGAATGTCGATTAATTTGCGAATCAATTCCGCGCGCGACAATTCCATCCCACGCGCGATTTTCATATTCACTTTTTCGTATTCTTCGGGCGAGCCCAAACCGTAAATACACGAAACAGACGCAACGATAATAACGTCGCGACGCGTCAGCAATGCCTGAGTCGAAGCGTGACGCAAACGGTCGATTTCCTCATTAATCATCGCCTCTTTTTCGATATAGGTATCAGTCACCGGCATGTACGCTTCCGGCTGATAATAGTCGTAATAGGAGACGAAATAATGCACGGCATTGTCCGGAAAAAATTCGCGGTATTCCTGCGCCAGCTGCGCCGCGAGCGTTTTATTGTGCGCGATAACCAGCGTCGGCTTTCCATACGAAGCAATTATATTCGCAGCAGTAAATGTTTTTCCCGAACCGGTAACGCCCAAAAGCGTCTGGTGGCGCATGCCTTTTTTGAGGCCTTCGCGCAGGGCTTCAATGGCTTTTGGCTGGTCGCCCGCGGGTTTGAATTGTGAAGTGAGTTTGAAAAGCGGCATGAGCCTACTATAGCGCGACGGAGGCTATTTGACAAATATAAATATTGATGATAGTTTGTTTTCTGAACACGATTGTTCATTTCAACCGTCAACAACAAACCGGGAAAGAGGAACTAATGAAACTCATTCACATTCTTGCCCAGATAGTGTTTGCCGTCGATACAATCGCGGCAATAATCGCCTTCATGGCAATCACAAGTTTTTACGGCACGGCACCGCAATGGAAATATTTCGCCCTTGCACTCGCCTTCTCAAGACTGCCCGACCTCGACATGATTCCCTATCTGCTTCTTCAAAAAAGATTCGGATTACGAAGCCATTGGGTAATCGGGCATCATCCCGTCGCATTCATCCTAACGGTCGGCGGCTATATCGCCGTCAAAGGATTTCCGTCCGGACAAAGCTACCTCGCCACACTTTTGATAGTCATCGTTATGGCGCATTTTGTCCACGACAGCGTTCAACCGCAAGGAATGTATTGGCTGTGGCCGTTCAAGTGGTCGCGGCTGACGCTGGCACGGGGGTCTCCCGAACACCCGACAGCCGAAGCCATCGCGGCGAAAAAAACCCGGCAAGACGCATGCGGACATTGCGCATGCGATCAAATCAAGGACCGTTTTGAAACAATATCGGTCGGACAGTTCATGTTCGGAGTCAGCGTAATCTGCATTTTTTTAGCGTGGTTTCACCTAACCGCGGCACCGTCAACATGACGGTGTTTTTTATTTTCAATTATGAAACCTTCGGCGATTCCATCGGCAGTCTCAAGAAGAATGTGGTGCCCTTGCCCAAACCTTCCGATTGCGTTTTGAGGGATCCACCCTGGCGTTCCGCAATATGACGGGCCATGAAAAGCCCGATACCCATGCCCTCGGTGTCGGCTTTGCGGGCCTCGGAGCTACGCCAAAATTTTTCGAATATACGGCCGGCTTCTTCCTTTGACAATCCGATGCCGCTGTCGGTGACGGAAAAGACAAGCATGCCTTTTTTCCGTGCGCTGCCCTCTTCCCTTATTCCGACGGCAATGGTCCCGTCTTTCGGAGTATAACTGATGGCGTTGTCGAGAAGTGTCTGGATGACGAAGCGCGTCTGGGCTTCGTCCACGACGACATTTTTCCCGGAAACTCCGGAAAAACTGATCGCGATTCCCTTCAGGCCGGCGCGCCGCTCATATTCGGGCTTCATGTCCTGGACGAGCGCGTCGAGACGCATCGGACGCATCTGATAGTTATAATCGACGGCGTCGGTGGCGGAAAGCTGGACGAGAAGATTCGTCAGATCGACGAGCTGGCTGGAAGCACGCTCTATCTCGACGACGTTGTTCTTGTCGTCTTCCGACAAGGAGGGCGAGAGGCTTTCGGTGGCCCAGCGGATTTGCGTCAGAGGCGTCCGGAATTTATGCGTCACCACCGTTATGAATTCGGATTTCAGGGCGTCGGATTCGCGCAGCTTGTTCCAGACGAGGAAACCAATCGACACCGCTATTACCGAAGAAATGATCGGCAGAATCCATTGCGGAAAGCCGGGATGGCTGCGAAGAAGCACCTCGTTGGCATAATTGAGCATTGCCACGGAAAAACCGACGACGGCCACGAACAAGGCGTAGACGAAAGCCCTCTTCGCAACGACACGGATGTCGAAAAGCTCATACTTCAATATGGCATACCCGAAAGGAATGACGAAAAAAGGCACGAACAATATCGAATACACGGGATCGAAATAAATGCCGAAAAAGATCGGACTCGACGAAAACACGAGAGGCAATGGCGCCGCGCCGAACGAGTATCCGAGAAAAAGGCCGAGAAACAGATAACGCATCTTATTTTTGAGGACCGGATCGGCCTTGTGATATGCAAAAAACATGACGACGAGAAAATAAATCGGAACAAGAACGTTTGCAAAAAGTCTCATGATCCAGTCAAGATTGCCGGCAACATAATAATCGGGAAAATATAATTTCGGAATCGAGTTGAGAAGGAATGTATTTGGAAAAAGCCAATAAAAAAGAAACAGCGCGGACGCCACGACATAAAAGGCAATAAGCGCCGGTTTTTGCCGTTTCTCCTGCCCAATGACGATGAAAACGAAATGTGCGACAAAACATGACAGAAACAGGATGAACGTATTGAACATGAGCACGGTCCTCGAAAGGTTCGGGTCGGCAATGTTGACTCCGATGAGATGCGAAACGAGGAAAATAAGTATGACGACCAAAGCCATCATGAACATCCGATTGACGGGAGTCTTATGGTCCTTTATATAAACGAAACCGATGAAAAAAACGACCAAAAGCGAATCGAATATGTACCCTATGTTGTGTATTAAAAGAAGTATCGAGTTCGACATGATTTTTGGGAATAATTTATTCTGTTATTTTTTGCGCAAGATTGCCTTTTTGGCCGCGGCGATTATATGGTCGACTCCCATGCCGTACAGTTCAATCAATTCCGCCGGCGTCCCCGACTGGCCAAATTGGTCCTGCACGCCGATAAATTCAATCGGAACAGGAGCATGCTTCGCCAGACATTCAGCGACCGCCGACCCCATGCCGCCATGAACCTGATGCTCTTCGACCGTTACAATCGCGCCGGTTTCGTTCGCTAAAGTCCACAGGGCCTCTTCATCGAGGGGTTTTACGGTGGCGAGATTCATGACTTTCACCGGAATGCCCTCTTTTTCAAGAGACTGTGCGGCCATGATTGCCTTGTGAACCAAGGCTCCAGTCGCAACGATACCGACGACGGCTTTCGGGGCTTTTGGTTTTTCTTCTTTTATGATTCCTCTGAATTTTCGGCTGTGCGCGACGGCGCGTTCCGCGGCATATTTCGGAATTGCGGGCTGAAAATATATTTGTGCTTTCCCTATTTCAAACGGAGTCAATTCAGTCGTGATAATCGGCGTTTTTTCGCGGGCAAGACGGATGTAGACAGGCGTATTGGTTTTTGCGGCGGCAATTGTGGCTTTGCGAGCTTCGATCGCATCGCATGGCGAAATAACGACCATGCGCGGCATGACGCGGGTAATGGCGATGTCCTCGATCGCCTGATGCGTGCCGCCGTCGGGACCGACAGAAACGCCCGCATGACTGCCCGCAATTTTCACAGGACGGTTGTTGTACGCAATCGTCGTGCGAATCTGTTCCCAATTTCGGCCGGGCGAAAACATTGCATATGAAGTGATGAAGGGAATTTTTCCCATCGCCGCCATTCCGGACGCAACCGCGGCCAAATTTTGTTCTGCAACTCCCATTTCAATGAAGCGAGTCGGAAATCTCTGTTTGAATTTTTCCATGCGCGTCGAGTCGGTGAGATCGGCGCAGAGCGCAACAACTTTGGCATCCGCGTCGGCTGCCGCAATGAGACCATCGCCAAAACCCGTGCGAATTTCACCCAATTCGACATCCTTGTCGAATATTTTTGGATTGAGTTTTGCGGCGGGGTTAAGCATGTGACAATATTATACTTTATTCCTATTCTTTACTTTTCCGTACAACCAACCAATTATTATTCCCATAAAAAAGCCAGCCAAAAACATAGACACATAGAAGATAGTAATACCTATCGGACTCTGAAGATTAATGGGTGCACCCAATAGATATGAAGGAAAAATGATTAATGTTGTCAGATAAATAAATGGGGCAGAAATAATATCAATCCAAGATGGTATCGGTATAATCCACGATATTATTTGCAGTACATGCGAAAGTAATACCATTACTACTCCATAAATTATGGCTCCTATTATTCCCCCCTTTAACCAATATTTTTTATTAGTGTTCATATAAATCAATTATGCAAAGCCTTTCTGGCAACCGCAATTTCTTCCGGCGTGGTCGGCGGTTTGCCGTGCCATTCGAAGTGACGCTCGAATTCGGGAACGCCTTTTGAGGCGATGGTACGGGCCAAAATGACCGACGGCTTATCGAAAACAGCGCGAGCTTCGCCCACCGCGCGGTCGATGTCGCGGAAATTATGGCCGTCGCATTCCGTGACGTGCCAGCCGAACGCGCGCCATTTGTCGGCGAGAGGCTCGAGCGGCATGATATCCTCGGTAAAGCCGTCAATCTGAATGTTGTTGCGGTCGACGATGGCGATCAATGGGCCGAGCTTTTCCTTGCCCGCGAGCATGGCCGCCTCCCAATTGTTGCCCTCGTCCAATTCCCCGTCGCCGAGCAATGCGAAAATCCGGCGCGATGCCGTGCGTCCGTTGTCGATGCGATCAGCCAAAACCATTCCCACAGCCTGCGACAATCCGCAACCGAGCGGACCCGAACTCGTTTCAAGAGCCGGCAACCATTCGCGGTGAGGATGACCTTGGAGCGGCGAACCGAGTTTCCGCAAAGTCTTCAAACGCTCCATCGGAAAATATCCCGAATGCGCCATCGTCGCGTACAAAACCGGACAAATGTGGCCGTTCGACAAAACCAATCGGTCGCGTTCCGGCCAATCCGGCTTTTTCGCATCATATTTCATTCCGGCCGGACAATATAAATAGGTAAAGATATCCGCCATATCAAGAGGACCGGCGGTGTGCCCCGACTTCGCTTCAATCAGCATTTCAATGATGGAAACCCGGATGTCATGGGCCTTCTTCTCCAGTTTTTTAACCTGCTCATCAGTGAGAGACATGGGGATATTATACACCAAAACACAAACAAACGGTTTATTTATTTGTAAGCCACTCTGAAATATAACCCTTGTATTTGTCCCGAATCGCCTGCGGCATGTTGTCATAATTTCCGATAATTTTTCGGCAATCATTTGAGCCGCACTCGCATTTCATTCTCCACCATGGATGTTTCTCTGTCATTTCATAATCCCAGGTGATTTCTTCACCTGATTTTATATCCCTCATCGCGACAATTTTGAATAAATCTTTAACTCCGCAATTTGGTTCGCATGAATGGTTGATCCAACGGGCAATTCCTTTTGAGTCGCGCCACTTTTTTTCTTCAAATTGAATAACATGGTCCATCATTTCCTGAGTCCAATCCGGATCATCCCAATTCCAGATTTTTCCGTCGAATTCCGAAATAATTTCTCCGGCTTTTATATCGGCATTCGCAAAAATCGCCTTACCGAATTTCTGCCCCCCCCCGAACTGTTACTTTTGGATTATCCATTTTTTGATTTTATTAAAAATTTTACAAACTCTCAAACTCCTCAATCGTCTCCGCGATATTTTCGCTGTCGAAAATGGCAGAACCGATGATGAGACGGTCTGCGCCGGCGTCGCGCAACAAAGGCGCGGTCTCCATATTCACTCCCCCGTCAACAGAAACTATGCGCTCAGGAAAGCGTTCCTTCAGTTCGCGGACTTTGGCGATGACGCGGTCGTCGAACGGCTGGCCCTGAAAACCGGGCTTTGCAATTCCCATGCACTGGACGAAATCGATGTCGTTTATAAAAAGTGCGATGTCGTCGACCGGCGTATCAAGATCGATGGCAATTCCGATCTCGACGAGACCCTGCAGTTCGCCAATAATCCGGTCCATATTTTTTGTTGATTTAAAGTGGATGACAAGACGTTTCGCGCCGGAAGCAATCCATTTTTCCAGTTCCAACTCCGGGTCGGCAATCATGAGATCCATTTCGAAATCGACATCCTCCCAGTGCGGAAGACCTCGTTCCTCGGCGAGAATAGCCTCGAAATTATTGTCGTGTTTTTTGTAGGGCCATGCCGGTTTCGGCGTTAATTTTCCGTCACAAATGTCGATTTGGATTGTCGGACCAGAGACGCTCGTGTTTCGCTCAATCAACACGCCAGCAACAAGATCGATTTTTTCCTCGAGCTCGGCAAAGTCTTTCGGCAATATTGCGGGGATTATTTCCATATCATTCAATCTCGTCGATTTCGGCGATGCGGCGTTCGTGACGAGGCTCGCCTGAAAATGGGGTTGAGAGAAACAACTTGGCCGCGGCCATTGCTTCCTCATCGGTCACAAAACGCGCCCCGAGCGACAGAACATTTGCATCGTTATGTTCACGCGCAACCTTTACAATATCGAGACTGCTCCAACTTCGTTCATCAATATATCCGCCGCCGTAATAAACCGCCGCGCGGACGCCCGGAAAACGGTTGCAGACGATAGCTTCGCCGGTGCCGCTTCCACCGATGACAATGCCAGCGTATTTTTCAGGGTCAGTGGCGACGCGCATGGCCAATGGAGCTAAGATTTCGGGATAATCATCCTCGGGCATCAGTTTTTCAGCGCCCATGTCTTCAACCGTGCGACCTTCCGCGCGCAAAAAATCAACGAGCTTTTTCTTCAGCTCAAAACCGGCATGGTCGGCGCCAATGAGGACGATTTTTTGCTTTTCATTTTTACCGGTTTTCTTCATATTTGCAAATTTATTTTACCGCAACTGCAACGCTTCCCGCCTTTATCACATGCTTTACAAGCGCGTGAGAATACCCGCCTTCATTGTCATACCAAGCCAAAACTTTGACCAAGTTTCCGTCGACGACGCGCGTCATGGAAAGCTCGGCGATCGACGGATTCGGATTGCCGACGATGTCTGATGAAACCAAAGGGTCTTCGGTAACGGCGAATATGCCCTGCCAGCGCGGGTCGAGAGCAGCTTTGCGCAGAATATCGTTGACCTCGGCGGCTGTCGTCGGTCGTTTTGAAATGAAGGTGACATCGGCAATTGAGCCCGCGGGAACAGGAACACGCAGTGAAATGCCGTCGAATTTTCCGGCAAGTTTCGTATAAGCTTTTGTCACGGCAATCGCGGCGCCAGTTGAAGCCGGAACGATATTGATAGCGGCGGCGCGACCTTCGCGAATGTCCTTTCGGGCAGGCGCGTCAACGAGAGCCTGACTCGCGGTATACGCATGTGTTGTGTTCAAAATCGCCTTCTCAATTCCGAGGGCTTCGTCCAAAATGACGATGACCGGCGATGCGCCGTTTGTCGTGCATGAAGCATTTGAAGTGACGGGTGAAGAAGCAAATTCCTGTTCATTGATTCCCATCAAAATGGTTGCGCTTGTCATTGCCGCACCCGCTTCGTCCTTTGAAGGAGCGGAAATAACGACGCGTTTTGCGCCGGCTTTCAAATGGCCCGAGGCTTTGTCCGCGGAAATGAAAAGTCCAGTCGACTCAACGACAACATCCACGCCCATTTTTCCCCATGGCAAATTCGCCGGATCCTTTTCGCTGACGTACGCGACATCGCGGCCACCGATTGAAAACAATGTGTCGGATTTTTTTACAACCGGAAATTTGCTGTTTCCATAAACTGAATCGTATTTCAGCAAATACACCGCATTGTCAATCGACGCAATATCATTGACTGCCACGATTTCAATGACATCCGGATATTCCTGAGCAATTTTGAAAAAATTCCTGCCAATGCGTCCGAAACCGTTGATTGCCACTTTGATTTTTTTGTTTTCCATTTCGTTTGTTTATGTGTTTTTTAATCGAATTTATAGAGCCATTGTATCATACAACTTCGGGGCGACAGATATGTCTTTTTTTCTTCATCATCATGCAAATGCGAATCCGAAAATTCGCATCAAGATTTTGAGCCATATTTTCTAGTAAAACAATGTTAAATTCGCATTTGCGAATCGGAAATTTCGGGTCGAGGTTTTGAGCCATATTTTCGGGGTCAAAATAACATTTTTCGCATTTGCATGATGATGATATTTTAGGACAGCGAAGACCTACCTGCCGATTCCGGCCTACTTGATAATTTTTTTATAAAACCACTCCTTCACCGCCTGCGACAAGACAAGATACGCTCCTGTGATGAGAATAATCGCAATAATTGAAACAAACGACAACGGCGTGAATTCGAGGAATTTCCCGATCGGAGCGAAGACCATGAGCCACGCGACGACAACAACGCCAACGGTGCTGATGATGAGGGGGCGCGACGGCGAGCTCTGCAAAAACGGAATCTTGCGCGTGCGGATGACATAAACGACGAACGTTTGCGTGGTGATTGACTCGAGAAACCATGCGGTCTGAAAGGGACCGGCACCAAAATGAAACAAGAAATAAAAGGTGAAGAATGTGACGAAGTCGAAGAGCGAACTCAGAACGCCGAATATGACCATGAACTTTTTAATGAATCGAATACTGAAGCGGGTCGGACGCTCGATATAATCCTCGTCGACATTGTCGAGCGGAATGGCAAATTGCGACGAATCATAGAGCATGTTGTTAAAGAGAATCTGGCTCGGCAACATCGGCAAAAACGGCAAAATGAGCGACGCGCCCGCCATCGAAAACATGTTGCCGAAATTCGAACTCAAATCCATCATCAGATATTTGAGGGTATTCGCGAATGTTTTTCGGCCCTCAACGACGCCGCGCGTCAACGTCTCCAAACTTTTTTTGAGCAGAACAATATCGGCCGATTCGCGCGAAATGTCGACGGCATTTTCAACGGAGATGCCGACGTCGGCGGCTTTCAATGAAGGCGCATCATTAATGCCGTCCCCCATGTAGCCCACGACGCGTCCGGCGCGTTGCAATGCCTTTATGATTTTTTCCTTTTGTTCGGGCGAAACTCGCGCGAAAATGGTCGTGTTTTTTATGGCGGCATCGAGGGCTCCGTCATGCAATGCATCAAGCTGGGCTCCGGTCAAAACGCCCTTCACCGGCAACTGTATGTCGCCGGCAATTTTTTTCGTGACCAATTCGTTGTCGCCGGTCAGAATTTTGATTTCAATTCCGTATTTTTCCAAAAGGGCTAGTGTTTCCGTCACCGATTTTTTTGCGGGATCCAAAAACGCCAAAAAGCCCAGGAATTTCATGGCTGTTTCGTCGTTCTTGTTGTAGACCTCTTTGCGCGTTTCAGCTTCCCTGTCGGCTTTTTTGATTTTGATAGGTTTTATGGCAAGAGCCAGAACGCGAAAACCGTCCTGACTGAGTTTTCGGTACAAATCCATGACTTCAGCCTCGCGTTTTTTGCCTTTCTGTCCGGCGCCGAACGAACAAACCTTTACCAATTCTTCGGCTGCGCCTTTTGAAATGAGCGTTCGCGCGCCCGCTTTGCCATTTTTCAAAACTTTTTCAACGACAATTGCCGTTCTCTTCCGGTCATAGTCAAATGGAATCTCGTCCACTTTTTTGTATTCAGACAACAATTCGCGCTCGATTTTTTTCTCGGTTCGGTCGGCCGCCTGCGCGCTCATTCCGGCCCGTGCGGCCTTATGAAAATCAATGACCGCAGAGTCGAGAGGATTGGCCGAACCGCTCGAATATGAACTGCTCACATATGCCCAGTCGAAGACTTCCTCGGAAACTTCCCCGTCCGCGCCTATGTATTTAAAGAGACTGATATGGTCCTCGGTCAATGTTCCGGTTTTGTCCGTACAAAGCACGTCCATGCTGCCGAAATTTTGGATGGCGGAAAGTTTTTTGACGATGACTCCGTGCTTGGCCATTGCCAGTGATCCCTTCGACAAATTAAGCGAAATGATGACGGGTAAAAGTTCCGGCGTCAGGCCAATTGCGAGTGCGATCGAGAACAAAAATGATTGGAGAAAATCATGGCGGAACAATGCGTTGACCAGGAAAATAAAAGTGACCAGAATAAAGGTTACTTTTATGATGAGCGCGCTGAAACTTTTTATCGACCGGTCGAATTCGGTCGGAGCCTGGCGCGCCGACAATGCCGCCGCGATGTGGCTGAATTTCGTATTGGTTCCGGTCACTTCCGCGCGAATAGTCGCGTTTCCGGTCGTGACGCCGCTGCCCATGATGACCTTGTCGCCAAACACTTTTTCAACCGGAAAGCTTTCGCCGGTCAATGACGATTCGTTTATGAAAAAGTCCTTCGCTTCCAAAACGACCCCGTCGGCCGGAACGATATTTCCGGGAGCGAGTGTGACAATATCCCCCGGCACGATATGCGACAGCGGAATCGATTGCGATTTTCCGTCGCGCGTGACCGTAACCATGGTGGTCACTTGATTTTTGAGTGCCTCGGCGGCCTTTTGCGATTTATGCGTATTGACGAAGTCGAGGATGATGCTCAAAAAAACAATGGCGATGATCGTAATCGCGCTAATTTTGTCACCCAAAAATCCGGACAGAATTGCCGCGACAAAAAGGATCAGAATGAGCGGATTGGTGAAACGCGAGAAAAAATCCTCGACAGCCGAAAGTTTCCGGATGTGGACGATTTCATTCGGTCCCCACTTTTCAAAACTCGCCTCGGCTTCTGCCGAAGAAAGGCCGCGATATGTCATGCCATTATTGTAGCACGAGCAAAAAAACCCCCGCATGCTGTCATGCGGGGGTGTTACTCAAAAGATACCTGAATTCCAAGCAATTCTTCCAACTCGTAGATGCGCCGGACAAAACGACGCCATCCTTCAGAACCCCCAATCCCGTATCCTAATTTATCGAGTCGCATGATCCACATCGCCTCGATTTGCCTGATGCGTTCGCGAGTGACGCTGAACATATCGCCGACCTCATCGAGGGTTCTGAACTGCCGCAAACCGTCGAGACCGGCGTGCAGAAAGATCATTTCCTTGAATCTGCCGCTGTAGCTCGGGAACTGCTTGAGCCGTTCAAACATTTCGTTTACCTGGGCAACGAGATGTTTGAGCTCGTCTTTTGCTTCGACATAGTTCGCCAGAGAAACCGCATTCCGATCCGATATCATGTCGTAGCGGTTGGCGCTCCCGTCGGACGTGCTGGTGTGAAAGTCCATTTCCGCGTCGAGCGAGACGGTCTGATTCACAACGCTAAGGGCACGCTTGACTTTTTCAACCGAAATGCCGATTTCATCGGCAAGTTCTTCCGGTGTCGGCATCCGGTCGAGTTCCTGCATCAGGATGTTCTTGGTTTTTTGAACTTTCACCATGATGTCAACCAGATAGTCAGGCAGACGCACGGTCCGCGATTTTTGGGAGAGAGACTTCAATATGA
This sequence comes from Candidatus Tayloriibacteriota bacterium, assembly GCA_003151615.1. Lineage (GTDB taxonomy): Bacteria > Patescibacteriota > Minisyncoccia > Phycocordibacterales > PALSA-1337 > PALSA-1337. Next base: position 144,034 of record PLXZ01000004.1, on the reverse strand, counting down.
ATTGCTTTATCCACCACACCGCATAGGTGGCGAAGGTGTTCCCCCGTTCAGGCTCAAATTTCTCGATCGCTTTCATCAGTCCGATCGAGCCTTCCTGAACGTAATCCAGAAGTTTGTCCGAATCGCCGTGGGCGTATTTCTTCGCGATAAATACCACAAAAGGTATATTCGAGACAATGAAATCTTCCCGGGCTTTTTCGTCACCCTCCTTGATGCGCTTGAAATAATCCGGCATTTCTCCATGGGTCGGGACTTTAATTTTACCCATCCCTTTGAAAAACCGTTCCGTGGAAGTGAGTTCGTCCTTGCTCGGACCTTCCGCAATTTCATCGTCGACAGTCGGCGCCGGCTGCTTTTTATGCGAAAGCTCCGATTCTCCGTTCGATGCCGCGAAACCATTTTGGTCAAGTTCAATGCCGAGCTTGTCGAGCGTCCTCAAAAATGTGGCCATCATCGGCTGGAGCCGTTCGGGATCTTTGAGAAGTTCTGGAAGTGTGATTCCGCGAACGGCGGATATGTGCAGAGTGCCCAGTTTTTGGGCTTCAACCAGAACGGAAAGGGAGTCTGGACGCAAGCCACACTCCCGCATCCGCTTGGGTGTCAGGAGTGTTTTTGCCATATATTCCTTATTGTAGGGTTGATTCTAGGTGGTTTTGGAAATGTTCAAAGCTGGGCAGAGGATACCATAATTTTGAAAAGTATCAAGAGAAGGCACTAAAAAATTATTTAAATATCCCGACAGCGATAATGGCGCCCATCGCCAGCATGACTACGAGGCTGCTGCAAGCTTCAAACAACCAAAGCTTGAAAGATTTTCCCATCCAAATGACTTCTATCGACGTGGATGTGACTAAAAATCCCAACCAAACCACAAACGCAATTATGATCCCGTTCCAAAGAGCTGAACCCGTCATATATGGAGAGCTTGAGCCCAATAAATACACAACGGCCAACCCATAGGCTGTCGCCAGGTTTGCCACGAAATTCCAGATCATTTTTCCGTACATGTCGGACAACTTTTCATTTCCCGTCATTTGCACCTTTGCCAAACGCATCCACAATTTTCCGAAGAAAGGTCCGTGAAATAAAAACCCTATGATGAAAGCTGCAATTGCCGCCACAATGACTGCCAAATAATTGATTGGTAACATAATTAGATTATAACCCCGGAAATAAATCCGTGCAATTCAGGATTTGCCGCAAGCATGGTCTTGTCTGCAAACGTCCACGGCTTGCCTTCAATAGTCGTTATCTTACATCCGGATTCTTCAAGAATAAGGGACGGGGCTGCATGGTCCCACAGTGCCCCTCCGGTGACCATATACCAATCCCTTCTCCCCGTAGCAACATACAGTGCGTTGGTCCCTATGCCATAAAAGCTTGTACTGGATACTTTGCCGGTTGGGCTAGCATTGATCATCTTTTCAAGTCTGGCAAGATCTTTAAGCCGTAGATTACCGCTGGAACATCCGACGGTATCTTCGAGAGACTTCATAACCGAACATTTGATTTTTGTGCCATTCAAATACGCGCCTTCGCCTTTTTTAGCGAAGCAAAGTTCGTCATGAATAGGATCGTATATCACAGCCAATTCAACAATTCCTGCCCTTGCTCTTGCAATCAAGACGGTATAAGCAGGAATGCCTTTAGCAAAATTTAATGTTCCGTCGAGCGGATCAATTATCCAAATATACTCAGCCTCCACATTTGATTCTCCCGTTTCCTCCGAGATTATCCCGTCATTGGGAAATTCTCGTTTGATGGATTCAGTAATAAACGCATTGGACGCAAGGTCTGCCGGCAGTAGAGCCTCGGAAAAGTATTTGACGCTCGACGAATATGAAAAGAGAAAAATGCTCGAAAAGTTACTCTCGAACGCGACGTTCAAAAACAAATCCGTGGCTCAATACATATTCAAAAACCCATTTGCGATACTTGCAAATGCCCCTAAAAATGCCGATTTACCGAGACTGCTGCCGGACTTGGAATCGAACCAAAATTAGAAGCTTCAAAGGCTCCTGTCCTACCATTAGACGATCCGGCAATTATGTGTTTTAACTCACAAGGCACATACTACCCTGCATTTTCAGCTCCGACAAGACCGAGCGCCGCCAGCTCCAGCGGCAATGTTTGGATGTAAGCCTTGCCGGTTTCGTCGTATGCACGCAGAAGCGCGGCAAGCATGCCTGATGTGACAGTGAGACCGCCGAGCAATGCAGCATCCTCGGGCGACATATGTTCGGCCATTTGCTTTGCCGAGTCTTTTGAATTTTTGTACAACAGTGCAAAACGCATTTTTTCCAGAGCCAACGCGATGAACATTTTCATGTCGATGCCTGCGCCGTCCGCGGCGGAAATTGCGGCAAGGGCTTTGTCGGAATTTTTGGAAGCAAAAGCCGAAACGAAATCATTGACGATGCTATTTTTCGGCGCGCCAGTGACAAGCTCGGCTTCGGCCAAAGTAATTTTAGATTTCGCACCCGCGCCGATGACTTTTTGCAGAGTGCCGAGCATGTCGCGGAACGATCCGTCCCCCATCATGGCGATGAGATCGGCGACGCCGGCTTCCAACACGAAGCCTTCTTTTTTGGCGACGTTCGTTGCGACTTCACGCAGAATTTCGCGCGACGGGCGCTTGAACGAAAATGACTGGCAGCGAGAAACGATCGTTTCCGGAACTTTGTCGATTTCAGTCGTGGCCAAAATGAAAATGGCGTGAGCCGGCGGTTCCTCGAGTGTTTTTAAGAGTGCGTTCCAGGCTTCTTTCGTAAGCATGTGGGCTTCGTCGATAATGTAAACTTTATAACGGGATTCGAGTGGCAGAACTGCAACGCCGTCACGGACCGCGCGGATATCGTCGATGCCGCGATTCGAAGCCGCATCAATTTCGTAAATGTCATTGTCGGTGGTATCGAGGGCGTGCGCGAAAATGCGCGCGACCGAAGTCTTCCCCGTTCCGCGCGAGCCGGCAAACAAATATGCGTGGGAAACTTTCTCGGACTGTATTGAGCCTTCGAGAACTTTTACAATATGATCCTGTCCGATGACGTCCTTGAACGAATGAGGCCGGTATTCGCGATAGAGGGCGGTTTTTGTTGCGCCTGATTTTGTCCCATCAGATTTTGACATGGATTAAGTATATCGCAACGGTCGAAAAATAGAAATGAGAAACCGTCCGCGCAAAAGAAAACGCGCTGTCACTGTGACAGCGCGCAAAGATAAGGTGGGGCATACTACCACTTGACCGCAACAGTGTATAGAAAATGTGAGCTACACGTCGTGGCAATTGGGCACTAGACCTATTTTAGGATTCTGCCTACACCCGGAACCAAGGAAGCAGCCTCGGTGTAGCAATGCTATACCCGCTCCCTTGGGCGGTCAAGCTCGAGTAATACATTTTCTATTATAGCCCCAACCTGAGCCGCATTTTCTGTTTCCATAAGTTTGATGCGCAATTCCTTCGCTCCGTCCCAGCCGGAAACGTAGGCTTTGTAGTGTTTTTTCATAATGGCGAAACTTTTGACGTCGCCGAGCAGTTTTTCAAAAAGTTCGGTGTGTTCGAGACAAGCGTTGAGGCGTTCGGAAATTGTCGGTATGCTAATGTTTGCACCTGTGCCGATTTTATTTCGTCTTTCATCAAAAAGCCAGGGGTTTCCGAAAATGGCGCGGCCGAACATGACACCGTCGGCCGCGAGGCTGCCGTCCAAGCCAGCGTTCGTGGAAATTTTCGCCCGGGCATCTTCCAAATTCATGACGTCGCCGTTGCCGATAATAATAGTGCGTTCATTCACAGGAATTGCGGCTTGAACTTCATCACGCAGACGGATAATTTCGGGCATCAGGCCCCAATGCGCGGGAACTTCGGACATTTCCTTGCGCGTTCGCAAATGCACGGTCAAAACCGGCAGTTGCAAGCCGAGCAAAAAACGAATCCATGTATTAATTTCATTTTTATTGTAGCCGATGCGAGTTTTGACGGAGACTGGCACGGTGCCGGCACCTTCGCGTGCCGCCTCGATAATTTTTCGCGCAGTTTTAGGATCCTTGATCATGGCCGCGCCCGCGCACTGTTTTTCAACCGAACGATCAGGACAGCCCATATTAATGTCTACTCCATCAAAGCCAAGTTGCGCGCACAATGCCGCGGCCTCGCGCATTTTTTCGGGATGTGCAGTAAAAAGCTGGGCCACAATCGGATGCTCGCCTTTCGAATATGCCAAATCACGAAGCAATACCTCGCGACCCGGCGAACATAATCCGTCAGCGGAAACAAATTCAGTCCAGATGACGTCGGGGCCGCCGTCGGGCTCCCCCATCCGGCTGTATTTTGCGATGATTTGGCGGAATGCGGCGTCGGTGACATTCGCGAGGGGCGCCAATACAAAAATCGGCCGTTTTAGTCCAGCCGCTTTCTCCCGAATTTTTTTCCAAAAGCCAAAATTAATTGTTTGCGTCTTCATATGTAATATATGCCACGCCTGTTGCCTCGCGCATCAGTTCCAAAATATCCTGGTCGCGGTTGGTGCTTCCCAACACAACGACAGCAAACAGCTTCGGACCGACTTGAAACAATGACACGGCTGTCTCGCCCGATTGCGGAATGTAGCCGTTCTTGCCCCCAAGGTATGAGCTCAAGTTAAGCAATTGCGTCGGATTTGTCCAGGTGTGGATGCGGAACTCCTTTACTTTCGTGTCGGTTATCGCAATCAGATCGGGACGGTTCAAGTATACCCAGCGCATGATGATGGCAAGATCTCCGGCATCGGAAACATTTTCCGGCGACAGGCCGGTCGGGTCGGCGAAATACGTGTGGTACGCGCCGATCGACTGCACCCATTCATTCATCTGGCGGATGAAGTCGGGGCGGCCTTTTGGATCATTTTGCGCCAATGCTTCAGCCGCATCATTTGAAGAAACCATGAGAAGCGGATACAGAATCTCCGGCACGCTGAATTTTTCACCCGTCTGGAAGCCGGCGGTATTGCCGTCCGTGTTTAAAATATTTTTGGTAATTTCAATCGGCGCATTTTGGTCGAGAATATTTTGCGCGACAACCGCCGTCACCAATTTTGTCAGCGACGCGATCGGAACCGCCCTGCTGTCGTCTTTTTGAACGATTGCGCGGTCAGCCAGCACAAATGGCGACGGAACAAATGTTATCGTTGTCGTCGCGATGCCGTTTGGCATAGTTGAAACGGTTGATATCGTCGTTGTGGCGACTGTCAAATCAATGACGAGATACTGGCTTGCGGTAACAACGTGCGGTTTTGAGTGGGCCGAAACAACAGACGTCGACGAAGCCGCGTCCTCGTCAAGATTTTCCAGAGCCTGTTCCTGGGCCGGAGAAAGAGGCTTTGCCAGAGCCGGATTTTCCGCAGTTCCGATGACTGCTTGCGCTGAAGCGTGATGAAAAAGATGCTGCGAAATTGATTTCGCCAGAAATATGAGAAAAGCCGCGCACGCGATGCCGACGAGGATTGCGGATACTGCGTAAAATAATTGTCTGCGGATATTTTTCATGAGCGTCGTTTATTATTTATATACTTTATACACGATGTCCTTTCCGTAGCGCATGTCGACGTACTGAAATTTGGGTGGCGTGGTTGTCGCCTGCTGATTGCGCCAGAATTCGGAAAAATACCGCAGTTCCGTATCGAGCGGCTCGTTCTGATTGAAATAAATTTCTGTCAGAAGCGTGGTTGAAGCGGCGGAGGCTGTCGAAGACGCGACATTTATGATGACAGTATTCGTCGGACCAAGAGCGTCAGAACCAATGCTGTCGGCGGACACATCCAGACCCATACCGGAAACAAAACCGACAATTTGCTTCGCGGCATTAAAGGAAGTTTCGTCGGCAATAAACTTTCCAGGAGTTGCCGCGGACGAACTCGATGCGGATTGTGGTGATATTTCATAATCGACATACACGCCGGGCGAAAATTGCGCGGCCGGGGCATAAACGAAGCCGGAACTGTCAATGTAAAAACACGATTGCAGAAAATTACTGATCGAATCTTTGGCGCATGCCAGCGCAAACGGCGATCGTTCGGTTATGAGGAGGCGCAAAACAATATTATTGCCGAAACCCAGAAAACCGCCGCTTGAACCGAAATCAATCGCGGCAATCGCCGGATATTTTTTCATCAACTCGGCGCGAATCTTATTTTTCGGATAGAAAAAGAGGGTATTTTTTGAAACGAGATGGAGCAGCCAGTTGCCGGCGAGGTCTTTTTCAATATCCGCTTGCACGGCATCCGCCGGAACCAATGACAAAACTCCCCCGTTTATGCCGACCGGTCCGGAAACTTCGACCAATTTAATCTGAACGAATTGGGTGTTGAAAAAAAAATACACCGTCGTGCAAACCGAAGCGATCGCAACCAAAAACAAAATTCCGGCGAAAATCAATTTCTTCCGCCGCTTCCTTGCAAATGTTTCGGACTGTATTGTTCCTCTGCGCCGCACTAATGCCATTTGACACTATTCTATCATGACTTTATTCTTTCAAAATTTCTCGGGTAAGCCCTCCTAAATCGGTCAAATCCTTTGAACTCAATGTGCCTTTGTTTTTCGCGGCCATATTTAAATATTCCTCCAGCTTTTTGTAGAGCGGATGTTTTTTAAATTTCTCGGCGAAACCCGTTTCCTTCGCGCGATATACCTCCCATCCAACCTGACGATTAATCATTTCCGTAATTTTTTCCGGAGACTGGAACGGATCGGCAATGTCATATTTTTCGTTTGATTCCTTCGGATGACCGACATAATAAAATTGCTTGCCGATATCCCACATTGCCCACGTCGTGCTGTCGATGTATTTGCTCTGCGAAACACCAAGTCTTTTCAAAATATCCTTCGCTTCGGAAACCATGCGATACGCTAAACCTTCCACCGATTTTCGCGGATATTCTTCGAATACTTCCTGAAGTGATTCCGCATAACGGCCCGCGCTCTCATTTTTCATCGACCATCCCAGCATGGTCTTTTTCTCATCTGCCGTCATTTCATCCGATTCAGGCGCGTCTTGATACGCGAGATATTCCGAAATGACGTCTTCTTTGGACAATAGTTCGTCTTCGATCTCCGGTTTAATTTCTTCGGGCGTCGCAACGGTTTCCGATTGTTCAGGAACAGTTTGTTGCTCAGTTTCTCGTTCTTGCGAAGGATTTAATATATCGCGAATTTCCTTATAATAGCCCTGATACTCCTTCGCTTTTTGCGGATACTTGTCAACAAACGCTTGCCATTTTTCCGCGTTGACGGCTCGATATGTATCTCGAAACTTATCAGCCAAATCCCTTCCCGGAGTTTTATCTTCTGCGACGCGGCGAAGAGTTTCTTCGGTGACTGCTTCACGAACAGAAGTTACGTCTTTGTCCCGTTCCGGGTAACGATGAATCGACTCGTTGTTAAACATAACAATCTGCCGGCCGCCAAAAGATTTCCAGTCTACCGTATCATTCGCCGATTCCTGTTTTTTTGGTTCTCCTTCACTGTGTAAAGCCAAATGATTTCGAACCTCACGGAGACGTTCTTCGTCGCTCTTTTGCCGGATTCCGGGATTTTGTCCAGCAGTTTCTTCGTCTAGCCGTTGTTCGGGTTTTTCAGTTTGCCTTTCCGTCTCTTGCTTCTTTTTTTCTTTCTGCTCTTCACGCAACGCTAAATCGCGGGCCAAAAATTCATTCTGTGCGGCGTATACGGCCGCTTTTTCCGGATACTGAAAGGCGAAGCTTGACCATCCGCGGCGCGTCTCGCGATTTCTGATTCTGTCACTCAAGTCGCGATACTCAGCCGCGGGCAATTTTGAACCACCAATAAGCTGACTGTCAGTATTTGCACGTCGCGTAATTTCCTTTTCTGCTTCTTTGTACGCCGGATCGTCGGTCGGTTTCTCATAAACTCTCGTTTTCTCCCGTTCTGCATATATCTTTGCTTCCTCCGGAAACGTTTCTTGAAATTTTTTTACGGCACGCTGCTCAATATTAACCGGATTACTGCTCCGTACATCCCCCATCAAATAATTTTGGCCTTGAAAAGAAAGAATTCCTTCGCCATTTTTTTCCTCCCATTTCGAGATGAGTTCATTTCGTATTTCTTCCAAACGCGGATCGCGGTCGAGATAATCAGCCGGAGGTCGCGGAATTGTTTCTGCTTTTATCTTTGCATCTTGAATAGCATTTTCAGCGAATGTCTCCATATCACTACAATCGTAGCACGAAATTTACTCGGCTTTAATCACATCCTTGCCCATGTATTTCTGGAGAGCTTCGGGGATTTTTATTGAGCCGTCGGCCTGCTGGAAATTTTCAACGAGAGAAACCAGGATTCGCGGCGTCGGAATGGCCGTACAATTAAGAGAATGGGCATAACGGAGCTTGCCTTCGGCGTCCTTATACCGAGTATTGAAACGGCGGGTCTGGAAATCATGGAAATATGAAGCAGATGAAATTTCGCGGTACTTACCCTCTTTCGGAACCCACAATTCGATGTCGTATTTTTTCACCTGGCCGAGACCGAGATCGCCTCCGCAATTAATGACAGTATGATACGGAATTCCGAGAGATTCGATGAATTCTTCGGTGTTGCGATTCAATTCATCGTGAAGCTTGACCGAAGTTTCGTGGCTTGCTTCGGACAAAATGACCTGCTCGAATTTATAAAATTCATGCACACGGATGAGGCCGCGGACGTCCTTGCCGTGCGCACCCGCTTCACGTCGATAGCATGGAGAAAAACCGAGATATTTTATCGGAAGAGACGCGGCGTCAAGAATTTCTTCCGAATGAAAACCCATGACCGGAACTTCGGCGGTGCCCGCGAGAGCGTCCCCGTCCTGCGTCATATAATAATCTTCGACATCGCCGGGCAAATGGGCCGTTCCATAGAGATTCGCCTTTCGCACAATAGTCGGCGGCATAATCGGCATGAAGCCTTTTTTCGAGAAAAAATCGAGGGCGTAGTTCCAGACGGCAAAACAAAGGCGCACACCGTCGCCGGTCAGAAAATATCCGCGGAAGCCGTGGACTTTTGAACCGCGTTCGAAATCCACCATTTTGAGGGCGGTCATGAGCTGTACATGGTCTTTTGCTTCAAATGCGGGATTTGCCGCGGCAAAATTCGGCTTCTCGCCCCAGACTTTTATTTCCTTATTTTCGGCATCAGTTGCGCCGTCCGGAACAGAGATGTCGGGAATATTCGGAACCTGCAGCATGAGCGCCTGCCACTTTTTCATCAATTCCTTTAGGACTGTGTCCTCTTTTTCGACTTCAGCTTTCAGCAGTTTCATTTCCGCAATTGTTTTTGCGCGGTCTTCCGGAGTTTTCGCCGAAGCCACTTTGTCGTTCGCGGCGTTTTGGTCGGCGCGCTTCTTTTCAATCGAAGCTAAAACCGTGCGGCGTTCGTCGTCAACTTTCAAAAGTTCCTCAACGTCAAAAACGACGTGCTTTTTCTTCGCGCCCGCCGCCACAATGTCTTTATTTTCCCGAATGAATTTGATGTCGAGCATTTATGTTTTTTGTCCGCGTGTCTTTGTGGCTTTTATCATATCAGTTATCCCCACTTTTATCAAAACTTTATTCTTTCTTCATCGTTCCTTCATAACGAATCCGTATAGTATACGTATGAAAGAAATTAAAACAATGACGCCGGAGGACACGGATTGGCCTCTGCTGTTGCGGCATATCAATGACCCGCCCAAACGTTTGTTCCGCCGCGGCCCATGGCCTCCACGATTCGCGGACGGAACGGTTATGAACAATGAAACAAAATTCCTCTGTGTAGTCGGTGCACGCAAGCATTCGGTATATGGACGCGAAGCCTGCGAGACCCTCATCGCGGGACTGGCGGGATACAATATATGTATCGTATCGGGACTTGCCCTCGGCCTTGATGCAGTTGCTCACGAAGCGGCTTTGTCTGCGCGCATACCTACAATTGCCTTTCCGGGTTCAGGTCTAAATCCGGAAGTTCTGTATCCCCCGCGGAATGTCCGCCTGGCGAAACGCATTTTGGATGCGGGCGGTACATTGTTGTCTGAATTTGAAAATGACATGCAGGCCACTCCGTGGTGTTTCGAACAGCGCAACCGTTTGATGGCGGGCATTTCCCATGCGACATTGGTGATCGAAGCAAAACGACCGTCCGGCACGCTCATCACTTCAAAATACGCAAATCAATACAACCGCGACACATTTGCAGTGCCCGGAGAAATTTTCTCGCCGTTGTCCGCTGGTCCGCATAAACTCATCAAAGATGGCGCCGCAATTATCCGAAGCAGCAAGGATATACTGCATCAATTGGGAATAAAAGTACGGGATGAAAATCCGGCAAATCAGGGCGGATTGTTCGAAAACACCAAAAATATCCGCGGCGAAACCGAAGAGGAAAAAACACTGTATAAAATTATCCTCGAAAGCGGAGGCAAACTTCATAAAGACGGCCTGATACGCGAACGGTCGAGAATCGGCCCGTCAAACGTTTCGGAAATTTTGGTGACGCTTTCGATCATGGAAATGAACGGCCTCGTCACCGAGGAAAACGGAATTATTAAAATTGTGCGTGGATGACAAAAAATGGGCGAAAATTATCCGCATTATTTGCATAATTTTTTGATTCCGTGTAATACTTAGCGCAACGCACAAAAAAGCGAAACCATAAATATGAAACTACTCATCGTCGAGTCGCCGGCAAAAGCCAAAACAATTTCAAAATATCTTGACGGAAAATATCGCGTCGTCGCTTCCGTCGGCCATATCCGCGATCTTCCGAAAAGCAACAAAAAGGCGATCGACATCGCTGCGGGCTTCGTGCCGCATTACGAAATCAGCCCGGGCAAAGAGGGTGTCGTCGACGAAATCCGAACGCTCGCCGCGCAGGCCGATGAAATCATTCTCGCAACCGACCCCGACCGCGAAGGTGAAGCTATTGCGTGGCACATTGCCGAAGCCGTCGGTTTGAACGACAAAAAAAATGGTCTCCCCGCGCCACAGCGTGTGGTTTTCCACGAAATTACCAAAGATGCGATTTTGGAAGCGATTCAACACCCCCGTGAAATCGACGAAAACTTGCGCCGCGCCCAGGAAGCCCGCCGCGTTTTGGACCGTCTCGTCGGCTATGATTTGTCGGGTCTCATTTGGAAAAAAGTCCGCTACGGTTTGTCCGCCGGCCGCGTCCAATCCCCCGCCCTCCGCATCGTCATGGAGCGCGAGCGCGAAATACGCGCCTTTATTTCGCATAAATTCTGGGTCATCGAAGCTGATCTTTCAGCGGATGGAAAAACGGGTACGAAAAATGGAGCGTCGGCAAAAACAACTTTCACCTGCACCGATGAACCAACCGACTTCGCAAAAGTCGAGGAAATTTTGGCAATCAGCCGAAAAAATGACTGGCATGTCGTGTCAGTCGACGAAACCGAAGTGGCTCGCGCGCCAAAAGCTCCCTTCATTACTTCAACCCTTCAGCAGACGGCGTCTTCGCGTCTCGGTTTTGCTCCTTCACGAACCATGTCCGTCGCACAACGCCTCTATGAAGCCGGTCTCATCACCTACATGCGAACCGACAGCACGAATTTGAGCAAAGTCGCCCTCGCGCAGATTGCAAACGTGATTGAAAACGACTACGGCAAAAAATATCATCAGTTTCGCACCTATTCCGCAAAAAGCAAGAACGCTCAGGAAGCGCACGAAGGCATCCGTCCGACAAATTTGACCGTCGCAAATGCGGGCGCAAATGACGAACAGAAAAAACTGTATCGCCTCATTTGGCAACGCACTCTTGCCTCGCAAATGGCCGACGCAAAAACATTGCGCACTCGAATCATTGCAAATGTGAAAGCCAAGGAGAAAATCAGCGAAAAAACTGGCGGCACATCCACGACCATCCCCGACTTCGTCGCAAACGGCTCGCGCATCATTTTCGATGGCTGGTTGGCGGCTGACCCGGAGGCGCGCGGCGACGATGTTGAACTTCCAAAAATCAATGCAAACGACAATTTGAACCTCATCGAAGCCCGAAGCATCGAAAAAGCGACCCAACCGCCACCCCGATATACCGAAGCCGGCCTGGTGAAAGAGCTCGAAAAACGCGGCATCGGCCGTCCTTCAACATACGCATCCATTATTCGCACTATTGAAGAACGCGGCTATGTCGAAAAAGAAGCACGAGCCCTCAAGCCAACCGACACCGGCGATGTCGTCTCGACTTTCCTTGAAGAAAACTTTATGGACTATATAAATGACTCGTTCACTGCCGAAATGGAGGACGAACTCGACGACATTGCCCTCGGCAAGCGCGAATACGAAAAAACGCTCCGTGAGTTCTACATCCCCTTCGCCCGCGAAATAAAAAACCGCGAAAAAACCGCGAAAATCACGACGCTCGGCGACGCGGACGCGAAATATAAGTGTCCGATTTGTGGCTCATCGATGATCATCAAGCTCGGTCGCGGCGGCAAATTCCTCTCCTGCTCGCGATATCCCGACTGCAACGGCGCGCTCATGATCGACGAAACTGAAATCAAAAAAGGTACGCCGATTGGCATGGATCCGACGACCGGCCTTCCCATTTACGTCCTCGTCGGGCGTTTCGGCCCCTATGTCCAGCTTGGAGAGAAGGTGCCGAAGGAGAAAAAGGTAAAAAAAGCGAAAGCTCCGAAAAAACCAAAGGTTGCCAAAGACTCAAAAAAGAAAACAAAAGCGGACGCGGCAATTGAAGTTGCTCCGGCACTTGAACCGGCTGTGCCCGCGGTAGCTCCGGTCCCAGCGGTCGCCGCAAAACCAAAAATGTCGTCGATTCCCCGCGGCGTTGACCTTTCAAAAATCACTGTTGAAGACGCACTCCGCTACCTCAGCATCCCGCGCGTTCTCGGCAACCATCCCGCTGACGGCAAACCGATTACGGCTTCAGCCGGACGCTTCGGTCCATATATTGTGCACGACAGCGACTTCAGATCGCTCAAAACTCCCGATGATGTTTACACTGTCACACTCGCCCGCGCGCTCGAAATCCTCGCCCAGCCGAAAATCGTCCGCAAAGGCGCTCCGGTAAAAGTCCGCGTCGTCGGACCACACCCGAAGACCGGCAAAGACATCGTGCTGTATAAAAAAGCAAGCCCGTCCGCAAACGGTTCAGACAGACCTTTCCTCAAAAAAGGCTTCAAAATTATCTCAATTCCGCGCGAAATCGATCCGGAAAAGATGACAATCGAAGAAGCAGCTGCTCTTTTAGCGGCTCGGTAAAGCCATATTTTGACGGTCGATCTCAACATCTTTTTTATCCACATGCCTTCCACAGGTTTTTCCCCGCATTGAGTTGCGCGCACTTTTTCTAATCTGTATACTCTCTCCAGTTAGTCCTTAGTAATAAGTGATGAGCTGAAGTAGCAGTGCTACTGAAACTTCAGCGGGGTTCAATGAACGAGACAATTTCACTGACGGTCGTCGAAAGACACCTCGGAAGATTGTGAACTCCAAACAAAATACGGATTCCACAAGAAAGCATGGACAGACCAAATTGGCGAGCCGAAAGGAGCGTCGACAAAGTCGAGTCACCATGCCCAAGCTCTTGCGGGAAAACGTAGGGTGCGATGCCCCATCAAAGACGAGCGACGAAGATGCTCAACGTGCGAGTAAAATCGCATGAAGAACGTCCAAGACGACTTATCAAAAGATGCCGCTCACGGATTGCCTAAAAACAATCCCAAAGCATGAAACATCGAAGTTCAGGAAAGACGGACAGCAAACCCGTGCAAATCCTGGTGTGGAGTTAAATCCACCACTGAAACCAAAAGCCCTGGTCTGAAAGGACTGGGGAAATAAGATTCAGGAACAAAACCTTGTAATCCAACGCGACTCAAATCGCGACGACTCATGGATTCTCGGTGTAAAACTCTTCAATCTGTTCCTGTCGAGCGCAAGCTTGGCAGGGACTTTTTTTATACAAAAACCGAATTTTTGAAAGCGTTGTTAAGGCTTTACAAAGTTTAGACCACAAAATTCTTCATCGAGTACAGTTCGTCATCGTCCGTATTTTCATCTGCAACAACTTCTTCTTTTGAACGGTCGTCGAGCGGCTCCGTTGATTCGGCTTCGGCTGGCGCGTCAACAACAACCTGCGGCTGATTCTGTCCTGCAATATGATTCTCCATTTTGTCAGCCGGCGCACCCATGCTCACGCCGCTCGCGGTCACGCGTTCCAAAATATCGCGCAAATCGTCCGCACTGAAAAAATCGATGGTCAGTTTGCCGCCGGTGTCCTTGCGTTCAATGTGAACGCGCGTGCCCAGGGATTCCTTGAATTTTTCCTCGAGGGCAACCAATTCCGGATCGAAAGCGCGCTCTTTCTTGCGTACTTTGTCGTGGGCGATTTTGCGGGCGATGGCTTCGGCTTCACGGACGGTCAATTTCTTGAACATGATTTCCTTGAACAAAGTCATCTGCTCGGCAGGACGATCGATCAACATGAGAAGCGGCCGCGTGTGTCCGTCGCTGATTTTTCCTTCGGAAACGGCCTGCAAAATTTCCTCCTGCAGCATCAGAATACGCAAGGTATTCGAGACATATTCGCGGCTCTTCCCGACTTTTTCGGCGATTTGGGCATGTTTGAAGCCGAATTCGGTAAACAAGCGCTGGAAAGCACGGGCGCGGTCGACGGCATTCAAATCTTCGCGCTGAAGGTTTTCGATGATGGCCAGCTCCAGTTTAACCTGCGCATCCTCTTCCCCACTGCGAATCAGAGCCGGAACCTGCGACAAGCCGGCTAATTTTGAGGCACGCAAGCGCCGCTCTCCGGAAATCAATTCGTATTCGGTGACCAAGCCGTCATCCTTCACGACCTCGGTGCGCGTAACAACGAGGGGTTGAAGAATTCCATACATGCGGATCGATTCCGACAAATCCTTCAAACGCGCGTCGTCGAATTCGCGGCGCGGCTGATACGGGTTCGGCTTGACCTTTTCAATGTCAATCCAGAAAATCGAGTCGCCGAAAAATTGTGATGACATAGTGCGGAGATTATACCAAATTTATCGCGCGAACACATGCGTCGTTTTCAACATCATTGATTTTCCACGCAATTCTAGTAGACTGTATTTTGCAAGCATATTTGCCGAAGTGGCGGAATTGGTATACGCATACGACTCAAAATCGTACGGGGTAACCCATGAGAGTTCAAGTCTCTCCTTCGGCACCAGAGAAAGTTATGAAACTCCCCAAAATCCCCCTCATCGTGATTGTCGGTCCGACGGCGACCGGAAAAAGCGATTTAGCCGTGCGCATCGCGCGAAGCATGAAAGACCCGCGCGGGAAACCGCGCGGCGAAGTTATTTCCGCCGATTCGCGGCAGGTGTACAAAGGACTCGACATCGGAACGGGTAAAATCACGAAACGCGAAATGAAAGGAGTTCCGCACCACCTGCTTGACGTTGCGGATCCCCGCATCCCTGCAAATTCCCCGCGGAGATTTAGCGTTGAAACGTGGCGAAAAGCGGCTGCGAAAGCAATCACCGAAATCAACGCGCGCGGCCATGTGCCGATCATATGTGGCGGCACCGGCTTTTATATCGAAGCTCTTGTCGACGGCGTCATCCTGCCCGAAGTCCCGCCGAATAAAATTTTGCGCGCAAAACTATCAAAAAAACCGGTTGCCGAACTTTTCAAAATGCTTAAAAAGCTGGATCCGAAACGCGCCCAGAAAATGCTCGCTGGTAAAAATGGAGATTCCCAAAATCCGCACCGACTCATGCGTGCGATAGAAATCGCGACAGCGCTCGGCAAAGTTCCAGCCATATCAAAAACATCGCAATCAAAATCACCCTATGCGCCGATTTTCATCGGCCTCACTCTCCCGCCCAAAGAATTGAAAAAGAAAATTGCGATCCGCCTGAAAAAACGCATCACAATCGGAATGATAGCCGAAGCGCGGAATCTGCATAAATCGCCGGCAAAAGGCGGTACCGGACTGTCATTGAAACGGATGAACGAACTTGGCCTCGAATACCGCTACCTTGCGCGTTATCTGCAAAGTCGGCAATCACCAGCAGACCGAAAAATGTTGACTGAAAAAATTGCCGCCGAAAATTGGCAGTATGCCCGACGGCAAATGGCGTGGTTCCGTCGGGACAAGCGGATAAGGTGGTTTGATCCGGCACAAACTTCACATATCGAAAAAACCGTCAAAAATTTTCTCAAAAAAAATAGTAGCGAGGGGTAGACGGCAAAAATAGGCAACAAAAAATCGCGCCTCATTCGAAGCGCGATTTGGAAGTTTTTAGCTTCCGTTGTTCAGGCCGGCAGAACTGCAACAAGCTTGAGACCGTGGTCGAGCCCTTTGTCGTTCGGCAGTATATTAATCTGCCACGCGGTGTATTGGGCGAGCTTGCGCAAACCCTTCACCAAAAAGGACGATTTCGACATCGGCGCCGATACCAAAACCGGCTCGGACGTCTTTGCGTTCTGGTCGCATGCGGCGTGTGCAGCGACATCCAACTTCTGGACGATGCCAGTAAAGTCGGCGATTTCGGCCTGCAGTTCGAGTCCGGGCGGCAATTCCATGATCGAGTCAGCGCAGAATTGCTGTCCGCAAAAACTCACCATGGTCAAGCCCGCATTGCCGGACGTTTCCTTGCTCTCATTTGATTCAATAATGTGCTTCATAAATATGATTCTGGTTGATTGTTGTCCCAAATTAAATCATAGCACTATAAAATAGTAATGTCAAGTACTCTATAAAAGCTTGAGAATAGCCTTATTTCGTATATTTAAACCGCCGTCTTCACCCTCCCTTTCGTAAGCAAATACGACAAGGAATGATGCCCGGCACCGATTGCGTACATCGACATAAGGGTCAAGAGAAGGAAAAATTCATATGAATGTCCCCAGAACAAACCTCCGTGCGGCGCAGGCAAACCCCAAATGATGACGGCCATGTCGATGGCGAGAGCGACACAGACGGGCTTTGTCAGAAATCCAACGGCGAGAAGCAGTCCGCCAATAAATTCAGTGTAGCCGACGAGGTAAACCCAAAAAGTCGACGTCAAGCCGATCATGGTGAAAAAATGCGCGGTACCGGCAATGTCCGTAATTTTTGCCCAGCCCTCGGTGACAAAAATGAGGGCGATAGCGATTCTCAAAATCAACGCTGCGGCGGAGGCATTGTGATTCTGATACATTTTTTTAATTGATTTCATACGCGTAATAGTATCATGCCGGCCCTGCGTTTGCCACGCCAAATGCCCCCGACGCGGACGGTTCCAAGATCGTTTTTGTCGCCGCAAATGCCCCACTCGGAACCAAAAAAAGTCCAGCAATCAAAAGCCATGTAACTACTGCAAAAGCGAAATGAGCCCTGAACTCTTTCATATGCCAAAATTATATCACTTTTTTGGCAAAAACGGCTTAAAATGATGCGAAACTGGGGATAAAAAGACCGTTTTTGCCTTAATTTGACTTCTTGAAAAAATTAAAACAAAAAACCCCGCAACTTACCAAAATTGCGGGGTGATTTTTTTCTAAACAAGTTCAAGTAAAAATGAACTCAGGCAAGTTTTCGACGAAGCTCCGACACCTGCCACTGACCGGGAACGACGGCATCGTCGAGACAGCAATACACGAGAGCCGCGCCTCGGCGGGCATATTCGAGCCGCAAACGTTTGCCGTATTTTTCGCCGATGGGCATCGGTGCGACCCGCCCCGGGAATTTTTTCATCAGGGAGTAAACATGCCTGCTGAACAGCCGCATCGTTTCCGTGTCCTCGATTTTGACCGCAACTTTGAATATGTCGCGTCGCGCGCGCAGAAGTTCGAAAACTTTCACGAACCAATCGAGCGGCACCTTCATGATTTTGAAAGCCGTCGGCTCCAAAACGTGAAATGAAAAGTTCACGGTGATGCCCCGGTGCTGAATATCCGCGATGAGTTTGCGGAAATTGACCGCGGAATTTGCTTCAATATCAACGACTGACGCGAGATGGAGATACTTGCGGATGAGACGCTCGCGTTTTTCCCTATCCCATGACGGACGTTTGCCGCCTTCGTCGGGAGCGCGAACGGTGAGAATGATTGCTTTGTCGAGTCGTTTCAACCGTTCGATACCTTCGAAGATGCGTTTTCCGTGAATGCAGTCAACGCGCCATTCATAGATATCGGCCATATTGGGATAACGGAGCGCAATCAGTAAATCTTTGCGCGACGCAATGACCGCGACGATAGACGTTTTGCAGGAGAAAACCGACGGTTTTGTCTTCATAATTTGTGAATTCCTTCCAGGACCAATACAACCACGAAATGGCTTTTTTGGCAAAAAACCGGCAATAAAAAAGCGCCTCGCGGTAAAACCGGAGGCGCTCGCACTTTTCAATTACGCTGTGGTCGTCCTTAATTTTTTGGTTAGGACTTTCTCGCCAGAGCCTGTGCGATCCGGAAGTTCGTGAACGCTGGCTGGCCGGTGACTTCCTTCGCGCCCTTGACCCATGAAGGCAAGGTGATTTTCTTTTCGGAGTCGGTGATTTCCAGCTCGAGCTGGGCGGCGCCGCCGATAATTTCCTTGACGCGCGGATCCTCGAACTCGTCGAGTTCGAAATACTGCCCGGCATATTCGAAACAGGTCCGGATCTTGCGGACGAGCTCGGTGTCG
Source organism: Candidatus Tayloriibacteriota bacterium (assembly GCA_003151615.1). GTDB lineage: Bacteria > Patescibacteriota > Minisyncoccia > Phycocordibacterales > PALSA-1337 > PALSA-1337. Next base: position 125,407 of record PLXZ01000004.1, on the reverse strand, counting down.
GGCCGGATGAATTCGCGCGAAGCTTCGTATCTCGCTTCTGTCGTGAAGTCCTCGATTTCGATGTTCTTGCCCTCGCCGATCAGCTCCTTCGTCGTGCGATAGAAACTGTAGAATCCGTGCTGTCCCCTTTTGCGGAAACGAGGAATCACGTTCGGATCCTTCGACATCGGATAAAATTGTTCGATGTCAATTCGCTGGCAATGATCCGGCAAGTCCTTCCGGTCGAACGAAATGATGTATTTCTTCTCGTATTCGACCGGCGGCACGCCGATGATGGTCATGACNNTCGCGGGTTTTGCGGTCCTGCACGCGAGCCATCTCCGGCGTTTCGTAGCGGGCGGTATTGTTGGCGCGGGTATAATGTTCCTCCGCGCCCTCCGCCGCCGTGACCAGATGAATGACGCCGTTTTTGTAGCGCTCGTCGCGAACCTGCACGGGATGAAGCCCGAGACCCGCGAGAATTGATTCATACAATTCCGGCGAGGCATAGGCGCTCGAGTCAGTGATGCCGCGGTCATAAATGATGACGACATCCTGNNGTAATGGCCTTTTGGGCGACATCGCCGCCGATGAGACTGTTGATGGGACTGACGCCGGCATTGATGCTGAGCGTTGCCGATTCCGGCACGATGATGACGATGTAGCCTTTTTCCTCGAGCTTCTGCCGAAGAAACGTGAGCAAGGTTGTCTTCCCTCCGCACGGACCGCCCGTCAGGACGATATGGATTATTTTTCTTTTCATGGAATGAGCTTTCGTTTTGGATGCAGTTGAGGTTGATTGTCTCTGCCGCCACACTAGCATAAAAAGCTGAAAATTCAAGCTTGAGCAGACAAAGAAAAAAGCGCCTTCGCTATCGATTTGTTGGTAAATCCGCTGGAGGTTAGGAGGAGTTTCATATGGGTAATGATATCATAACTGGACTTTTCAACATCAAAAGAATAGAATGCCTTTCAGCTTGCGGTTGCTTCGCCTTGATAAGAGAGAAAGCATAACGGGGCCAACAGAAACCATTGCCGAGAATTGAGTTGTGAACAATGGACAACAATCTGCCCGTAATTCTCTTTCACCGTGGTCAAGCGGTATGCGTTCGCGCATTGCCGCATGTCCTCTGTCCTTGACGCGCTGACTGGGACGGTGGTTTAGGTGAGACACATCGGTTGTCTGAATACGAACAAAGAAGCCCGGCAAAGTTCTGGTCCCACATTATGTCGCGAATCGGTATCGGACTCCTGTGGATTGTAACCAGCTCGACCCCGTCGGAACTTCTGCATCTGAAGCGGAGCCCGCGCGTCTTGAAAACGCGCATTCACTGGACGCCATTGTTCGGAGGTAAATCGATCGCAAGCCATACCCACTGATGTTAGGCGTCAGTGGGTGTTTTTTTGAAAAAATGTGCTGTCTGGACAAATAAAAAGGGCGCCTGCTTTCAGACGCCCTTGCTTTGAAACATGCGTCACCTCGAATGTGAGGCGTTCACTACCAACAATTCATGCCACACAACCTCTGCGTTCCGAGAACGCGTTTGCTGGCGTGCAACGAGAATTGGATCGATCCTGCCGGTAAACTCGGGACCTTCCCGCTTAATTGCTTCGAGCCATCCATCGTGGAGTTCAATTGCGGAAAACTTAACCCACACTTCTTCCCGTAATTTCGGGAACTGTTTGAATACTTCGAAGAGCGGTGAAAATTCCGTGTTCCGCTCAAGCATCATGCGCCCGGCCTCCTCACGAAAAGACGGATGGGGCTCGACTTCAAAAAGTGCCGCGAAAGTATGATCATCCATCGTCAATTTATATTTGTTCCAGATTTCAGTGACAAGTTCCGGAACATGATAGATCAAACTGGCAACAAGTTGATTGTTGAGATATTCATCCTTCAGAAGAATTGTCGCCGCTCGCTTTTTCTGATCCGCATCAGTCTTGCCGATGAGAATCGATTGGAGTTCGGGTTGATTGGGGTTCCGCGCGAGGAGAACCTCCGCGGCGCGCCTGGCAATTTCCGGATCGGAAGTGAGACCTAGGAGGGACGCGAGGCTTGCATTCTCCGGAGTATCAATGATTTTTTGGGCCGCCTCGGGAGCCAATTCTCCAAGGTCTTTAACGAACGCAAGAAGGATTTTATGCTCCGGAAACCGCGCGATAATCTGCCGGCCGGGATACGAACAAACGTGTCTGCTATTGTATTCCTTCATCATCTGAAGAAGTTCGTCCTTACCTGGATTGGTCTTGATAAATTCTGCCCAGGCACGATCACTCAAATGAGAACAGACCCTCACTATTGTCCACAGTTGTTCGGGATTTGGAGATTTTGTCAATAATTCGTCAAACATCTGATCAAGCCTTTGATTTTTCAAAGCAACATAATTTTCGCTCATAATCGTTATCTTTCGGGGTGTAATTGCTATTCAGCTAAAATCGATGGTATAACGGGCTGGAGTATGTGTCAATAACAGAGCAATTAGCGGAGTGTCTCGAGCAGAGAAATTTTTGACTTATAAATTAAAATATGTAGTATTGATATGAAACATGCAGTGAGGTTATCTACCTTGATTGAAAGAAGTTGCCGAACAGGCAAAAACAAAGACAGACGTAAATCTATTAGGTGGAGGCGGGTGCCATAGAAGCCTGAAAGAAAATTACGTAACCCTTTGTCTGTTTTTCTTTCCCCTAGGTCAAGTTGTCCGGATGGTCTTTGTCTGAAACAACATGTCCTCTGCTTTTACCAAACAATGTTTGGGTGCGCTGATCCATAAGAGCAGTGGTTAAGGTGATGTAACAGAGATGTTGCAATGAAAACGAACGATGAAATGCTGGTAATGAACCTCGAATGGCAGCCCGTGAGGAACGGGAAGCTCGGATCTAGGCTCGGCATCTTTATTTCATTTCTGAAGTGTTTAAATTGACACTATCGTTTGGAGGGAACATGATCGCACTGCATGTTTTAATATCGCGTCTAAACCACGCGATTTTTTATTGATTGCTCAAAAACTCATCGATTATTTTAGCGGTTGCTTCGAGCGCTCGACTACCCCTAGGTACTCGAGCTAACTCGACTCTGCGGGCGATGGAGGAATCGAACCTCCACTAAGGCGTTTGGAGTGCCTTGTGATACCATTTCACCAATCGCCCATTTAACTTACTCCAATAAAAAAGAGACTACCCCATGGTACCCTCTTTTTCGGTCTTATGCAAAATTATTTCTTCGCCTCCTTGAAAGCGACGTGCTTGCGCAGAACCTTGCTGTATTTCTTCAGCTCGATTTTCTTTTCGACTGTCTTTTTGTTCTTGCGCGACATGTAGATTTCGCCTGTTTCCTTGTTGCGCAGAATGATGAGTTTATCTTGTGACATATTGGTAAATTTAGTGTCGCGTCACTATAACCCATAGTGCCTGAAAAAGCAAACAGCCGACAATCGCCGGGGATTACCGGAAGCTGTCCGGAAAAGACCATAATAAGCCGTATTTGACAAGTAGCCCAAAAAATGCTAGACTACGCCCCAGTAAAGACAGAACTACAATAAGGCTTGAAATAGAGCTTTTTGTCTTTTTGTTCTTTAAAAACATCAATCAACAAAAACAGTCATCCCCTACTACCATGAGAAAATCACTCGCAGTCGGTCTCTTCGTTGTGTGTGCGCTCACCGCACTCATCTGTTACAAATTCGCGCCGAGCAAGGCGTCGAATAACGTCACTCCGGTGGCGGCCCAAACTCTGCAGGTTGCGACAGTCGCACCTGCCCAATCAATGGCAACTTCAGCTGAAGCGATGCCGGACGTCGCGGCGGATTCAACTCCGCCAAGCAACGGTCTGGTAACGCTCAGCTTGAACACCGAGTTCAGCACCGCGAAACCTTCGCCTGAAGCGGCAAAAAGCGCCCTGGCGATGAACACGTGGATGCAACAGCACAGCAAACAACAATAAATTGCGGTAAAACAAAAAACACAAACAACAGAAAGATTGAATAATGAAAACGAAAAATATTCTGACAACGGTCGTTACGGTTGCAGTTCTCATTGCCTCGGCCTTCACTGGCTTGGCGCAAAGCAAATCATTGCCGATTGACAGCGTGGGTCGTGCGGTTTCGCACAACCTGGTCCTCATCCGGCAAGTTTACGGCCAAGTGTGGGCGGACTCACTGCTCAACACCAACGGCTCCCGGACATTCTGGAACCAAGCCTACAATCCCAACAACGTGCCGAAAGCCGCCGATCTGGTTTCAATTGTGGCCACAAACCCCTTTGCATTCCTGATTGCGCGGCCGACGAACGACTGGGTAAGCACGTGGGTTTCCTACGACTCGGCGGACGGCGACCAGCTGTTCTACGCGGATGTGGGATTCCAGCTCGTTCAATCGAACGGACTCTGGCAAGTGCCGGCGTCCGCCTCGACAAACCTGCAAAACTACATCGGCTATTACGAGCCGCTGTATGAGACCAACGCTGTCGGCGCGCACTTAAACCTGCGCGATGCCAACGAGAATCTTCTACAGACCGTGTATCTGGAAGTGTATCAAGTTGGACCAAACAACAACGTTCACGTCGGGAAAATCTTGAACCAGACGCAATATCTGGGACAACACGGTGAATTGGTCGTAACCTACGGTCAGTATGACCAGTATGGAAACGAAACAAACAGCTACGACATGGCGTTTGCGTTGGACGAGGACAAAGGCGGAACGGTCATTACTCCCGCCCTCGTCAAAGCGTCCTTCACTCCGACATGGGACGGCCTGATCGCGATGCTGACTCCGCCGATCGTCAACTTGACGAATGTGCAGAGTGTCAACCATATCGGCAGTTCGCCGATTGTTCAAATTACACTGACCAACACGATGACGGTGTATTTCAGCGCTAGCACAGTCGAAGGCGAAAACGCCAACGGCTTCGGTATCAAATGGCTGCAGCCCGGCGCCGACTATCCCTACGTTCCCTACACCATTCCTGCTGGATCAACATCCCTGGGAGTGCAGTTGCCGGCCGGCACCTACCACATTGACTATACGTGGCCGTTACTGGCTCCGGTGCAAATCAATCCGTGGTGGTATTACGGCAGTGTGACGGCGGTCAGTCAAAAAGGCGGTTGATTGGTGTGAATTCATCGCACGCAGGAAGCAAAAACTTCCTGCGTGTTTTTTTATATTTTGTAGGATACAATGGGACGATGAAAAGCCCGATGGAATACCTGCGACGCCTGAAACGGCTATCCCGCGAGCGGCATCCGTACAAACCGCTCATTACGGTTGAGCTTTCGCGCGAACGCCTGCTGCATAATTTGAATGAGTTTCGCGCTATTGCTCCGAAAATGAGACCTGCCGACGCGGCCGGATGCGTCGCACCGGTTTTGAAAAGTAATGCCTACGGCCACGGACTATTTGAAATTGCGGGGATTTTGGAGGAGGAAAATCGGGGCGAGAGCGTGGGCGGCGCGACATTCGACGCGCCGCCGATCCCATTCTTCGTCGTCGATTCATATTTCGAAGCTGTCGCATTGCGCGCCCGCGGAATTAAAACCGCGCTTTTGATTGTCGGATATACCCGGCCGGAGACGATTGTCAGTTCGCGGCTGAAGCATATTGCGTTTACAATAACGAGTATTGAAACTTTGCAAAGCGCTTCGAAGATAACTGGTTCGGGCAGAACCATTTCACTTCACATCAAAATCGATACGGGCATGCATCGCCAAGGAATAGTGCCGGCGGAAATAGACGAAGCGATTACCCTGCTCCGGAAACACCAGGTATTTTCAGTCGAGGGCATCCTCACCCATTTCTCCGACGCCGACAATCCCGACCATTCATTCACCGAAAAACAAATTGCCGTCTGGAACGATATCGCGCGGCGTTTCAAAACCGAGTTCCCTTCGCTTAAATATATTCATGCGAGCGCGAGCGACGGACATCGTTTCGCCAAAAAAATCGAGGCGAACGTTTCGAGGCTCGGCATCGGGCTCTACGGCTTGTCGGATGACGCCAATTTCGCGCAGAAAATGAATTTGAAGCCGATCCTTCAAATGAAAACAATCGTGACCGGCCTGAAAAAATTGAAATCGAGTGAAACGACCGGCTATGGAAATGTCTTTACGGCATGGAAAGACACGACAATCGCCACAATCCCCGTCGGATATTTCGAAGGCTTGAACCGTAAGCTTTCAAACAACGGAGCGGTGATCGCAATGACGGATACTGGCGGGCGCGTAACATGCCCCATCGTCGGACGCGTCAGCATGAACATCACAACCATTGAAATCCCGGCGGGAGACGCATCGCGAATTCATGTCGGCTCGCCGGTCATCGCAATCAGCGACAATGTCTCCGACCCGAACTCGATCGCTTCGATCGCCAAAAAATCCGGGACGATAACGTACGAGATCGCCGTGCACATTCCGGCGCACTTGAAAAGAATCGTGGTCTAAAGTAGGATTGACTGCGGAAGGAGAAACTTTATGGAAACAGCACTTTACGGATACGGAGGGGTTATCTGCGTGTTCTGCATCGCTGCAGTTCTCGCTCACGCTCGCAAAAACATCGAGGAACAAAAACACCGTCTGTTTAAGCTTCAAACCGAATACCGAAACATCCGGACGGACCGGAAAATATTTGAACTGAAAAACGGCACGGAATATCCGGCTTGCAGTGATCCGGAATATCAGGAATTGATACGAAAAGAGGCAAGCGCACTCATCTATACAACGATTCACTTTCCGGAAACTTACCCCGAATTACAACCCGAGCTCATTTGGCTCATGACAAAAATGGATGACCGCAGAATCGCATAAACCGGGCACGCAGAAGCGGCCGGTTTTTTATTTTGCCCGGCCCGCGAATTTTTATATAAAAAAAAGCGCCCACCGTTTCCAAAGGTGGGCACAGCGCTGTTGTGCGCTAAGACGATAGCTCTGTTATGCGGCCGTGCGGGGCGATGTGTACCGCTAACCGACATGACGAAGGGCAAGTAGCAGTTGACGATACTCTACGCATTCTAGAATTAAGCGCATTCTCGTTTGCGACCGTCCACAGAGTCATCTTTGTATGGTACCTGATGTCTTGTCGCTAGCAGGTTTTATTATAGCAGAAAATGGATTTGATCCCTACGGGATCGGTACAGGTCTCGTATTTTCTCGGAATAAATTCCTCGAAAATATACTCGACCTTTTCAAATCCCTCCCGCGATGCTGCCGCATCGCTTCTGCGCAAAGGAAAATCCCCTTACGGGGATTTTCTGTTTGTGCACCGTCTGGGACGAAGTTGGAACGGTTTTACTGCTTACTTCTTTCTTGCCGAAGATCAACTAATTGATCGTAGTAGTCATTGCGTACTGCTCTTGCACTTTCCATCTCTTTAAGAGCTTTCTCAAAATCAGAATCAGTTGGTTTTACCTCATCACTTCCACGAGGATCAGCCTTAAGCAAAAGACTGTCATATCTCTTTTCAGCCACTTTGACCTCATTATCAACCGCTGAGTCTCTAATGACGGCAGTTTCTTCATTTGGTTGAATATAGATTCTATGACCTGAACCCCCGAAGTTATCTAAATGATGAAAAAATTTATTCTCATCTAATTTACTTATATCTTGGAAGGTAAGACCTTTTTCACATTGCTTTTGAATAACTACTAATTCTGACCAGATTTCACCTACCGTGAGTTTTTCATTATGAGATGAAGAAAAATCATCACCACTATTTTCCACATATTGAACTTCAATTATCTGATTATCCGGTAAGTGAACGATTTCTCTCAAACACTCTTGAACATTTGACGCAATATGTTTAGCTTGTTCTTCGTTATAAAACATCTGCTCCTGTGGAGTTAAAGAGTCCAAAAAGTTTTTGTGTTCTAATCGGATTTGTTCATTAATTACATCAAGTTTAGTAGATAATTCTTTCCATTTTTCCGTATCTCTATCAAAATCAGCATCATAAGAATCACTAAAAAGTTTAGAGTACTCTGGAGTTTTTCTTTTATCAAAAATTTCCTGTTGTGCTTTCATTATATCTTCCCGTGATCTTTCCTGAGGTAATTGCTCTTGTGACATAAATTATATTATAAATGGTTAAATTTACTTCCTTAGAATACCATAAGATAATTTAGTCGTCTACGCACCGCGACCTATTACAGAATATTTAAAAACTATGAAATTTGTTTGATTTCCCTTGGCGCCGTCTGGGATGAAGTTGGGACGGTTTTGATGGGAAATATGCCCATATAAGTTTATTAGCCTTGTTTCGTATCACCCGACATTTTATAGAGGAATTTTATAAACCCCGCTTTGAGTTTTTCTAATTCTGATAGTGCGTCAGAAATCGTATTGATTTTATATTCATCTTTGATAAATAATTCCATTTCTTCACCCTCTTTTTCGATAGCCTTGATTGTTTCATCAAGTTCGGCAGAATTTCGTTCGCTTCTAACTGCAATAAGTAAGGTAACAAGAATCGCAACCAAAAGTAAAGCACACGTAGCTTCTGTCATAAATGCAATTTGTGAAAGTGGAGCAATTGCAGCTAATTCATTAATTGGCCTAAAAACAATATTACAAAAACTGTAATAAAAGAAGGTGAATATACTTGGTATACCGGTGGTTGAAAATAATAATGGGTTAATTTTGTACAAACCATAATTTATACCAGTAAACGAAACAACTGTGAAAAACAAAAGGAACAAAATCGTCAAAATATGTGGCATCATTTGCCACGGACTGCCTTGATAACCCCGTAATTTACGCGCAAGAAAAACACATATTCTGTTAAACAGAACTGCTGTTTGTAACTTTGCAGTCCAACTTTCTAATTGCTTAGGATTTAAAGAATCCATAGGTAAATCACGAATATCAGTGTCTAAAGTAAAAGTGCCTTTTGAAATTTTTTTAGTGCCTTTTAAGGCTTTAATATGAATCCCAAAAATTCCCGATGGTTTTAAAGCAAACCAAAACTTACGTACAAAAGTTACAACTATGAGTACCAAAAGAATTATGATTGATGCCCAGAGAAGATTAAGGTTATTAAAGAGTAGTATTGAAGTTAAAGCCGCTAAAAAGAATGACGTTGTAATGAAACTATACTTGAGCGACTTAAAAAATGAAATAGTAGCATTCACCACAGCAAAGCCTAAATTCCAGCTTTTTTGTTTAAAGATAAACCATGGCAAAAAAATAAATAAAAGCAACAACGGATAAAATAAAATATAGAAAAACCATTTAAGCACATTTTTTGTACCAAATATCATCCACAATATTGATAGAAATAACAGTAATAAAATAAATTTCACCTCAAGAATTCGCCAGTACTGCGGAAAAAGAATCCTAAAAAACCAGGAATCAAAATCATATATAAATAATTTTACAAAGATATAAACCCAGACCAGCGGAGCAATTATTTCTATCAAAATTGAAGAGATCTTCCCGCTAAAAGTTAGTTCTTTTTTTGTTGTATCGACGATTGCGGCAATCGTAGTTTCACTACTTATTTCAGTAATTTTATTTTGATCTTGTTCACTGCTCATGGCAAAAAGCTACCATATTTTTTGACTTATTTCAAATTATCTTGAAAAAACTAGAAATAATCTAGCATGTTTTTTAAACATTCTTTTGCCTGCACTATTGACCCCATCGAATCAAATTGATGCGCGAGCCGCTTGGGCACGAGGACGCGTGAGCGCCGCCCGTTGTCACGGAGGTTTCCCGCGCGTTGCGCATATCGGTATGGCGGACGCGCCCTCAAGGTCTTTTCCCTAAAAGAAAAGACGTTGAGGGCTAGTGCGGGAGCCATACGGATATGCGTCATAAGCGCGCCAGCACGAGCCTGTCAGGGCGGCGGGAACGCGTCCGTCGTATACCATTTCGCAGGTGGCGGAAGCGGCCGCGCATGAGTTTGATTCGATTGGGAGGATAAATAATCTAATTACGACACCTCTCATGTATTACTCTACTTCCTTGCTTTTAGCGGCACAAACCTCCATTTTTGGTTTTGATATGATTTGATTCCATCCTTATTCACAAAATCGAGCATCGTTCCTAGCTCGTGGATACTGAAAGGATACTTAAAGCCTATTTTATCGAAGCAAGTATATTTGCCATTCGGTTGCTTTTCAATAATGAACGAGTGCGCCATCTCTCCGGTTTCCGCATCGAGAATCTGTCCGATGTAGGATTCTCCAGATTTGCAGTTCGTGTTGGCAAGCAAGTACAAAGATTCAAAATTCTTTACAAGAGCGTACGGAATGTCTGAGATATTTCGAGCTTGCTCGCCAAACGTAAAATCGATACCGCTTTCTTTCTGGGCATCCGAAATCATTTCTTCCCATGATATGCGACCAATTACGTAGAGGACAAACTTGTGGCAGTTAACGTTCTGTATTTTATCATCTGGCACAGGAGGAATAGTATTCCAATTACCAGCGGCGTCTCTTTTGAGAAATTTATCCATTTAAATGTACTCGTTATTCTACCATGTTTTTAAGGAGTAGTGTAGACCAGAATATTTTTATCAACTTATCAACGTCAGCGTCTTAATGCGCTCAGTATTCTCCCATCGTAAAATGAGCCCCGTACTCGACAGCGATTCTTTTGTTTTCGAGCAAAGCATCGTATCATTTGTCCTCATGGATATAGTCGTACAACAACTAGAGCTTAGATATAACAAATTTATCGAAAATCGAGATCGTGATCATGCCTTATATTCTTTTAATCCGGCATATGAATATATGGTCATCATTGAAACCCAACCTAAGATAAAAGAAATCATTGAAAATGACAAGGCATCTACGGAAGCGAAAAAACAGCAAATTGTAGCGCAAAATTTGTTACCAAAAGATCAAGAACGTATGCTCAACAAGATCAATCGATCATCGTTGTCTTTTTACTACTCTGAAATATATAGGGATGTATATGTCCCCATGACGAAATACAAGACAGCGCTTAGACCGCTTACGCACTGGGAAATAGTTGGATCGACGAAGCTTTTCAGAGAAAAATTCGTCAACGCAATATATGTGGTTGGAGCATTTCTCGTAAGCATATTTTCGTCATACGACAAGAAGGATATCGACGGCGCATTATCTATGGCCAAAATCGAATACACGTTTACGCAAAAGAAATACGGCACGTACATGGAAAGGATTCACGCCGCGCTCATTCCCCGACTCCTGGAAATTTGCACCTTGCCGAAGGAAGTTGCTACAACCGAGACATTGAAAAATAAGATAGTGATAAGCGAAAAGAAAGGCATATACCAATCCGGAAAAGAACAGTCCGTGTATTCAATCGGCAAGCGCACCAAACGATTCCGACTCATCAAACATCTGCTTTCAAAAGATGACTGCCCGCTTTCTGAATTAGAGAAAGTGACAAACCAAGATGGTAATGTGGTTATGAAATCAATTCCCGAGATCAACAAATTATTCAGAGAAAATGTGGGCGTGTCTGATGATCTAATTATCCACAATGACACCAGCGGATACTCTTTGAATAAAGCTGTTTTTGATATCGTCTTGGAACAATAACTTTTAGGTGTTGTTAATAAACGCCATCACAGAGCCGATTATTGGCTCTTTTTTCTGTATGCCAGTCATCTAAAGGTATTCCGGCCGAACTGCGAAACTGGTCGCATGCATTCATTCAGTCAATTACTTGAAGAGCGGGTCATCGAATATTTCAAGCGTAAACACGGCTTGGACATTTCGCCTGCCACCGCCCAGGAATACCTGAATTCGTTTGCAGAGTTGTTTCTCACATTTGCGGAGATCGAGGCGAGAAAGCGTCCCGGAACGCCAACGCTTTAGCGCGGCGGACGGGACGCATCGACCGTCTCCTGTCCGACTTGCTTACTCACTCACTTAATAAAACACGATAAAACGCAACAAATATGGGATACAACAAAATTATTAGCTACGGTAACACATTAGAAATTTATGAATACGAAAAAGACATCGTTACACTCAAAAGAAATAAACGACCACGGAAGGATCCTGCTCATGACGAGAATCTGGGAACTGACGGAAAAGATACAATTTCGGAAAGACAACTGGGGAAACGACACGATAACGCACGACGCGCTCGTCTGGCTTTCCGAAGGCTTGTGGCATGCAACCTCGGAGGACCTGCAAAACCTCTATTGGTTACTCTTACCTACGGAGAAAACTTCACTGACCTCGCGGGAGCCTATCGACATTTCTCGTCTTACATCCAATCTCTCCGCCATACATACGGAAAAGCTTTCAAATACGTTTGCGTCCCTGAATTTCAAAAACGTGGAGCGGTTCATTTTCACGCTCTCTTCTGGGGGTTACCCGAGGATGTTTTTCTATCACAACGGGAAGATCGAACCGTTGACCGACTCTGGGGCCACGGTTATGTTTTTATGAAGCAAACCGACGGCGATGAGAAACTATCTTTCTACCTATCCAAATACATGGCCAAAGCCTTCACCGATCCTCGGCTCAAAAACCAAAAATGCTATGTCGCATCGAGAAATATCCTGCGCCCCGTCGTCAAAGCCGGTTTTTCCCCGCTCTGGCCGATACTCGACGACTACAATATCATGGAAGAAGCCGTCGTCGACAAAACGTACAACACAAAATGGCTCGGCAAAGGTCGCCACCGTATTTACAAACTGTCGGCGACGATACCTAATGCCGAAAAATCTTGATCAGATATTTTTAAGGAGTAAAATTACGCGATGAATTATATTCTCTATTGCAGAAAATCCATGGACAACGAGGACCGACAGGTTCTTTCACTTGATTCGCAGGAACAGGAGCTTTTGACGATGGCGAAAAAAGCCGGATTGAACGTCGTGAAGGTTTTCAAGGAAAGCCGTACCGCAAAAGAAACCGGCCGACCAATTTTTGCCGAAGTAATAGCCATGATTCAATCCGGAAAAGCCGATGCGATCCTCTGCTGGAAGCTCGACCGTCTCGCCCGCAACTTTTTGGACGGCGGTTTAGTCATGGATATGCTTCAAAAAAGCGTCATTAAAGAAATCAGAACCTACGAATCGATACACTTGCCGAACGAATCGGCGTTCATCATGGCTATGCAGTTTGGTATGGCCAATCAATTTAGCCGCGATCTGAGCGTCAACGTAAAACGCGGCAATCGGGCAAAAATGGAAAAAGGCGACTGGCCGAATCACCCTCCCTACGGATATTTAAACGACAAAACCAATAAGACGATTAAAATCGACAAATACCGCGCGCCGTATGTTAAACGGGCGTTTGAATTGTACGCAACCGGCAGTTACAGCGTCAAAAACATCGCGAATATTTTATATCAAGAAGGCCTGCGTGCGCCCTCCGGCAATAAAGTCTATCAATCGATCATTCACCGAATACTCATAAACCCTTTTCACTATGGAGTCATGGTACGCGACGGAAAATATTACCGCGGAAACCACACGCCGATCATTTCAAAGGAAATGTTCGACCAAGTTCAGGATGTCATTCACGGCAGAAACAAACCCCGGCCTCAAACCCATTTCTTCCCTCTTCGGGGATTCTTAAAATGCGAAAACTGTGATTGCATGCTGACCGCCTGCCTCAAAAAAGGCCATCAATATTATTACTGTACCAACGGCAGGGGCAACTGCACCGAGCACCAAACATATATGCGCGAAAAATATTTATATGAAAAAATCGCTCCCCTCTTTGGTGAGTTAAAATTTGATGATGAAGTTATTGAAATCATGTATCAAGCCGCAAAGGAAAAAACCGAAAAGAAAGATACCTACGCCGAAACGGTGCTGGCCACGCTCCAAAACCGCCTAGAATCGCTTAAAACAAAAGAAAACCGTCTGCTCGATACTTTTCTTTCGGAACAAATTAACAAAGAATTATATGACGCTAAAGCCCTCGAAATACACAACGAGCGAATTTCACTCGATAAACAAATCGCGGAACACCGAACAAATGACCCGAGAGCAGCTTTTACTTTGGAACCGATCAAAAAGGTATTTATAGAAGCAAGCAGAGCCATGGATGACTTTTTGAATGGCCACGACGACGAGAAACGAAAAATCATGGAAAAGTTACTTTGGAACCTTTCCATTAAAAACCAAAATGTGGCTCAACATAAGTTTAAAAGTCCTTATGAAGTGCTCGCGAAATCACCCAAAATGGGTGAAATTTCAATGCTGTGCGCAGGGAGGGATTTGAACCCCCGAAGCCCGAAGGCGAGAGATTTACAGTCTCTTGTGATTGACCACTCCACCACCTGCGCAAAATAGTGCGATGCAAAACGGCCGAAGCGGCCAAAAAGGCCCGCAGTGCCGACCGTATGAGTCTATCAGATTTTTCGGTTACGACAAGAGCGCTAGAATTTCACGTCGTAAATATAGTTGGAACTACCAGGAAAACCATTTGTCCATTTCGCTCCGCCGATTGAAGAATCAAAATTCGAATCCCCGGATGACCATGTCCCGCCGGTCTCCATTTGCGCGCCAATGTGGTAGTCAGTCGGATTACTGCTCGGATTGAAGGCATAACAATAACCGTTGGTACTGGGATTTGATATACGACACAAACTGACGCCGTCATTACCGAGAGGATCAATCGGCACCGCGATGAATTTAGCAAGATTAGTTCCATCCCCGCTGGTCCCGGGATTTATGCTTGTCGGATAATAACCATAGGTATTCCGGAACAATTCCAATCCGTTTTGGATTGAATGTATTTCGCCGACGCGTTCGGCGTCCCGCGCTTTTGTCTTTGCCGAAGCGAGCGACGCCAGGACAATCGACGAAAGAAGCCCGATTATGGCAATAACGACAAGAAGTTCAATCAAGGTGAAACCCCCCTTCTTTCTGTCTTGTATTTTTTTATTTTGCGGTATCATATATGGCGCTTGCCGGTATAGGCGCATGTCCGGCATTGACAACGAAAAAATAATAAATGACAACGGTCAAAACGACACAGAGGAATAGCAGAAAAATCAAAAACTTATAGGCCTGGCCGGCGTTCTTTGCGATGCCGATTTTAATGAAAAAATTAGACATGGACGGCGTCGTCGGCTCGCCAATGACCGCGCGCGACTGATATTTTCGGCCTGCAAAATTGTCTCCTTCAAATTCAACGCTCATATATTTGTGTTTGTCGCTTCATTATAACCCGCAAACTTGTACAGATACAAGCCTTCGCTACTTGAACCAATAAAGATAAAATCGGGGCATGAAAATGTTGGAGTATAGGCGTACCCGAGGAAAAACATGCTCGCAACGGCGGACTTGCCTTCACAATCGAGGGATATAAAATTCCGGTATGAATACAACGATTCCGTCAACGTGGACGCTTTCGAATCAAGCGGATAATTATGGGTCGCCGCGCCGATGACGAGGCCTTTCCATGGCGACGAAATGAAACGTTGGCTCTCAATTCCCGAAAAAAGACGGAGGTCCTCACCCGTCAAATAATCGTCGACGGGAGGCGCCGGAGCGGTGACAACGAGGCCCTCCGGAGTTTGGGACCGCAGGACAAACTTCGCCCATGATTCCAAAGGGTACGAAATCGCCATCACCGCAAAAACCAGACATACCGCAATTTGAAGCGGTATCATCCAACGGGCGGAAGCGGCGGGAGGTATTTTTTTGACGAGAAAACCAAGACCGAATCCGGCAAGCAAAACAGTCAAAAAAGACGTGACGACGACAATTCTCGGATAATCGATGATTAATACTTCGGTTGTATAGGCGTACGCGATCCAATATGCCATCCCTACGGCAATAGCCGAAACAAACGGATACATTTTATTTTTGAGACAGCCCCATACGCCGAGCGCGGCGAACGGCAACACAAACCATGGCACGACAATCCATATCGGGAACGAAGGAATTCCGCCGACCAGATTGTTTCTCATGCTGAACGAGAACGCCAACGAAAGTGTTCCCGTCAGCGCGAGCACGACACAAATGCCGACAGCGATGACCGCCAGAAGGCCGGCAATAGCCAGGAACATCCGGCGATTTCGCGACAAGCGGAATCCGACGAACATGCACAACAGCACCGGTACGACAAAGACAATTATCGGCGGATAGAGCGCGACGGAAACGGCGCAAGAGACGAAAAAACCGGCGAAACACAAAAGATTCGATTTCGATTCCCCGCTCTTTACTTCACATTCGGACAAAATTACAAGTGCGTCCATGAATACAATGAGCCCCCCGATAAACGGAAGCAATGACCAGATACCGGGAAGATTTCCGGCATTCACAATGAAAGGCAACGCCAAGACCGCGCAAGACGCCGAAAACGAATCGACGTTTCGACTGCGCAGAAAAAGATACGCCAAAAAACAAAGCGTCAATCCGGAGACAATCGCGAACGGGACATACCCGGCCAAAGGACTGACGCCGAGAAGTAAAAATAATTCAGCGGTGACGGAAAAAAAACAGACAAGAAAGTCGGCCGAAGGGGTATCCCCGTGAAGCGGATCGGCTAGTGGTAGAGAATGGTTTCTGATAGAATACGCGGTGAGCGCCACGCCGGAATATTCGTCCGAAAAATAGGGATACTGGTACGACGCGTGGACTACGGCATGTTCGCCGTTGTCGGTGACGATGATGCCGGTGTAAAAATAATGAACGGAAAAAAGTTCATAAAAAACGATTGCGAAAGCGGCCAAGACAAACCAGTTTATTTTTGGAAATTGTTTGGAAATGGCACCGTGGTTGGCATGAAATCCGGCGTGAAATCTGACGCAGACGGCGACGGCAATCGCGGACGCTACGGCGTTGCAGACCACGACCGACGCGTATGAAAAAATGCCGGCGGCTTGCAGGGCAAGAGCGAGGCATAGATGAAACAAAACCACCCCAATAAAAACACAGGCAACGCCGAAACGTTTTTTTTTGAAACACAATACAAGACAGAAAGGAATAAATAAAAGACATGCGCCCGTCAGACATTCAATCATATGAAGAATAATAGCATAATCAGCATAATCCTCCCCTGCCTAAACGAAGAAGCCTCGATTGTATATTGCATGAACCAAATACGGGAAACGATGCGGGGCACGCATTCCGACTATGAAGTCATCGTCGTCGACAACGCTTCGACCGATAATTCAGCGAAAATCCTGAAGGACATGCAAAAAACATTCCCGGAATTGATCCCCGTGTGCGAACCGCGGCGAGGCTACGGCTCGGCATATTTGAAAGGAATCGAAACGAGCCGCGGCGAATATCTATTCATGGCCGACCTCGACGGAACTTACGATTTTCGCGACCTGCCAAAATTCATTGCCCGACTGAAGGAAGGCTACGGACTGGTCGTCGGCAATCGTTTTAACGCCAGTGACGAAGATGCCGGCGCGGCCATTGAAAAATCGGCAATGCCGTGGCACCATCAATATATCGGCAATCCGGTATTGTCGTGGCTCGTCAGAATGTGCTTCGGCGTTCGGATTCACGACATTCATTGCGGCATGCGCGCGGTCACACGCACCGCCATCGAAATAATCGCGCCACACGCAACCGGCATGGAATTCGCGTCGGAAATGATTGCGAAAGCGGCGAAGCGCGGCGTCCGTATGGCCGAAATTCCGATTGCGTATAAAAAACGGCTTGGCGAATCGAAACTGCGTTCATTCGCCGACGGCTGGAGGCATCTTCGCTTTATCCTGCTCTATTCCCCGCTCTACCTCTTTCTCCTGCCGGGCCTCGGCCTCATCGTCATCGGCGCGATCATAATGGCTATCCTGTATCTCAGCTCGCCGACTGTCTTTGGTATTCAATTCTTCGTCCACCCTATGTTCCTGTCGGCCATATTCATCATCGTCGGCTACGAACTGGTCATTTTTTCGTTCTTTTCAAAAATCTACGCCGTCACCCGGCTCGACGAGAAAAGCCCCGCCTTCGAGCGGCTTTTTAAAATCGTCACCCTGGAAAAAGCGGCACTTGCCGGCATTATCCTTGCCCTTCTCGGCGGCAGTGTCTACATAGCCATCTTTGTCCTCTGGATCCGCTCGGGCTTCGGCTCACTCGACCAAATCAAAAATTCCGTCGTGGCCCTGACCGCCGTCGTCATCGGCGTCCAGACGTTCTTCTCGGCCTTCATGCTGTCCATCCTGGGTATTAGAGAAAAATAATGAAAATCGCCGTACTCCACAATTTTATGGACAATATCGGAGGAGCAGAGATCGTGTCGCTCACCCTCGCGCGAGAACTAGACGCGGACCTGTATACGACAAACTTCGATGCAGAAAAAATCGAAAGTGTCGGATTCATCGACGTCTTGCCGCGCATACATTCTATTGGTCGCGTACCGATACGCGCCCCATTCAGGCATCAGTTGGCATTTTGGAGGTTCAGACGCCTGAATCTGGGCTGTCAATATGATTTTTACGTCATATCGGGCGACTGGGCCATGTCCGCCGCGGTCAATAATAAGCCGAACTTTTGGTACGTTCATGGACCACTGAATGAGCTTTGGGCTTTCAAGGATTTCGTCGGAAAAAAGATGGTATCGGCCTGGAAACATCCGATTTTCGAGCTATGGGTCAGGTTCAATCGCATGCTGACTCTGCGTTACGCGCGTCATGTCAGCACTTGGACATGCAACTCGGAGAATTCAAAGAAAAGGATACTCCGCTATTATGGAACAAGCGCCGCCGTCATCCATCCCCCCGTCGATACGAAAAAATACTCATGCGAGAAAGACGGCAGATACTGGCTATCCGTCAATCGCCTGCTCGATCACAAGAGGATAGACATCCAGGCCAAAGCTTTCTCGATGATGCCCGACGCACGGCTCGTCATCGTGGGGAGTTATGAGAAAGGAGCCGGTCAATTCGAGAGCTACAAACGATACATCGAGAGCGTCAAACCCGCCAACGTCGAGCTCCGGCATTGGGTCTCCCAAGAAGAGCTCCGCGAGCTCTATGCGAATTGTACGGGATTCATAACCACATCCTATGACGAAGATTTCGGCATGACCGCGGTGGAAGCAATGGCTTCCGGAAAACCAGTCATCGCTCCGAACGAGGGCGGCTATCGGGAAACCGTCGTCAATGACAAGATGGGCGTACTGATCGATGATATAGACGAGGTAAAGCTTGCTGTTACGGTGAAAAAACTCGCCGCAGAACTAAAAAACACCGAACGGCGCCGTTTTTATAAAGAAAATTGTCAGAAACAAGCCAAAGGATTCGATGTTTTTGTATTTACAAAAAAAATACAGGCCATTATAAAAGGAAACATAAATTTCGAGCAATTCGCGTCGGCACCACACCGAATCATGGGCGCGGACGAAGACATGGAGCATGAGGTTGTAGAAAGTGATAAACACCAGGCGACACTTTCCTTATGACTATACCCGCAAGACCAACCCACCTATCTAGCGCGAGACGAGTTTTATATATTATTCCTCTAGGATATTTTCCGGAACGTCGGATCGCGCGTGCATGATTCTTTATTCTCTCAGGGCTCCATATTTCACGAGATTCTACCCGCCTACTGAGATCAATTCTGTCCGCTTTTGAAAGAGTATCTGCCCATTCGCGGTAAAAGGAACTTTTTTCGCTCCATGGTTTAACAGTCGTGGCGAAATGAACAATGATAGCCTCAAACTTATCTTGTTTGACCCCTAAAACGGTTTCAGCGTACATAGGATACATATTGTAAGCGATAGGCAACTCCTGGCGTCTTTCTTTCAGGAATAAATTGAGCGTGCCTTCTTCACCACACGCATTCAAGGTTCCAAAACGATCAAACAAGCGCATTAGACGATCAAACGTATCGCCTTCAATGATATCCGTACTAAAAACAAATACTCCCGTATTGAACGCCGGACCGGATAAAGCAAAGGCTGACTTTAGCTCTTGAAATAATTTTCTGTCACTAGGGTAGAACTCTCCCCCAAGATCGATGCCGGTCGCATCAGGGGCGGCGAATCCACGGATATCTGTCAACGCTTCAAGCGATGAACGCACGATGATATCGCTATCAAGAAAGACAATCGTGTCCCATTGCTTGAAAAATTGAGTAAACAGATATAGTTTGCTCACGACGACTGGTGGATGCTTCTGGCGTCCGACATAATCTCGAACAAGCGTCTGACACTCATATACAAAAATATCTTTAGCACGAAACCATGCAAGCTCTGATTCAGGCACTTCATTAGCGAGCAGTAGATAATCGCCTTTCCAACCCGCATTCCAATAGACCGATGAGAACAGCTGTTTTGCCTGTTCAATATGCGATGCGTCGGAGAGCGTAACTAAAAGATTTTTCTTGTGTATAGGCATGGTTATAGGTAGAACATATGATATCATATGTCTTATATGGATAAAGAGACTTCCTTTTTTGCGTCGACTATATTACAAAAACCGGCCACGCGCGGCGAGGGTAAAATAGAAAAAGGAGTCCTCCTTCTAAGCCGATGCGATTACGCCTGCGCCAAGATACCTGAACTAAAAAAGTACTTCTTCCTGATCGAATGGCGCGGCTGGAGCGGGATAAGCAATCAGATCACCCCCCACATAAAACTCATCGACAATCCGCAGGAACTGGAACTGGCACAGAAGCTCTTTCCTAAAATTATATGCCTTGCCATCGCCGATGCAGACTTTGTCGACACTGATGAGTTCAGACCTCTCGGCATCGCTAAACCATACGCCGCACTACAGATATCCGCATGGCAACCGTTCAAACGCCACGAACTCTTCGTGCGGGCCGCCGCGCTATGCCCGGATCGCTCATTCATGAAATTCGGCCATTTCTGGAATAGTACGAACGACAAAGAAGCTCAAAAACAACAGCAGCTGCGATCGGACATAATCGCCCTCGATGGCTCTCTTGGTGCCTCCATCGAATTTCCCTTCTCAAAATCGATCCGTAACGAGGATGCCCCTTCGAACCCGGAAGATATCAATATGATTATCAATAAATGCCGCATGGGCATACTGACGAGCAATGATGAAGGCGTTAACCGTTTCAAGATGGAATGCCTCGCGGCGGACATACCATTCCTTGTCGCGGCTGACGCAAGTCCTACCGTAAAGAAACATGTCAACGAACGGACGGGTATGCTGTTCCCGCCTACGCCACGCGGCCTTGCCGACACCATCATGTGGATCGATCAGCATCGCGACAGGTTTTCACCTCGGAAATATGTACTGAAACACTCAGGTAAAGCTCGCTCACTCGCCGAGCTTAGAAAAGCGCTCTCTGCTCTGGCGCGTCGTGAAGGATATAGATGCACTTACGATACTATCTATTGGGACGGCAGGAATTCCAGCTTCACTTGGGATGAGGAAAAAGCTCTTGAGGACATACGTTCGGCTATTTCTGAATTACCGACTCTGAAGTGATAGGCGTCACTTTTCAAGATGGAATCCTTTTTTGTCTATCCGTATGCGTCCAGTACCTCTGTCTTTTGGATCAAAGTTCAGCAATCTAGGCAAATTTTTCCACGGTGCCACGGTGCCAAAAACGGGATGCATGTATCGCGGATATTTGAAGTTCATGAAATGTAAGTAGATAAACTCCCTGTCCCCGTCTTTGCCGTTGGTCAATCTGCCATTTTGCCAATACCATGTATCAGGATGATTCATCGTGCCATCATGCCATGTTATATGGATGAACGGAGTAGTGTATTGCTCGACTAAATAATTGTTGCGCCAACACAGAGCGTGCCTGAGACGAGTAAGATCAAACCATAGTTCGAAACAAACAGACATTAAAGGCATCCTGTTCCTGGTTTCTCTTGATACTATCTCCGGTCTTTTAAAGATCTCCGTCAGCCCGAATTCATTCAAACTCACATAGTTAGGATCTTCCAGCCTCTCCTTCCATTTTGGAAGCAATCGAAAGGCCTTTCTTGTCCTCCTGATATTTTTGAAAAGAGCGAGATGTCCAGATACAAAATAGTCATGAGTGCTGACCACGTTATGTCGCAACACTTCATCGGTATAAAAATGGCGTATATTGCCATACACGACATCAATATCTCCGTAACCATAATAGTCAAATCTTTTGATTTCTTTTGAATAAAGAATCCCATAAAAGGGCTCCAGATCGCACAGTTTGTAAGTATTTGGCGGATTAAAGTTTATTCCGAGGATACGACTGACGCGACGATAATAATCAGACAGGCTTATCGCGGAAAAAGAGACATTTTCCGGATGTTTCTCCGGTATGGAACAATCAGTATGGATAAGCCAATTAACGGTAGGATTGGCTTCGCAACTAGCCAAAAAAATCGGCATCCATTCCGGCCATTTTCCAAAATAATCAATTATGATGAGTATCGATTTCATGTGCTAATCATGTCAAAAAAATATTCTTAGTCAAGTGTTGATATTTAAACGCCGTATTTTGCTTTATATTCATTCACTACTTTTGGTGGTAAGCCTTCCCTGAATATCTGTCCGGACTCTAACCATATGACTCGATCGCAAAAATTTTCTATAAATGAAAGATCGTGACTGGCAACGAGTACAGTTGCCCCTCCTCGGACCAGTTTCTTTATCTTTTCGATGCTCTTTATTTGAAACTCAATGTCGCCGCCAGTCGATACTATTTCGTCCAAAAGCAACGTATCGGGTTTTGTGTGTTCCATGCAATAAAATGCCACTGACGTGTTCAATCGAACCATCATTCCGGAGGACAGTTTAAACGTCTCCGTATCGACAAATCGAGCAAGGCCAGAAAAATCAAGAATTCCCGGCAGCTTTGCCGAGATCTCTTTCTGACGCAAACCAAAGATCATTCCCGTGAGATATATATTCTCGCGGACAGTCATATATGGATTGCTGGCGAAATTGAGGCCGGACAGATACAGCGACTGGCCGGAAATGCTCACGCTGCCGGCATTTTTCGAATGCAATCCAGCTAATATCTTAAGAAGGGTGCTTTTACCGCTGCCGTTCCTGCCGATGAGACCAATCACTTCGCCTCGCGCAACCGAAATATTGATATCATTCAGGGCTACCAACACGTCCTCCCGCTTTGCGCCGGCAGAAAGAAATATATTGAGCATGACCCGCGGCCTACTTTGAAGCCGAAATTTCTTTGAGAGGCCTTGTACCTCGATAAACACATTGTCAGCCAATCGGGTTTTTTTATACATGTTCATCATAGATATTCACCAAAAGATATTTTGGTCTTACTGAATACCGCTTCACCTATAATGAGCGTCAGGACCGAAAGAATGATGACGCCAAAAATGAATGCCGTTTCTGAAACCGATGAATAGACAACGGTGGTCCTGGCAAAAGTCATGAAATAGTAGAGCGGATTAAAATCATTCGCGCGCGCGAGAAGCGTGCCGGGCGTGAGCGCATAAAAAATAGGGGTGCCCAGCCACAAGAGGCGACTGCCGACCGACCAGATATTATTGAGATCTTCAATAAAAACGCCGAGGGTGGCGAACAGGAATGACAGGCCGAGCACGAAGGTGGCAAAGACGACAAAAATAGGAATATACCACAGAACAACCCATGAAAACATGCCGTAATAGATAATTATCACGATAAAAAATAGGAATTCGATGGCATGGGAGAAACAAAATTGAATGACGGTCGAGAGGGGCAACACTTCCTGAGGTATGGATATGGATTGAACCATGTTCTTGTTCTCCCGTATCGACCCGATGGAGCCCGATATCGTACTTATAAAAAAATTGGTCATAATGAGCCCGAGCATGAGATATTCGGGATAGCGCGGGATAGAGGCGGCGCCGACATTGATCTGGAGAGAGAGGAGTATGAGAAAAAAAGCCAGCGGTTCCAGAATATACCAGAATATGCCGAGATACCTGCCGGCGATGCGTAATTTAAATCTGGCCCACGCCAAAGCCCAGCTCAAGCGCAGGATATACCTTATACGCAACAAGGCAAACTTTGCAGTGCTCTCATGGTCGTCTAGCATGCTATCAGTATACCAAAAAATCTATTTCTGCAAGGACATTTTCGATACGATCATCTGATTTTCAGCTTTTGCTTTCTTCTTCACGTCGAATGTGAATTCCTGCTCGGT
This sequence comes from Candidatus Tayloriibacteriota bacterium, assembly GCA_003151615.1. Lineage (GTDB taxonomy): Bacteria > Patescibacteriota > Minisyncoccia > Phycocordibacterales > PALSA-1337 > PALSA-1337. The sequence continues at coordinate 101,447 of PLXZ01000004.1, read as the reverse complement.
GGGTTGGCCGGCCGCGCGGGCGGCACCGTCTTTTTTAAACTGCGAATCCTTTATGCCGACATTAATAGTGCCCCCTTTCGCAACGCCGTGCGTAATCATAAGCCCGGCGACCGGCGTCAGGATTTTGTTTTGAATGAGGCGTTTCAACGGACGCGCGCCGTAGTGCGGATCATAGCCTTGTTTCGCGAGATACGCGATGACTTCGGGCGAAACGATGAGATTGATATCCTTGGTGCGGAGACGCTCGACAACGGCCTGAACCTGGATGCGCACGATTTTTTCGATCGATTCCTTGCTCAAGATGTCGAACAGAATGATGTCGTCAACGCGGTTCAAAAATTCCGGGCGGAAGTAGTCCTTGAGCGATGCCATGACGCGCGTTTTTGTCTCTTCGTAATTTGCCTTTTCGGCCGCGGCCGCGTCGAGTTCCTTTGCAAAGCCAATTTTTTCCATTTTTTCGATGTATTGCGCGCCGATGTTCGAGGTCATGATTATAACGGTATTTTTAAAGTTGACGGTGCGGCCCTTGCTGTCGGTCAGACGTCCATTGTCGAGAACCTGGAGAAGTATGTTGAAAACTTCCGGATGGGCCTTTTCGATTTCGTCGAAAAGAATCACGGAATATGGGCGGTGACGGACAAGCTCGGTCAGTCCCCCGCCTTCGTCGTGGCCGACATAGCCGGGAGGCGCTCCAATCAGACGCGATACGGAATGCTTTTCCATATATTCGGACATGTCGACACGGATGAGGGCTTTTTCATCGTTGAAGAGGAACTCGGCGAGGGCTTTTGTCAGTTCGGTTTTACCCACGCCGGTAGGCCCGAGGAAAATGAACGAACCGATCGGACGGTTCGGGTCGGCGATGCCGGCGCGCGAACGTTTGATGGTATCGGCGATTTTTTTGACGGCTTCGTCCTGACCGACAATGCGCTGTTGCAAATCATGATCCATGCGCGACAGTTTTTGCATCTCCGCCTCCAACATTCGCGAAACCGGAATGCCCGTCCAGCGCGAAACGACATCGGCGATGTCCTGCTCGGTGATTTCCTCCTTCAAAATGCGGCGCGACGACTGCAATTTTTTCAGACGCTTTGCCTTTGCCTCCAAATCTTTTTCGAGAGCCGGAATTTTTCCGTAGCGGATTTCCGCGGCTTTGGCCAAATCGGCGGTTGCTTCGGCGCGTTCGGCTTCGATACGCAGCGATTCAAGCGATTTTTTAATGGTTTTAATATCCGTGATAGTATCCTTTTCGTTTTTCCATTTCAATTCCAATTCGGACGTACCCTCCCGCAAATCGGCGATTTCCTTTTCGATTTTTTTGGTCCGAGCTTTGGCAATCGGATCGGTTTCCTTTTTCAGGGCCTCGCGCTCGATTTCGAGTCGCATAATTTTTCGGCGCGTCTCCTCCAATTCCGGCGGCATGTTTTCGAGCGAAATTTTCAGGGCGGAAGCGGCTTCGTCAATCAAGTCAACAGTTTTGTCCGGCAAAAACCGGTCGGCAATGTAGCGTGACGACAGATTAACTGCGGCGACAATTGCATCGTCGGTAATATGAACACCGTGATAGAGTTCGTATTTTTCCTTCAAGCCGCGCAAAATGGCGATGGCGTCTTCAATTGAAGGCTCCGTGACATAGACTGGCTGGAAACGTCGTGTCAAAGCAGGGTCCTTTTCAATGTGTTTCTGGTATTCCTTGAGAGTCGTCGCACCAATTGCGCGTAGTTCCCCGCGGGACAATGCAGGTTTCAGCATATTCGAAGCATCCATCGAGCCCTCGCTCGCACCCGCTCCTACAATAGTATGTATTTCATCGACAAACAAAATTATTTTTCCTTCGGCCGCTTCGATTTCCTTCAAAATGTTTTTGAGGCGTTCTTCGAATTCACCTCGGTATTTCGTTCCGGCAATGAGAGAACCAAGGTCAAGCGAAACCAATTCCTTGTCCTTCAAAGATTCCGGCACATCGCCCTGAGCCATGCGAATTGCGAGGCCTTCGGCGATTGCGGTTTTACCAACACCGGCTTCACCAATTAGAATAGGATTATTTTTCGTGCGTCGCGACAGAATCTGAATGACGCGCAAAATTTCCGCGTCGCGACCAATGACCGGGTCCAGTTTATTGTCTTTCGCCAGCTTCGTCAGCGAGCGTGCGTATTTTGCGAGCGTGCGAAAGCGTTTCGGCTTGTCGGAATCGGCAATCGGCGACGCGCGTAATTCCTGGATGATGCGGATGACGCTGTCTTTGTCGATTTTGAAACGAGCCAACACATCGCGGGCATGTCCGGCAACGTCAAACACAGCCACAAACAAATGTTCCGTGGAAATAAATTCGTCTTTCAATCCGGCGGCTTCCTTCCCGGCGTGCTCCATGATTGAAGCGAGATCCGGCGTCAAATAAATCTGGTACGACGGAGACAAAACGTTCGTCGATTCGGGAGCTTCAATTTGCTCCAAAATCAAATCGGTCAGCATCATCGTATCAATTTCGAGCTTGTCCAAAATGGAGGCGACCATGCTTTCTTCCTGGAGGATGAGCGAACAGAGGAGATGGAGCGGATTGACATGGTTCTGACCGCGTTCGATGGCTAGTTCGTGTGCGCGGCGAATGGCTTCTTTTGCCTTTGTGGTGAAATTCTTGAATGGGGGCATAGCCTTTACTACACCAGCATATCAGAAAATATTGCGGGATTCAAGTAAAAACAGGGGCTACAACGCCGGCACCATCGCTTCCAAATAGCCGATCGGATAGAAATTACCGGGCAAATTGCTCAATGTTTTCATACCGAGAAGATTGCCGTTGGCGTCAAAAAGCGCGCTGCCGACGGTTATGTCCGGCGAATCAATACTCGTCGAGAATGAAGCGATGGTCGAACTTGCGTCAACAATTCCATTGCTGTCGGGAGTCATATTTATTTTTTGGATGATGCCTTCGGAGACCGCGGCTGAACCGATGCCGGAGCCGGAATTTGAAAGCGCGATGACGGTCTCGCCAAGGAGCGGCGCATTCGGACCTGCAAGCGAAGCGAACGTTGCCGGTACTAATGACGATTGCCTACTTGTCGCCGGAGCGGGGCCGGGCGTCACGACCGGACCGGCCAACAAAAATACGACGTCGCCGTTATTTTGCTTCTGGATGACCTGGAGCGGATACTGTGCGCCCGTCGATGAAATGGCAACGTAATTTCCGGGCATCGCAACGGAAGATTTGTCGGCTATGATGATGCCGCTCGAAGCCGCCACAACGCCAAGTCCCGTGACATTGTTGCCGAGCATTATGCGAACCACGCTCTGCTGGCCGATGGCAGTCGCGGCGGCGATCTGGTCCGCCGGGTCTGAAAAAGCGCTTGCAGCCGCATTCGATGCCGAAGCTGATTGGGCAGAGCCGCCCGAACCCGTCGAAGCGGGCGGAACGATTTCTTCAATCGTACGTTCAATGACGTGGTTAACGGTGCCGGTCACGGTCGCCGGAGCCTGGTCAACGAGGGCAACCGTCACGATACCGGTGGCGATAGACGTCACAAAACTCGTAAAAAGAGTGAGGAGGACGATTTGTTGTTTGGTGAGATGTTCCATATGGAAGTCGTATGATTACCTGCATTTAATCATACGGAAAGTATGTCGTCAATCATTTTCAAGGCGTAATCTATGTCTTTTTTCTTTGTGGAGCGGCCGAGGGAAAAACGGAGCGACTGCGGCACTTTTTTTGAAGAATTTCCGGCTGTATTTTTGGACAGCGCGCGGATGACGTACGACTCGTCTTCATCGCGCAGGCATGCGCTTTTGGTCGAGCACACCACGCCGCGCACATCCAACTGAAGCAGGAAAAATTCATGGTCGGCGTCATTAAGAGTCACGTTTATATTATTCGCAATCCTTTTTTCGGCGTCGCCGGGAATATGCACCCCATGCACAATCAGTTTCGGAAATTTCGTCTTTAATTTTTCAATAAAGTAATCACGCAAGCCGGCAATCCGTTTCGTTTCTTCTTCCCTTTCTTCCGCCGCAATTTCCAGGGCTTTTGCGAAGCCGGAAATGCCCGCGATGTTTTCAGTGCCCGAGCGCAACCCTTTTTCCTGACCACCGCCGTACATTATTTGTTCAATTAGCGTTCCCCTCTTTATATAGAGCGCGCCGATGCCTCGCGGGCCGTATATTTTTATCGAATCAAGGGTGATCAAATCGGCGCCTAGCTTTTCAACATTGAGATCATAATAGAGTGCAGCTTGCGCGGCGTCAGTATGAAAAAGCGGATATGCGCTTTTTGTAATATTTGTTCGGGCATGACGGATAATTTTTGCGATTTCGCGCATGGGCTGCATCACTCCAATTTCATTGTTGACCGTCATTATGGAAACCATGAACGTATTCGGCCTGATGGACTTTTTCAATTCATCAAGCGATACCATGCCGGAATGATCGACGGAAAGACGCGTGACTTCACAGCCATGTTTTTCCATCATCGCGGCGATTTCGATCACGGATGAGTGTTCGATCGCTGAAATAATCAGGTGGGGTTTTTCGTTGCCTGCATGCCGAAATGCCCGGCCCGCGCCTTCCAATGCCAAACCGTTCGATTCGGTGCCGCCGGAAGTAAAAATAATTTCATCGGCATGCGCGTTCAAAAACTTCGCCACACTGGCGCGTGCCTGCTCCAAAACTTTTTTTGCTTCGACTCCTGCGGCGTATATAGAGGAGGGATTCGCGTAAATACCCTTTCGTTCCGTTTTTGCATAGTCGGCAACAACGCGCTCCACCCTCTTGTCAACCGGCGTAAGTGATGCGTAATCCAGATAAACTCGTTTCATGCCTTGAGTATATCATAGGCGTGTTTTATACTTAGCCCATACTATTTATGACATTCGCATTGATAAACATTCCTCCTGTTTTCATTCTCGCCGCACTGGCACTCTTCGCGATTATTTTGGTTGTCCTGGTGATTCTCGTTGTCAGAATGCAGTCTAAAATCAAACGTCTGCTCGGCGGATCTGCTGGGGCAAAAAATATAGAAGCAGGCATTAACGAAATCGCAACCAACATGAAGGACATTGAGAAATTCCGCGCGGAACTCGAAAAATATCTCACGACCGTCGAATCGCGCCTCAAAAAAAGCGTGCAGTCCGTGCAAACCATTCGTTTCAATCCCTTCAAAGGCACAGGCTCCGGCGGCAACCAGAGTTTCGCCACCGCATTTTTGAATCAGGACGGCGATGGTGTTATTCTCTCCAGCCTCTACTCCCGCGAACACGTCAGCATTTTTTCAAAACCCGTAAAAGCCGGCAAGCCCGAATTCGAACTTTCCGAAGAGGAAACGGCGGCATTGAAGGAGGCTCAAAAAGGAATGGTGACGACTAACGTAGTATAATAAATGATGCACAAAAAAACATGTCGGTAGAATTTAATGATGAAAAAAGACCCTCGATTCTCTATGCGAGGTTTCAGTCGAGCAACGAACAACCCGGTTTGGTACGCTGGCTTCTTTCAACAGGCATAGTAAAAACGTCCGATCAGGCCAACAGGGTTTTTATCATTGTGATTATTGCCGCTCTTGTCGTGACAGGGGTCATTCTTTACGCCACGTACGGGAGAGGACAGAGTCCGTTGACCCCGGCCCAACAACAGCAAATACAGCAGCAATTGCAAAGCATGCATGAAGGAGCTGCCCCGACATCTTCATAGATTCAATATTCATTACCATATGACTTTTACTGCATTAAAAAAAGATAAAGGGTTTACTCTCATAGAGCTTCTCGTCGTCATTTCCATTATCGGACTTCTATCGTCAATAGTATTGGCGTCGTTGAGCGCGGCGCGCGCCAAAGGAAAAGATGCGTCAACTGCAAATTCTTGCCGAGGAAGAATATTCGGTTTCCGGCAACTACGCCGCGGTGCAGTCGGGAAATTGGATTCCTCAGACAACAAGTTGCTCCTCCGCTTTCAATTCGGGCAGTGCTTACGCAAGCTCGGAGGTGGCGGTATGTAACGAAATTACTAATGCAAATAAAGGTTCACCTTGGTGGAGTGGGTCCTCCGATACTTTTTATAACGGAAGCGCGAGCGGATTTAAAAAATATTCCTTCATGGCGTGGCTGCCTTCGGCTCAAGTATTCATCTGTATCGGAAGCGACGGACAGTCAATGTCCACAAATCAAAGCAATGCCTGGAACCAAACTGGCTGTTATTCTAATCCATAAAGCCTCGTTTCTAAGGGATGGAATTGTCAATCTCTGATTTTTCTGGTATGCTAGGTTTCCTATGGCAGCCCCGAAAAAACAGCCTGAAAACATGACTCTGCGTCCCCCTGTCGTCGTCGTCATGGGTCATATTGACCATGGAAAATCGACCCTTCTCGACTATATCCGCAAAACGAACGTGGTCGGAGGCGAAGCGGGCGGCATCACCCAGCATCTCGGCGCGTATGAAGTCGAACACAAAACCGGCACGGGCAAAACCGCGCAGGAAAATTCTATTGCGCACAAAATCACCTTCATCGATACGCCGGGACACGAGGCCTTCTGCGCCATCCGCGAACGTGGCGCGCGCGTTGCCGATATTGCAGTGCTTGTCATCTCAGCCGAAGATGGCGTCAAACCGCAGACCCTCGAAGCACTCAAATGCATAAAGGACGAAAAACTTCCGTACATCGTTGCGATAAATAAAATCGACAAGCCGGGCGCGAATATCGACCGCACAAAAATAAATCTCGCCGAAAATGAAATATATTTGGAAGGTTACGGCGGAGATATTTCGTTCGTTCCCATTTCCGCCCTTAATGGCCAGGGTATTCCCGAACTTCTCGACATGATCATGCTCGTAGCCGAATTCGCCGATTTGAAAGCCGACAAAAATGCGCCGGCGCAGGGAGCAATCATCGAAGCCCATCTCGACAATAAAAAAGGCATTTCCGCGACCCTCATCATCAAAAATGGTACGCTTCAGACAGGTACATATATTGTGGCGGAAGACGCCATCTCTCCGGTTCGGGCGTTGGAAGACTATTCCGGCAAAACAATTGCGTCCGCGAGTTTCTCGAGCCCTGTCGGCGTCGTCGGATGGAATAAACTTCCGCCGGCCGGTTCCCCTTTCACTGTCGTAGCAGGGAAAAAAGAAGCAGAAACGTTGGCCGCGGCATTCAAGCCGAAAAGCACGGCGACGCAATCCTCTTCAAACAATTCGGCAAACTCAAACAAAATTATTGTGCCCTTCATCATCAAAAGCGACGCGGCCGGCAGTCTCGACGGCATCCGCCACGAACTTGCCAAAATCAAAAACGACAAGGTTGCGATAAAAATCGTCATCGAAGGCGTCGGCGTCGTTTCAGAAAGCGATGTCAAAACGGCGCAGGGCGATCCTTCAATCACAATTCTCGCCTTCAATGCGAAACCTGATACCCGCGCAAAGAGCATCCTTGAACGTGCAACGGCCGAAGCTCCGATCAATATCCGCGAATTCAAAATCATCTACGAGCTCATCGAATACGTCAAAAACGCGGTTGCCGAAAAGGTGCCAAAGGAATTCATGGAGGAATCAACCGGCAAGGCAAAAATCCTGGCAATCTTCAGCAAGGTAAAGGACCGGCAGATTCTGGGCGGCAAAGTGCAGGAAGGCGAAATTAGCGTCGGCTCGGAGGTGAAAATCCTGCGACGCGATGCGGTCATCGGACACGGACGCGTGAAGGAACTCCAACAGCAGAAGGTGAAGGCATCCGAAGTCCGCGAAGGCTACGAATTCGGTTCCCTCATCGAATCAAAAATTGAAATTGCGGTCGGCGATAAAATCGAGGGTTTCAAAGTCGTGGAAAAGATGGCGGCGAAGCAGTAACTGCCGGCGCTCATGACAAATAATCTAAAATAATAATATGGCGGACGAAATAAAAGACGGCAGACTGAGGGATCTGATAATCGCGAAAGCGGGCGAATTCATCGCGCGCGAATCAAACGGCCTTTCGCTCATTACCGTGACGCATGTCGGTATTTCGGACAACGGCAAACTGGCCATGATTTATTTCACAGTCCTGCCGATCGAAAAAGAAAAAGCCGCCTATGATTTCTTAAAACGCTCGCGCGGCGACTTCCGCCATTTCTTCATGGAAAAATCGCGCATGCACCGCATTCCCTTCTTCGACTTCGAAATCGACGGCGGCGAGAAAAATCGCCAGAAAATAGACGAAATCTCGCATACCATATAGAATACTAGAAGGTTTAGAACGGGCCCTGCCCGCAAGATCCAGTGGCGAAGTTGGTCAACGCGACGCTCTGCAAAAGCGTTATGCGCCGGTTCGAGCCCGGCCTGGATCTCACGATTGAAACGATGTCAGTTTTGAAAATAAAATGCCCGGGTGGTGAAACTGGTTATACACGCAAGACTTAAAATTTTGTGGCCGTAAGGCCGTGTGGGTTCGACCCCCACCCCGGGCACAGCAAATGAGAGAATGAAATACTGCCGACTATTTAGCGTCATATATGCTGGTTACATATAAAATTGAACAACGTGAAAGGCAAAAATTATGGCACAAGACGACAAATTGGAAAAGGCGGATGAAGCGGCCCATGACGCCGATGTAAAAGTGAATGAAGCGCACGAAGAAGCCGCAGAAAAACACGAGGACGCGGCACAGGCTCACAAAGACGCCGAGACGAAACCGAAAGATTAAAATTTCGGTCCCATCGCAATCCTGCTACACCGGTTTGTGGCGGGATTTTTATTTGTGTAAAATAAAAAAACGTGTTATATTTTTTCGGCATGCACCTAGAGCTGTTTTGGTAAATGACAGCACAAAGTAATGCGCCTATAGCTGTTTTGGTAGGTAACAGCCGGCACATGCGCCTATAGCTCAGCTGGTAGAGCAGATCCCTCTTAAGGATAAGGTCGTAGGTTCGATCCCTACTGGGCGCACACGAATTTTGATTTTACAAAATTCGCATCGAGAGAATATTTTAGCTTTGGCTAAAATATTTCGAGATGTAGAATAATAAAAAGACACACTGCCGGGGTGGCGAAATTGGCAGACGCACCTGCCTTAGGAGCAGGCGGAGTAATCCTTGGAGGTTCAAGTCCTCTCCCCGGCACAATTTAGAGAAATAACTAAAATAAAAAAGACCCGAAACGTTCCGGGTCTTTTTTATTGTGCGAGCTTGAAAATTAAACCGGACTCGCCACCCCAACGGTATTGGCGATCAGCCGGATGATGCCGTACGTCCCGATCATGATGAACATTCCGACGACGCCCCAGAGCATGTGGCGCTGGCCTTCTTCCCTTTTTTCCGGATTCTCGCGGTATATGATGATTCCGGCCACGCCCCAAATGAACAGCAGGACCGCCAAGACGAAAACGAGGCTGACAAGAGGCACGACGATAACCGAAACGATTTTCGCCAGCGACGCGTTCACTGATGAACTGATGTTCGTAGTGGGCATTAGGTATTAGTAGACCTGAGGAACCTGATCCGTCTGAATCTGAACGTTGTTGATGCCTTCGCTCGCGGTGTTTGTCGTGCCGAATGAGTTCTGCAACACGGAAACGAGACCCCAGATGGAGATGATGACGAAGAGACCGATAACACCCATGAGGATTCTCATGCCTCCTTCTTTTCTTTCTTCAGGACCTTTTACGATGAGGTATCGGACGACGTTGATGATGATCCAAACCACGGCAAGCGAGATGAGGAGCACCGTGAACGTGTTGAGCAGGCTCGTAAAGCGGGTCGCAACCTGATTGACGTTGTTAAGGGACGAAAGAGCCTGCGCAGATGCGGCGACCGGCGTCAAAGCAAGCGCGAGGGCTCCGATTTTTGTGATTGACTTCATTTTTTTGACTTATAATTTAATAAACAAGCTAATAATTACTCCGTAAGTGTACCAACAGGGGCGCAATAACACAATGCGGCCCTTGGGGATTACTCATAGTGACCATCCGCCCGGCATGTTGACTTTTATCGATAAATATGCTAGGATTAATCCCAGTTGTATCGCGCAAACAATGTATGAATAAGGCCACTTCGGCACCAATCGTACCTTGAAAACTAAACCAAAAGTTCGCATCCGCGTGATTGCGAACAAGCACAACGGGAACACCATTATGTCCAATACACACCCTAAACCGAAACTGCCAACGCCGGAAAATCTGTCGGTCAATCCATCGACGATGGAATCAACATCCGACTTCGGCACCGCAAAAAAACACAGCGTCCACATCGTTGATTCCGCCAAAAACGTCATCGTGCGTCATGCGGAAATCGAATGCGGCCCAGCCGGCGGCAAAATCGCAATCAACATCATCACCCTGCCGCACGAAGGCCCTTATGTGGCGGGAAAATACACCCTGTCGCTGAAAAGCATCGCGAGCAAGGATGAAGCCCACAGCAACAGCGAACCGGCGAAAGTCGAGTTCGACATGACACCTGAATTGGCTGCCGTCGCAAATTCCAGGCTGAACAGAAAGCAAATTCTGGAACTGGAAGCGGCATTCGAAAAGGTTGCGAAGGAACACGGCGACAAGCTCAAGCTGTTTCCGGACCTCCCCCAGACGATCAAGGACCTCAAAGGACTCACCGAGAAGGGCAACACCCACCTCGCCGAGTTTGAAGTCCTGAACAAACAGCTCAAAAAGGCGCTCACGGAACTTGATGCGTTCAAAAGTGAACGCTCCGGAATCATCCAGGAGTTGCGTGAAGCGCTGGAGAAGGTCGCCAAGATCAAACCGGCCAAGCAAGCCGGCGGCACGGAAAAGACAGCCGCAAAATCGAGCATTGACAAATCGGAGGCTTTGGCAGCCCTCGTGGTCACTGCCTTTGCCGGACTGTTCATCCTCGGTCTGTTTGTGCTCGCTGTGGTAGCTATCGCTCAACACGGACCCATTGCCGAAACCAAGGCCTTGTTTCCGAACGGCGTCAACAACGCCGTTCAAGCGCCGGCACCCGTGGTCACACCACCACCTGCAACACCGGCAATTCCGCCGGCGGCACAACCCAGTGCTGCGAGTATTACTCCGCCAATTCAACCCGCCGTCAGTCAGGACGAGTCGGAGCATCGGACCGGATACAGCAGCATGCGGGTGGTCTGCGTTCCACCTCACGGACATGAATACGACGGGACTTGGAGCGACCAAATTCAGCCGGGTGAAATTGTGAAATACAACTACCGGCCGGGTTTTATCGTCACACAAGTATTCGACACCAGCACAATGCACGGCCACTACAACAAGGTGGATCTTGCACGATCTACTCCTCAACTGGGCGCGGTTGAGGGCATTACAATGCTGCTGAGGCCGGGCATCAATGAAGCCCAGCCAATCACGTTCCAAATAACGCCGGTTAATTAAAACGGCGTCGAAACAATCAAAAAAAGGGAAACGAGAATCAAATCTCGCTTCCCTTTTATTTTTTCCAAACACGAAAATTATTGGCCGGGATATTGTCCTTCTGCCGCCGGATTATAATTTTGTTCCGACATGCCCGACTGCACTTCACCTGAAGGATTGAAAGCGGAATTACCCGATCCCCCACTTCCCGTCAGAGATTGAATATTTATGGTGCCCGGACTCGTGTCCAAATTGAGGGTATTGCTCAATATATTGACCAGTCCCCAGAATGAAAGAATGACGAAGAGACCGATGACGCTGAACATGACGTACTTGCTGGCTTCCGTCCTGTTTTCAGGATCGCTTATGATGAAATATTTATAGACGTTCCAGATGAATGTCACCACCGCAAGGGCGATAATAAGGAAAATTGCCTGGTTGAAGTATCCGATTGCTTCGGTTACGAGAGTACACAGATTTTGCTCGCCCGAACAGGAACCGCCGTTTGACTGGGCCAATGCCACGACCGGCGTCACCGAAATAGCCAACAGCAGAAGTGACCTCGAAATATTGTGCTTAACCATTTCTTTTTTTGTTATTTTTTTCATAAATGTGGATTAATTGTAGCACATCTTAACGATTGCAATTGCCGGTCACGCTATTCGACGGGGCATCGAAAGTGCCGCTGTTAACTACCCCGGCGGACGTCAACGTGTTTTTTATTACATTCACTATTGCGCTCGCGCCGATCAAAATGGCGATGCCGATGACGACGGCAAGCAAGAAATGATGAGCTTGCGTTATTTTTTCCGAATTGCCCCGGGCCGCAACGTACTTGAAACCCGCATAAATCAAAAAGACAACTGCGAGAACCACCCCAATATATGTTGCGATATCGACGGCAAGATACAGAATGTCGCTGACACTGCTTACCCCGAGAGGATTCGGCAAACAGCCGCTCGTCTGCGCAAAAGCGGTTGAAACAAATGAAGTCAGCGAGTTTAGTGAAAAAATATTCATATAATTATTTATTGCTGGAGCAGGACTGCCGGATTGCTTGGTGTATTATTCGAAGTCGTCGTAAAGCTTGAATTTCCGATCCATCCGACCAATGTGTTGATGACCACGAACGCCACCAGCATTATTGTAAACCCTAAAGCGACTTTTAGGAACATGCCCTTTGCCTTGCTGATGTTTTTCTCCAGGCCGGTCATATAGAGTATGCCGGCGTACGCGAGAATGGCGACCATGATAGGCACCGATATGTAAAACATCCACTCGATGAGATGAGTTCCGGTGTCAATGAGAGTGTTGAAATCACAAGGTTGAGTGGTGACCCCGTTCACGATAGTGGTCGTCGAAGCAGTACCGCTGCAATTTACGACCAGGCTCGTATTTGTCTGAGCAAACGAAATTGCCGGCAAAAAAAGAACTGCTGAAGTGAAAATGATTTTTTTCATGTGATTTAGCGAATCATGTCGAGCAAGTCCTTTTGGCGCGACAATTTTCATTACATATTTTTTATCTCCAAATCGACCGCATTGTCGGCGGTTTTGACGGCATCGTTGACCGTATCACTGCCGCTTACGACAGATTGTATCATATTCGCCCAGGCGTTTTGGGTACTGAAAGGATCCGGGTCAAGCCAGCCGCGGGAAATCAACGCTCCGTCATAAAATATGGCCATATCCGCATCCGTGCTGCCGGCGCCGATTGCGCTGCGCGTAACCGGAGGCAAATAGGTCAGCGTCTGCCATTCGGCAAGAGCAGATGCCGAAGTGAGGGCCGAAATCACGGCATAGTCGGTTGACGCATTGGGCGATTGCTTGACGATTGAAAAACCGTAGAGGCGACCATAAGTGATACGATTCTGTTCATTCGGAGCTTGCGGCAACGGAGCCACATCGAAATTCAGGTTTGGATTTTTATTCCGGATGTCGGAAAGTTCGGAAGCGAATCCGAAATAGGTTGCGAGATTGCCGGAGAGGAAATAACTTTCAGAATCGGGCAACGAGCTGTTCCAGGAATAATATTGGCTCGTCGGGTCCGTAAATCCGGTAAAGAACGAAACGGCGGCGGCCGAGCTGGTAAGCCCCTGGTACACGCCATTGCCGAGAGTGCTGATTACACTGTCGTTACTTGTCCTTTCAGTGACGGGATTGCCGGCCTGCAAAAACAGCGTGCCAAGTATTTCACGCGCATTGTCGATATTGCTGAATTGCCCGAGCGCCATGACTGTTTTTCTGATGTTTGAATTGACGTCCTTCTGCGTTAGCTGTGCACCATAGCCCGCAAGCGTATTCCAGGTGAGAGGATGATTGACCGTACCGGCGGATGCAATCCCTGCATTCGTAAACAAATCGCGGTTCCAGTACATCACCAGCGGATCAATATAAAAAGGTATCGCGGTAATGCCGTCGGAACGGAGATATAGATTGGCCTCCTGGACATACGTGTCCGCGAAAGTGCGTTGCGGGAAAGTAGTATACGGAATAATGGTGAGCTTGTTCTCATTCGGCAAAATCATGTCCGCGGGAATGAGTACGACATCCGGACCCTGCCCGACTGCCAAAGCTTTCACAAAATCCTGATTGAACGTCGCCTCCGTTTCTTGGACATATTTGACGGTAAGCGGCTGGGCCCGCGTGCTATTGAGATTCGTCACGAATTCATCGAATGTCTGCTCCGGCGCGAGACCCCACACGGTAATGGTCGGCAACGCCGCCTGGGTGCTTGTCTTTTTAAAGAGGGCGAATGTCGCAACCCCGATTACGATAAAAATTACGAAGACTGCGGTGATGATAAGTTGGAATTTACTCATGTTGTTTAATTATATACTATTGCGCGTAGCCTAAGGCCGGCTGAAAATGATGCCGTAATGATGGTCGCCGGCAGCGAAATTTTTTTCCAGAACAAAACCGGCTTTTTGGAAAATCGCCTCGGCCACCATGTCAGGCACGAGTGTTTTCGGCGCCAGCGGCGTACCTCCCTGCCAATCGATGACCATGAGCTTCCCTCCCGGCCGGATGATGCGTTTCAATTCAAGCGCAAGATTGTCACGGTCCTGCGGTTCTATTTGAAAAAGCACGTTCGACAGAATGGCCCGGTCGGCGATTGATTCGCGCAATTTCGTGCCGCCGATTTTTTCTGCGTTTCCCCAAACGCCTTCAATATTATGGATGCCCACCAAAGCCGCCGATTTCTTTAATCTCTCGAGCAAATCCTGCTGAATGTCGACGGCGTAAATCATGCCGCGCGGTCCCACTTTTTTCGCCGCCTCGATGCTGTAGAAACCGCTGCCCGCGCCAATGTCGACGACCTTCATGCCGTCCGCGATGCCAAATTGCGCTATATTTTTTACCGGGTCGGAGAACATTTTTTATATTTTATAGGCCTATTATACCCCGCCCAGCGACGGGATGCTATGCAATGTTGTTCACAGCAAAAATCGTGCTCGACATTCTGTCAAAAAGAATGTTCTTCGATAATTTTATCAAAATTTTAGCATTTCTTTATCAGAATTTCATTACTCAAATAGTAAAATGGCCCACGAACGGAATATTCCGTTCGTGGGCCCGAGCAACGGTTTGCCATCCAACCTCGACAGTTTGGATGAACGGGTTCGACTCCCGTCGGGTCCACAAAAATGACTTGACTTTAAAAACCAGAATGCGATATACTTATACCACTGTCGAGGTTGGATGCGAAAGCAATGGAATCCGCATATTCAACAAAACCCGCTTCGGCGGGTTTTGTGTTTTTAAATAAAATAACTCTCAAAAAAAAAGAACCTACCGATGTAATATTACACTGGTAGGCCCTGCGCCTATTTTCGTAATTTTTCGATTGACCGTTTCAAGTTCTCCCGGGCACTCCTTTCATACTTATCCCGGAACAGCTCTGTCGAGTAGATTGACGGCCGATCCAAAAAAGACTGGAGGATTTTGGAACGACCGACATTGAAGTCTGCCTCGGGAACCCAATCATACTCCTTGCGGATTCCGGCTTCATAAGCTTCGAATTCCCTTTCTGATTTTCTGAGAACCATGAGGTCAAGGTCAACCAGAACTTGGGCGGCACGACCAATCGGAACAAGCGTATGTTTCGTAGCCATGATAAGACTGCCGACATATTTACCAAACATGGTTGGCAAACCAATATCTTCAATCATTTTCTTGGCCAATTCTGCGCTTTGTCCTTCGTTGTCCTTGGCTTTCGGATCATAGACTGCATCATGAAACCAAATTGCCATGGCGATAGCCGGATCAGCTTCATTCATTGGCTCGAGTTCGTCGAGCATCGCAACAATATGTTCAAGGTTGTGATAGGCACGAGCAGGTTCACTGTAACGTGACAACAATTCTTTCAGGATCATTTCTGAGCCTTTAGGAATTCCGAACCCTGACATCAATGTTGCCCAGTGTTTCCGCGCTTTCCCAAGGATGTATTTTTCCTTGAGCTTGATAACCACTGCCGCTGGCACCGATCGAGCCACCTGATTTTCCCAATCAGGATCAACGCCGACGTGACCTTTGACCATGCTTGAACTCACATGCATGAGATCAGGCAAGCAAGGAACCCAAACGGTTTCGATATGCGGACAGATCTTTCGATTTTCCTCCGCAAGCATTTGTTCGTCCTCAAGGTCCTTAAAATTTCGCAAACCCCGGACGATGACCTGCGCCTCGATTGATTCGGCATGCTTTACGACATAACGGCCGACGCAAACGTCGACAGAAACATTTGGCATATCCGCAACCGCCGCTTTTGCCATAGTTACCCGCTCCTCCGGCGTAAATGTGTATGTCTTCCGCGAATCAACCGCAACGAGAACAACAAGTTCATCATAGAGCGGCGCCATTCGTTTGATTACATTGATATGGCCATTGGTAATCGGATCAAGGCTTGCCGCGTAGACCGCTTTTCGTGTTTTCATAATTAACTCCTTTCTGTTGTTTGAGATTTTGATAGAGATCGCTTACCCTATCTTTGAGATGTTCGAGACTGCAATCCGTATGAATCACGAATTGAGCCCATTTTTCTTTTTCCGATGAAGGAAGTTGTTGACCGAGACGTATCCGGATATCTGCATCCGTCATGTGTCGATTTTCTCGAAGCCTGCGAAACTGTTCGCGAGGGTTGCATACTGCAACAATTGTAGCTAGAAACCTGCCCTCACTGGCTGTTTCGTAAATGATGGCCGATTCAACGACATAGATTTGGCTGTTGCCGGTCGAATCCACTTTTTCCTGCACAGCTTTCCATACAAGAGGATGGATCAACTTTTCGAACAGCCTTTTCTTTTCCGGTTTTTCGAAGATTATCTTCGCAACCGCTTTGAAATCAACTTTTCCTTCAGGAAAAACGTCCGCTTCGAGAATGTTCGCTGTTTCTTTCCTGTGTTCGGTGCCAGATATGATTTCTTTGGCAATCCGATCACAGTCAAAAATCGAGACATCCTGATACTTCGAGAGTAAATTGGCTACGGTACTTTTACCGCAGCCGATAGTGCCGGTAAGGCCGAATGCGTTCATAAGTTAGTCCTTTTTTAATGTTCTGTTCTGAGCATACCATATCAAATTGACAAAAATAGTCCATAGTGTATAATAACCGTTATACAAATATGAATGAACCACGGAAACATCTTATGGATCTCGGCCTGAGTGATTCGGAAGTCACGGTGTATTTGGCTATGGTATCCGGCGTGCGGACAGCCCGGGATTTGGTAAAAGTTACCCGATTGAAGCGCCCTACCGTTTATTACGCCCTCGGCTGTCTCGAAAAACGCGGCTTGACGAGCAAGACCGGATTGGCCGGCGATAAGAGCTTCACGCTCGAACCAATCAGAAAACTTGCAATCATTGCCAAAGAAAAAGCATTGGAATTTTCCAAGCTTCAGAAACATGTCGACGAGATGATCCCTTCCCTTGTCGCGACACCATCCCCCGCGCATCAAAAACCGACCGTTGCTTTT
Organism: Candidatus Tayloriibacteriota bacterium; assembly: GCA_003151615.1. Classification (GTDB taxonomy): domain Bacteria; phylum Patescibacteriota; class Minisyncoccia; order Phycocordibacterales; family PALSA-1337; genus PALSA-1337. The sequence continues at coordinate 84,177 of PLXZ01000004.1, read as the reverse complement.
TATGAAGGAGTCGACGCAGTGAAAAATACAATAATGGAAATGCTCTATTGCAAAAGCGGCCGCATCAATTCGATCGTTCCGAAAGAAAACTTTTTCTGGCAAATCGGTAAGGATTTTGTCGAACTCTTCGTCGAAGAGCGCATCCGGAGAAACATAAAAACCAAGAATATTTGGGAAAATGCCGTAGATAAAAAACTCATAAAGCAATATTATGAGGGATTTTCGCAGGTTCGAATCATGCCGGAAGTCATGCGCGGAAAATTTCAGACGACCATTTTCCTTTACGACGACAAGACCCTCTACGTTTCTTCGAAGAAAAACAGCTATTGCGTACTTATAACTTCAAAAGAACATGCCGATACGATGCAGGCATTGTTTGATGGGATCTGGAATGTTTCCGAACAGCACCAAAAATAGATCGGCGGAATCGATTTCTAAGCAGCCATCATCTCCTTGAATTTTTGCTGGCGTTCTTCTTTTGTTTTGAATGAAAGCGCAAAATCCCATGCTTCTTTATATAAAGGCGGAAGCATTTCGGAGTCTTGTTTGACGGCATAATCTCTAAATTCTTTTCCGTAGACCATTTCATAAACATCGTACAGGACGAGGTCTAAGACCTTATGATTACTCAAACTATCATCGAAAATTCGAGTCTTTTTGTATATTTCACGGCGCGGCAGAAGAAGAACCCTGTGTCCAAGTTCATGAACTAGATGAAGCTTTTTATCATCAATCGACTTTCTCCACGCAGTAAGAGCGAGAGGACTTGAATGGCCTCCTCTGCCGCCCCAAATGGTTGCGTTTATAAAAGTCTCCTTAAATTTATAACCGGTGACATCTTCCCAAGCTTTTACGATTTTTTCTCCGTCTGAATCCCAAATGGCCTGATACTGGCTAATAGCTTCCGAGACATCTTCGAGATCCGAATCTGGTAAAAAATTGATTTTTAACATATTCCAAAGGAAAAATTACAGACAAATCAAGCTCGCAAGCGAATCCCCTTCGCGGAGTTTCATGACGCGGACACCCTGCGTTGCGCGGCTCAAGGTTGGTATTTCGGCGAGATCGACGCGGATGACTTGGGATTTTTTGGACATGGCTACGACTTCGGTTTCATCGTCGGTGACGACACGCGCACCCATGAGTGTGCCTGTTTTTGGGGTGATATTCATAGTAAGAATACCGGAACCGCCGCGATTCTGGACTTTGTATTCGGAAAGTGCGGTCTTTTTGCCGTAACCGTTTGCCCCCATGACGAACAATGCGGGATTTTTGGCGTCTTTTGAAACAACGTCGGCGGAAATTACGGCATCGGCCTCGATTTTCTTTTTCGGATCGGCTTCGGTGAGGCGGATGACGCGCACGCCGGCGGCACTGCGTCCCATTTCCCGGACATCAGCTTCATCGAATCGGATCGACTGGCCTTCCTTCGTCGCAATCACAATGCTGTCATTTTTTGATACAAATGAAACAGAGATGAGTTCGTCGCCTTCGTCGAGAGTAATCGCAATCAGACCGGATCGTCGCACATCATGGAAATGTTTCGCGGACGATTTCTTTCCGGTTCCGTTTTTCGTAACCATCATGAGGGCCAGGCCTTCCGCGGTTTTCTTGTCTTTCGGCATCGGCAAAATCGATGTAATTTTTTCGCCGTCGGAAAGCGACAGGAAATTCATGACCGATTTGCCCTTTGTCGCACGCTTGCCTTCCGGAATATCGTACATTTTTATCTGATACGCCTTGCCTTTGTCGGTAAAGAAAAGCAAATCATTGTGCGTCGAGGCGAAAACCAAATGTGAAATGAAGTCTTCTTCTTTTGTATCAAGATCAACCACACCCACGCCGCCGCGCTTCTGTTTTCGGTATTCGTCGGGATTTGTGCGTTTGATATAGCCTCCTTTTGTCAGGACAAGCACTGATTCCTCGTCGGCAATTAGGTCCTCAGGATTGAAATCTTTTAAGCCGTGTCGGACCAATTTCGTGCGGCGCTCGTCGCCGTATTTTGCGCGGATATCGGTGAGTTCAGTCTTGATGATGCCGCGAACTTTTTTCTCGCTCGCGAGAATGCTTTTCAATTCTTCGATCAGGGCCTGTACCTCCGCCAATTCATCGAGAACTTTCTTGCGCTCGAGACCCGCCAATTTCGAGAGACGCATTTCCAAAATGGCATTCGCCTGCAAAACCGTAAATTTGAATTTCTTCATCAAGCCGGCTTGGGCTTCGGGAACGTCTTTTGACGCGCGGATCAATTTGATGATTTCGTCGATATGGTCGAGGGCTTTTTTGAGGCCGAGCAAAATATGTTCGCGCGCTTCGGCGGCATTCAAATCGAACTGCGTTCGGCGGCGGATGACTTCGACGCGGTGCAAAATGAATTCTTCGAGAATCGACTTCAATGAAAGCGTCTGCGGCACGCCATGCACGAGCGCGACGGTATTCACATGAAAAGTGTCTTCGAGCTGGGTATGCTTGTATATATAATTGAGAACTTTTTCGGGATGCGCGCCCTGCTTCAATTCGATGACGATGCGCATGTCCTTGTCGGATTCGTCGCGAAGGGCGCGGATGCCTTCCAAAACTTTGTCGCGGACGAGATCCGCAATTTTCATGATCAACTCAGCCTTGTTCACGCGATATGGAATCGAAGTGATAATGATTTGGAATTGTCCTTTCTTGTCCTCGGTAATTTCGGCTTCTCCACGAACGACAATGCCGCCGCGGCCGGTCGTGTAGGCGTGCTGAATGTCCTTTTCGCCGTACATGATTGCGCCCGTCGGAAAATCAGGGCCTTTTATAAATTTAAGCAAATCTTCGGTCGTCGCGTCTTTGTCTTCGAGCAAATGCTGGGTCGCGTCAACGACTTCGGACAAATTGTGCGGAGCGATGTTCGTCGCCATACCGACGGCAATGCCGAGCGTTCCGTTCAACAGCAAATTCGGAACAGCTGTCGGCAAAACGATCGGCTCCTTACGCGTGCCGTCGTAGTTCGGACGAAAATCAACCGTGTCTTTTTCAATGTCCTTTAAAAGTTCAGCGGAGAGGCGCGACATTTTTGCTTCGGTATATCGCATAGCCGCCGCAGAGTCTCCGTCGATGTTTCCGAAGTTTCCCTGTCCGGAAATCAACGGATAGCGCATTTTAAAATCCTGAGCCATCACAACCATGGAATCGTACACGGCAACATCGCCGTGCGGATGATAGTTACCGAGCACGTCTCCGACGACCACGGCCGATTTTCGGAATTTTGCGGAAGCAGTCAGGCCTTTTTCATGCATGGCGTATAAAATGCGGCGATGCACCGGTTTCAATCCGTCGCGGACGTCCGGCAAGGCGCGCGCGGTAATGACGGACATCGCGTAATCCAAATACGACTCGCGCATTTCCGTCGTAATATTTCTGGCAACAATGCCAAGAGCCGGGTCTCGAGGAACCGGTTCGACCGGCGCTAATTCGCTTTTTGTATTTTTTCCTTTTGCCATATCCGTATTCTATATTATTGGTTAACCGTATTCATTTGCGCGGATTGATTTTGTGAGGCTGCGGCCTGTGCTTCGGCCGGCGAATACATTTGAATGGCGTTTGAAGAAGTAGCCTGCGTTCCGCTGAAATAACCCATCATCCGTTCGAAAGCGGCGCCGACGGGAACAAAAGCGTCCTCGACGCTCGCGGAAAGAGTCGAAAATGGCGACGCGGCAATTTGAGCCGAAGCATTATCAGCCATTGCCGACGAACCGCTTGAAACGGAAAGCGAAACAATCCAAAAAACAATGATGACCAGGGTTATTCCCCCGGCAACGCCCGCCGCAATCATGCGCTTTATATGATCCGGCTTGGCTCTTAATTGTTCAAGTTTGTCCATCATTTTGATTGGTTTTAATTGCTCATATATTACTCCTTGCTGGACTCCAATACAATGACATCGGCTTCCTTGCCCTCGAGATCTTTTTTCTTCAGGGTCAGTTTTGCAACCGGTGCCGGATTCTCGCCTGCCTCCTTCAGAAAAGCCTTCAATGCATTCGCAGCGCCCATATCCGCGCCGGCCGTCGAATAATGCATTGGAATGATCAGTTTGGGTTCGAGTGATACCGCAAATTTGTATGCCTTCGCCGCATCAAGCACGCCCTCGCCTCCAATCGGCACAAACAGAATGTCTATCTCATCAAGAGCTTCGACGGTCTCATTTGCCAGTTCGGCATTGTTGATCGCGCCCAAAAAACAGAGATTCATATTTTCGAGCGATACCGTATATATAGTATTGACGAGAGGTTTTTCAGCCGATTTTTCGGAGGTTTTTTGTCCATAGCCAGATTCGCTCGCCAACCCTTTTATAAAAACGCCCTTCACTTCATACTCGCCCGGGCCGCTTATCGCAAATGGTTTTTTGTCGCCATGCGTCACCTGATCGATGCCGTTGAAATCCTCGTGATACGTCGAGACCAAAACGATGTCGGCCCCGAAACGGGACGGCTTTATTTTTGAATCCTTGGAGACGGGATTAAAGGCCAGGGTAATATCCCCGAACTGGACCTTGAAAAATTCAGCGCCAAAATAGGTTATGACCATTCGATTATCCTAACAAATTTCGCCTTATTCTTCAACTGCCATTTCGGCTTTTATATGGTCTATTTTGATCTCCTCTGCGCCCCTACCCTGCGACAGACCTTCGAGATAACGGACGATCAATATCGAAAGGGTCGCCCAAAAAACTCCGAATGATGCGCCGGCGAGCACGTCGCTGAACCAGTGGACGTTCAAATATACGCGGGCGGCGCAGACAAGCACGACGAGAAAAAAATTTCCGACTATGAACGTATCTCTCCAGTGGCGATTTTTAATGGATCGCGCGAAATAATAAATCATCAATGTACAGAAAAGTGCAATAGCCACGGCGTGCCCAGACGGAAAGCTGAAACCCGGCTCGTGAACAAGCATGTCAACCGGACGCGGCCTTTGAATGGCATTTTTTAAAACATAATCGAAAACGAGACCGACCGGAAATGCGGAAATTAAAATATGCAGATAATGCCGACGCTTTTTGGCCAAAAACCAGACGGCGAAAAGCGCGGCGACAATGCACAGTACCAACGGAGACAGAACATCGCTGATTATTTTCGACAACTCCACTAAAAATGGAACAACGTGACGCGCCATGGCCATATTCATCGCGACATCCAAGTTGACGAAAATTGGCTGGCGCGAAAAAATGTCCTGGACGCTCTTGAAAAAAATGATCACGGAAAAAAGGCTCGTGAACAGGAGATACAAATCATGCCGGGAAAACAAATGCCTGCTTCTGTTCACAAAGTAATATCCCAGACCTATCAATATCGCGATGGCGATGCCAATGGTCGTGAATTCGCCGATGAAGCTGGCAATCAAGTGATAGCTTGCTCCGAAAATATATCCGATGCCGACCGATATGATTGCCCAGCTGATTCCGGCGATGATGTCGTAAATCCAAAACATTTTCCACTTCCCTCCGCCCGCGCCGACCAGAAACGGCGTGAAGCAACGCGCCACCGGATTGAAGCGCCCGATAATAAGAGCCTTGCCCATGTGGCGTTCAATGAGCGTTCGGGCTTTGTCGATATTCTCCTGTCTCAACAAAAAATATTTGCCCCATTTTGTGATGAGCGACAATCCGTATTTCTTTCCCAAAAAATATCCGATGAGATCGCCGAGAATCGATCCCGCCGCCGCGATGCCGGCGACTGCATATATATTGAGGAAACCGAGCTTGGCAAAAAACCCTCCGATAATGACGATTGTATGTCCCGGAATGATAGTACCGAGGAGCGGAATCGATTCCAAAACCGATGCCGCGGCAATCAGCCAATAGCCGCCGTGCTGAAGTATGGCTTGAAATTGGGCGATAAAGGCCCCTACCGGCATTATATGTGGAAAATGATGAATGAGCGGTTGCATGGCAAATATGGCTTGAAATAAGCATACCATACGCGGGATAAAATCTTTATAAAATAAAGATAAAATTTTGATAAAGAAATCGTGAAAGTTATTCAGCGTATACATCGCTTTTACGCTGTGCATAAACTATAATGCTCAGCATGAAGATATTAATCGTTGAAGACGATCCTGAAATGCGGGAGTTTTTGCGGGACGGATTTGAAGCGGAGTCGTCAACGGTGGACACTGCGGACAATGGCGCCGACGGATCGTATTTGGCGCGCACGAATGAATATGACGTCATTATTCTGGACTATTCCCTTCCGAAGAAAAATGGAGGAATTATTTGCGACGAAATTCGGGCCGCCGGAAAAACCACGCCCATCATTTTTCTCTCCGTCATGGGCGAAATTTATCATAAAGTCAACTCCCTGGAAAAAGGCGCGGACGATTATATGACAAAACCCTTTTCATTCAAGGAATTGCGCGCACGCGTCCGCGCAGTAGCGCGCCGGCCGCACAAAATAGAATCAAACATGCTTTGTGTCGGCGATCTTGTGCTCGACGGAGAAAAACAAACGGTCCTGCGCGGGCAAACCGGCATTTACCTGACGAGAAAGGAATTTAATCTGCTTCATTTCCTGATGAAAAATCCGGGAATGGTATTGTCGCGGAGCGTCATCATGGAACGCGTCTGGAGTGCCGAAAGTGATCCGTTTTCCAACACCATAGAATCGCACATCCTCAATTTGCGCAAGAAAATAAATGTCGGGCGGAAAAAAGACCTGATCCGGAACGTGCCCGGACGCGGTTATAGCATTAATGAATAATGAACCATTACAACGACATTGACATAGTTTGAAGAATGAAGTCCCGCGCAAATTTTATCAAAATTTTATGACTTTTTTATAAATCCTTCATACCCCATTGTTTATACTGGCAAGGATTATGAAATAAAAGTCGGACATAATTTTATCAGCCAATTTTTTGCAAGAAAATGAATATTGAACAGACAAAAATTTCAGACGAAACAGTGAAAAAATCAATCGATGCGGGCGATGACGATGCCGGCGAATTCGCGCCGTGGAACGATTAAGCAATGACTGAATCGAACTCATGGAAATAACACGGAAAATGACAGATTTGCTCAGGGCGGGAACACGCGTTTTTAAGGCGCGTATTCCCGCAATGATACTCGCACTCGTCGCACCTACATCAAACGACGAAGATGCGCGCCGGCGCGAACTGATTCTGAATATTATTCTGCTATTCTCCATACTTCTCCTTTCTTTCCTCGACGCAACAATACTATGGAACAGCATCCGGCAATTTCCGCATTACCACGGAATCCCCTGGACAACCTTCACGTTGATCGTTGTCGCGTGCGTACTTATGTTCATCGCTTCCAAACGCGGATACGCGCGTGCAGTTTCATACACGATCATAGGTCTCTACGGTACTGGCGCATTATACGGAGGATGGCATTGGGGCGTCAGTCTGCCGGCAATTCTTTTGTCGTTTGCATTGATATCAGTGACGGCAAGCATATTGATAGGTTCGAGCTTTGGCTTTTTGGTATCCGGACTGGTCATCATAAGCCTCACCGCGCTCTCGGTTCACGAAATATATTCGCTCGGTGTTCTCCCGTGGAAATATGAGGGATTGAAATCAACCGACGTTATTGCGTATGCCGGAATACTAGTATTCATCGCCGCTCTGTCCTGGCTGTCGAACCGCGAAATTCAAAAATCCCTCGATCGGGCACGGTCTTCGGAACGCGCGCTGGCGGAGGAACGCGATCTTCTTGAAATAAAAGTGAAAGAACGGACTGACGAACTTCACAAGGCGCAGGCGGAAAGAATGGCTGACATTTCGCGTATTGCCGAATTCGGCAAGCTTTCACAGGGAATCTTTCACGATCTGATGACGCCGTTGTCATCGGTCGCTCTTCACATGGAAAAATTACGGAATGTTGACCTGCCTGAAGCACACGAGGCACGGGCATATCTGCAAATTGCCGTGGCGGCCTCGCATAAAATGGGAAGTTTCATGAATCTGATCAGAAATTACATCAGACACAGCGGCCCTCAAAACAATAACGCTGAAGCTGTCCAGGAAAAAAGAATTTCCGTCACCGACGAACTGTACGCTACGCTGGAAATTCTTAAACACAAGGCCCGCAACGCGCAGGTTCTCATACGGGTAAAATCCGACAATAATGTATTCACGCACATAAGCGCAATATACTTTCAGAGAATCTTTTTGAATCTCGTATCAAATGCGATTGATGCGCATGAGACGGCTCCGGACAAACACGACGAAAACGGAAAGACAATCGACATTGAACTGTTCCGAAAGGAGGACTCCGCTTTCATTATCGTATCGGATAACGGTCCGGGAATTCCTCCCAAAAATATTCCCCAAATCTTTAAGGCATTCTTCAGCACAAAATCGTCGGACAAAGGAATCGGTGTCGGCCTTTCCACCGTAAAAAGCATCGTCGAAGAAGGACTTAAGGGAAAAATAAGCGTAGAGAGCACACCGAACGCAGAAACCCGTTTTACCATTTCATTTCCTCTGTAAACAGGCATAAGTGTACGCGTAAGTGTGCCCTTAGCTTCCTTAAATCAAAACACATGGAACAAAGAAAAATCGACCGGCATATCCGGCTTATAGTGACGCGGCTCAAAAAACTTCAAAATGAAGACGGCTCTTGGGCTGAAAATAATTTCATCAATGCATTGATGGGATATTGTCTCTCTGAAATGGAAACGCCGCCCGGAATGATGCGGAAAACCGCCGATTATATCCTCCTGCAAAAAAGCGCAAAATGGTCATGGAATTATTATCCGCGTGAAAGATATGAAAATTCCGGAAAAAAATATCCCGACGACCTTGACGATACGTTCTGCTCGCTGATTGCGCTGTTAAAAATAAAGCCTGAAATAATTATGAGGGATGCGCTCGACAATGCCGCAAATGTCCTGATACGTTCGGCGTCCAAAACAGGCGGTCCTTACTTCACATGGGTCGACGGCGTGTGGCGGGACATTGATCCGGTTGTGAACGCGAATGTTTCCTGCTTTTACTCGCTTTTCAAAATCGAAATTCCGCAAGTAACGCGATATATTGATGAATGCCTGGAATCAAACGTCCTGCGCTCAAATTATTATCACAATCCCCTTCTTTCCTACTATTTCATTGCCAGAAATTACCGCGGTTTGAAACGAAACACGCTCATTTGGAAAATCATGGATTGCGTAGAAAAAGCCGAAACAGAACCGAATGGTATTTCCCTCACCAAAATTGCCCTGGCGGCGTGCGCGCTGGCACACCTCTCTGCGAACTTCAGCACCGTTGACCGTCTTATCGAAAAAATAAAAAATCGTCTTGATTCAAATTACGGAGCAACCACACAAATTGAAAAAGAACCCCTCTATATTGAAAAAATCACTGGTGGCAAAAAACACTACGCGTCTTCCGCTGCATTTACCCTGGCATCATGCGGAGAGGCCATCTCCCTTCATGAAAAAGAAGCCGACCTGCTGAAGGAAATGCAATCAACGGCGCAAAAACGCTGCGAATTTTTGCCAAACCCGCTCCACTCGGAAGCGCTTCGCATGCTGAAAAAAATATTCGCGAATGACCCGTTCAAAGAGATACTGCTTATGCCGTATCGCATTACCTCTTCGTCCTTGGAAAGTTCGTACGGTTTGATAAGCCTCTATGGCTGGCTGGCGTATACGATATACGACCGGATCATTGACGAAAAAGAAAATGTGGATTTGCTTCCGCTGGCAAATATGTTCCATCGGGAATTGGTTGTGGTCTGCGGAAAAACGGCAGTCCGAAAAAATTGGCGCTTGTGCCAGGAACTGTTCGATACGATGGACTGCGCCGAAATGCTTGAAAAGCAGACCGCGATTCCCCCGAAAAAACAAATCGTTGATAAATCAATCGGCTTGATGGTGCCTTCCATTCTTGCGCTTGCTCACAGCGGAATTTCTCCGGACGGATCGGAAATGAAACGGTTCGTCCGGCTTTTTAGAGACTATATATTCGTCAAGCAAATGTCCGATGACATCCGCGATTGGCAAGACGATCTGAAGAATGGAATAGGCACGCGGGTGACAGGCCAGATTAAAAACGGACTCGTGACTCCGGCACGAGAAATTATCGCATGTTATGAAGATGCAAAAAACATCGTCGGGAAAACATCTTCAATTTCAAGGGAAATTTTCCTGTTGAATATTATTGAAGAATACGCAATAACCGCAAAAGCGTTTCTGGAAAAAAGAAAATAAAAAAAACGCCCGAGTCTTTCGATCCGAGCGCTGTAAATTTCATGAATTCACTGTCGCCGCATTTCAATGCACATTCTCCTTGATGATGCGACAAAGCTGTTCAAATGTATATTGCTTGTTGCACGCGACGACGCGATAATCGAATTCGTTGGCGTGCTTTTGCTCTTCCTTTGCGCGTTCGAGACGCCGATGGGCCGTAGCCGAATCAACGTCGCCGCGACCCAACAGCCGGTGCCGGAGTTCCTCCATCGAAGGCGGCAGAAGAAACACGCTGACGATCCGGCTGGTTATTTTATCGTCCTTGTAGGCACGCACCGATTTGTGTCCCTTGACGTCAATGGTGAGGATGATGACGGAATTTTCAGCCAAAGCGTCGAGGACGGGACCCAATTGGGTGCCGTAATATTCGCCGTGGACTTCCGCCCATTCCAAAAATTCGTCGCGGGCAACCATTATTTCGAACATCTGGCGCGAAATGAAATGATAGTGGACTCCGTCAATTTCACCGGGACGCGGTTTGCGGGTGGTGACGGAAACGGAGGTTTTGCAACCCTCTTCCGAACATAACCGCTCTTCAACAACCGTCTTTCCGACTCCCGAAGGGCCGGTAATTATCAATATGTTTTTACTTGGTTTTTTCAAGAGTCGCTCCTTCCTGGGTCGTTTGGGGTTTATGGTTTTGGACGCGCAATTCCGCAATTCAGGCACTATTTCGAACACTATCTCAAAGAACTGCGCACCTTCCTTTCCGCACGTTATACAATATAAAATGTAAAATTGCAAACTTGCGGCGATTTGCTATTCTAATATGATGCAAAAAAATGTGTGGGAGAAGGAATACCAAAATCCACGGCTCGTCACCGGCAGTCATGAACCGCAAACGTCCGTGAAGGATTTTCTCCGCTGGCTACGGCGCGAACAAAAATTGCCGCTCGAAAACATACGCGCTATCGACCTCGGTTGCGGCAACGGCAAAAATAGCAACTACATCGCGGGGTTGGATTTTGGAAATAGTGTAGTCGGCATCGACATTTCCGAGACCGCATTGAAACAGGCGCGATTTCGCGCGCACGAATTAGCCGAACAGGAAAAAATCGGCGCGACGCAGGCCACGTTCGAGCATCGCAGCATCGGCGAAGCACTTCCCTTCGCCGACCATTCGTTTGACGTCGCGCTCGACGTCACGTCTTCGAATTCTCTTTCCGAAAAGGAGCGCACTCTCTACGTAAGTGAAGTCCACAGGATTTTAAAAATGGGCGGATATTTTTTCGTGCGCGCACTCTGCAAGGACGGCGACAAGAACGCGGCGGCACTTCTTGTTTCAAATCCCGGCCGCGAAAACGACACATATATATTGCCCGAGATGAATCTGTCCGAGCGAGTCTTCACCCGCGAAGATTTCATCGCGACGTATACGAATGGTGGGATTCCTGTTGCCACCGCATCACCTGCGCATGCGCGTTTCGAAATTCTTCATCTTGAAAAAGAAACCCACTACACGAAATTCGCCGGACGTTCCTACAAACGCAATTTTTGGGTGGCGTATTTGAGAAAACTATAAAAATAGACAAAACTCCCCCGCTAAGCTATAGTATCCCGACGCGCACGTAACCCCGCAACATTTGCTTTATTAATAAAAAGCGGACCGGCGCACCAAAAAATGTTTAAAAAATTGAAGGAAAAGCTCGTTTCAGGCTCGAAAGATGAAACAAAAGAAACAGCATCAGAGGTTAAAGAAGAAAAAGCAGTAGCTACCGAAAAAACAGTAAAAACCGAAAAGCAAACAGTTAAATCAGAGAAAAAAGAAAAGCGCCCGAAGAAAGCGGAATCTGCCGAAGAAACGGCCGCGAACCTTTCGAAGAAAAACAGCGTCATGGGCAAGCTCGTCGAAGGAATGAAAAATCCTCCGATCGAGGGCGACATCGTCGAAGGTCCGGTCATTAATATAGAGAAGTCGGCGGTCTACATCGACCTCGCCCCTCTCGGCACCGGTATTATCTACGGAAAGGAATTTATTACGGCCCGCGACATCATAAAGAAAATTGCCATCGGCGACATCGTCGCAGCAAAAGTCGTCGACACGAATAATGCCGAGGGTTATATCGAATTGTCGCTCAAGGAAGCTCGCCAGGCATTGATCTGGAGCGAAGCTGAAGAAGCGATCAAGTCAAAGAAAATTCTCGAACTCCCTGTTCTCGAAGCAAACAAGGGCGGACTCATCATTGCATGGCAGGGCATCTCTGGATTCCTTCCCGCCTCGCAGTTGAAGCCCGAGCACTACCCTCGCGTGGTTGACGGCGACAAAGACCGCATTCTCGACGAATTGAAAAAACTCGTTGGCAAGAAAATTTCAGTCGCGATTATTTCCGCGCTTCCAAAGGAAGGCAAGCTCATCTTCTCGGAAAAAACTCCGGGAACTGAGGTCAAGGACAAGGAAAAGATTGTCGGCAAATACAAAGTCGGCGATGAGTTTGAAGGCACCGTCACAGGCATCGTTGATTTCGGCGTATTCGTCAAAATCGAGGACGGCCTCGAAGGTCTCGTTCATATCAGCGAAATTGACTGGTCACTCGTTGAGGATCCTCGTCTCTTCTACAAAGTCGGCGACCATGTCCGCGTAAAAATCATCGACATAAAGGAAAACAAGATTTCCCTCTCGATCAAGGCACTCAAGGAAAACCCTTGGACCGAAGCGGGCAAGAAATACAAGAAGGACAAAGTCGTCGAAGGCGTCGTCATCAAGTTCAACAAGCACGGCGCATTGGCATCGATTGAGGAAGGTATCGCAGGTCTCGTCCATGTCAGCGAATTCGGCTCCGAGGAAAAACTCCGCAAGGCACTCGAGCTCGGCAAAACATACACCTTCAAGATCAGTCTGTTCGACGCAAAGGATCAGAAGATGGCATTGAGTTTTGTGAACAAGGATGCGGCAGTAAAGAAATAGAGTCAAAGAAACCCCCATATCACATGTTTTCGAGGAAACGGCATACTCTTCTGTTGAAGAGTTGCCTCACTCTCAGACGCCTTCGCGTCCTCCGAGAGTTCCTCTCCAACATGTGGTATGGGTTTTCTTGTTTCTATGTTCTTCGCCGTATCCATTAACAAAACTCAATATTTTTATTCATTTCTTCAACAAAGTAACTGCGGAATCTTTTTGGTATTGTTGAAGTGACGTAATAAATGTCCCAGGGTTTTAATCCAATTTGTCTTTTGATTGATTCATCGCTTGAGTACAATTCTCCGATATCGATGAGAATTATTTCTCCCTTCGAATTGATACCGTAATTTTTTCCGATGAGAAAACTTTTATCAATAAGGCGATTTTTAATGAATTTTTGATTTAACGATATAAATTCATCAATCTTTTTCTTGCCTTCATCAAGCGAAAGCTTCTTGAAATAAACGTGCAAGGGGATCGCCTTATCCTGTTCGTAATCAAGTTGGTTTAAAACTTTAGGATTTCCGAAAAGCGCCGTATCCATTTTTGTTTCCTTAATTTTCTTAATCGAATCGAGCGCTGTATTTCTGCATCCCCTATAATATTTTGGCAACTTCCAAATCGGATGTCTGGTCCAGGGAAAAGTCTGTCGAAACATAATCGAATAAGCTTGGAGTCGCGTATTGTATTTTTTCAATACTTTGCCGTTTCCAAGATCGTAAACTGTATACTGCCATCCCCTGCCGAGATATTTCATTTAGTTTGCATTATAGATACTCATGGCTTTTTCGCGACTTTCGAGGATGATGGTTTCGATTGCGCCGATTACGAGCTTTGAAACTTTTTTCAGTTCGAGGGCTTCGGCCGGTTTGAATGGAGAAAGAATGAATTTTTCGATTTCTTTTTCGCCGTGCGGGACTTTTGCGGTGCCGTTGGCTTTTTCGGGAGCGACGCCGACGCGGACACGGATAAATGCTTCGGTCTTCACAGCTTTTATGATCGATTCCAAACCGTTGTGCCCTCCGGAACTCCGATTGAATGAAACTCGGATCGAACCGATCGGCAAATTAAAGTCATCATAAATGACAATGAGTTTTTCGGCTTTCTTCAAATTCGGTTTCGTCGCCGCACCTATTCCGTTGATCAAAGGCCCGACCGACAATCCCGATTTGTTCATGAAAGTTTCCGGAGCGATGAGCGTGACGGATTCCGAAGCTTTGCCTTTTCCGACTTCGCCCTTCGCAACAAGCGCCCGCACTTTTTTATCGGCCTTGAATTCACCGGCATTCCCAACCGCTCCGATCGATTTCGCCAAGGCAAAAAGCATGTCGCGACCGGTGTTGTGCCGCGTTCCCTCGTATTCCTGACCAGGATTGCCGAGTCCGACGATAATAAATGACATGCGCACATTATATATGAAAAATTACGGAACAAAAAGTTTTGCGGAAATAAATAAAGAGCGTTGCGACACGCATCGAAGTCTTGTGTCAAGCGACCTTTGCCACTATAATTCAGCAATCAAAACTCTATGAACCCGGACGAAACTAATTTACAGCAAAATTCGAACGGGATTCCGCCCGTTACCCAGCAAACTTCGCCGAAAAAAGAAAATTTCCTCTGGGAAATCGTAAAATTCGTCATCATCGCCCTCATCATCATCATTCCGGTGCGCACTTTTGTGGCCGACCCGTTCATTGTCTCCGGCGAATCCATGGATTTTACGTTCGCAAACGGGCAATACCTGATTGTCGACCAACTCAGCTATCATTTTGAAAATCCGGCACGCGGCGACGTGATCATTTTCCGCTATCCGAAGGATCCGAGCATCTTCTTCATAAAGAGGGTCATCGGTTTGCCGGGCGAAACCGTTTCAATCACTAACGGCCTCGTTACCATATATAATGCGCAGCATCCGGAAGGCAGTTCATCTGGAATTGCCCTCTTGGAACCATACGTATCTGCCGAGCATCGCTCGTACGACAACTACACGACGACTCTCGGTCCCGACCAATATTTCGTCATGGGCGACAACAGAAACGAGAGTTCCGACTCGCGCGTCTGGGGTCCGGTTCCGCGCGCGAATATCGTCGGCAGGCCGATTTTGCGACTGCTTCCGCCGTCGACCCTCGCGGTATTTCCCGGCCGCGATACGGTGCTCGGAAAATAGGCCGGCATACGCGGGAAAATCAATAAAAAACATGAGCAAAACAAAAGGCAAAAACAGCAAAAAAACAGATCCGCGATTCATAGAGCACAGCCATCTCGACAAGATCGGCGAAACAGCCGTCCATTACGGTTTTCATCCATCGAAAAGTCCCGAAATTAAAAAAATCGACCTTGACCGCGCAAAGGCGCTTCTCGAAGGCGACTTCATCGACGACCGCGAACAGCACAATCATCTGCCGCTTCATGTGGAGGAAAAAGTAGCGCTCCTGCGCATGTACGAAGAGAATAACATGCAGAACATGACACAGCCGGTGATGTTTTATTTCAAGGATCCCTTCAAAAAACAATCTCAGGTCGTCTCTTCGACAATCAAAAAATTGGGAACCAACTATCCGCGCTATGCCGACCTCGAAATCATCGGTGCAAGCAAAAGCATCGCGGAAGCGACGCTCATCCATACTGCGCGGGCAATGCTTGCCGACGAAGGTTACAAAAATATCTCGGTGGAAATCAACAGCATCGGCGACAAGGATTCAATTGCAAAATTCACCCGCGATCTCACGGCGTATTACCGGAAAAATCTGAACGACATGCACGCCGAATGCCGTCAGCTTCTGAAAAAAGACCCATTCGCCCTCCTTTCCTGCACCGATGAGAAATGTCAAAAAACAAATGAGGATGCCCCAAAATCGGTGACGTTTTTGACCGAAGCGAGCCGCAATCATTTCAAGGAAGTCCTCGAGTATCTCGAAAAGCTCGACATCCCCTACAGCATCAACAACAATCTGATCAGCAACCGAAAATACTGTACCGAAACGATTTTCACAATCATCGACGAGGATTTTGCTGCGGACAAAAGTGGAAAAAGCGCCGGCCACCGCGTTTTGGCAATCGGCGTCCGCTATGACGGCCTGGCAAAAAAAATCGGCATGAAGCGCGAAGTGCAGGGCGTCGGTCTTTCCCTTCTCATAAAAGGCAATCACGCTGACTTGCGAAAAGAAGTGAAGAAGGTCCGCCGTCCGCAGATATCGTTCGTTCAGCTCGGTTTTGAATCGAAACTGCTGTCTCTGGGCGTTTTGGAACTGCTCCGCGAAGCAAAAATTCCGATTTATCAATCGCTGGCGAAGGACCGCCTCGGCGCCCAAGTTTCAATGATAGAAAAAAACCATATTCCCTACACTATTATTATGGGCCAGAAGGAAGCCCTTGAAAAATGCGTTCTCGTCCGCGATACCGAAACACATGCCCAAAATTCGGTGCCTTTGACCGAACTGGCCGGACATATGAAGAAACTGATGAAATAACTTCCGTTTTCGGTTTGCCCGGACTTGCGCGGACTTCGACCCTATGCTACCATTGCCCGCACATGACAAACGTAGAAGTATCGAGAAATCCCAACGAAAATAACCTCAGCGTCCTCCGACGCTTCACGAAGCGCGTCCAGGGCTCTGGCGTTTTGCCACGCGTCCGCGGCATCCGATATGCCAGCCGCGTACTTTCTCCGTACAAAGTAAAGATGAAAACTCTCGAAGGCATCAAGCGCAAGGAAAATATCAAGGAATTGATCAAACTCGGAAAGATGCCTGAAAAGCCAGCCCGCTTCAGCCGATAAGCAGTTGCGCCAAGTGGTTTAAATTTAAATGCTCTCGATCTCAAACACAACAAAAGCCAAGCTCCCGCGCTTGGCTTTTTCGAATATAAAAAATTCAGTGCTCGGAAAAAAATATGAGCTGTCCCTCGCAATCGTTTCCGCGGCGCACATGAAAAAATTGAACCGGATGTATCGCAATATTAACAAACCGACTGACATTCTCAGCTTTCCTCTTTCAAAAAATGAGGGTGAAATGTACATTTGCCTAACCGAGACAAAAAAAGAGGCGAAAAAATTCGACCGGACGTATGAAAATTTTCTGGCCTTCCTCTTTATCCACGGTTGCGTGCATTTGAAAGGATTCGACCATAGTAGTACAATGGAACGCATAGAGCGCCGCTTCCGCAAGAAATTCGGCGTCTAGCGCCACAATGTCACGCCTCCAAACAATCACCGGAATCGATATCGGAACATACCATGTAAAGGTGGTTATCTCGACGACGGGCGAGGACGGAGGCTATCCTAAAGTCATCGGTACGGGTACGGCCGAATCGCGCGGCCTCCGCCATGGATACATTACTAATGTACGCGAAGTTGCAAAAAGCGTCCGGGCCGCACTCGACCAGGCTGAACAGCGGGCTGAAACAAAGGTAAAGCGCGCATTCGTTTCCGTCGGAGGCGTCGGCCTCGGCAGTTTCACTTCGACTTCTTCGATAATCGTTTCGCGCGCGGATTCGGAAATCACGGCCCTTGATTTGCAAAAACTAAACGACCAGTGCCGCAAGGATCTTCCCTCATCCGTCACGGTCAACCGAAAAATCCTTCACGAGGTTCCCCTTTCATATAAAATCGACAGCAAGCCGGTTCTCGGAAATCCTGAGGGAATGAAGGCGAGCAAACTCGAAGTCAAGACGCTTTTCATAACTTGCCTCGAGCGGCATCTGAATGATTTGATCGCGACGATCGAAGAGGCCGGCGTTCGCGTCCAGGACGTCATGGCCGCGCCCGTCGCCGCCGGCCTCGTCACGCTTTCCAAAACGCAGAAAATCGCCGGCTGTATTTTGGCCAACATTGGAGCCGAAACGGTGTCAATCGCCGTATTCGAAAACAACATGCCGATATCGCTGGAAGTTTTTCCCATCGGTTCGACTGACATTACCAATGATATCGCCCTCGGCTTGAAAGTTCCCCTCGAAGAAGCGGAACAGGTCAAAATCGGAGCAATCACCGGAGGTTCGTATCCGCGCAAAAAATTGGAGGAAATCATTGATGCGCGTTTGTCGGATATTTTCGAATTGATCGACGCACATTTAAAAAAAATCAGCCGCAGTGGACTACTCCCTGCCGGCATCATCATCACCGGCGGCGGCGCGGGGCTCGGCACGATTGAGGATCTTGCACGAGCATCATTGCGGTTGCCGTCACGCGTCGGCAGCATTCATTGGCAGGAACGGACCACAGCGAAAACTTCGGACAAAACAGCGGGAGTCGCTGAAAAATCCTCAAACGAACGTACCCGCGACAAGCAGACATACCGCGATGCGACGTGGGCAGTGGCCTACGGACTTTGTATATTCGGCGCATCCGCGGAAGGCGGCGACACTGTCGGAGGTTCGGGCACTCGCGCCGCGGGAACAGCGCTCAAAAGCTTCACGAGCTGGATTCGGCAGTTTCTTCCGTAATACCGCGTCGCCCCTTTCTTTTTTAAAGACACTTTGATATCATTGACCTAACTAGCGTTTGGTACAAGTTTGCCCGAGAGATTAGTAGCGAAAAGGCGCTTTGTGGATATTCCACGCGGCGTCGCCAGACATAGCTGTATAACATGCCCAACATCACACCGGAAATAGAAGCTTTTGCCCGCATCAAAGTCCTCGGAATCGGAGGTTCGGGGAAAAACGCAGTCAACCACATGATCAATTCAAAGGTCAAAGGGGTTGATTTTATTGCTATCAACACGGACTCGCAGGACCTCCACCACTCTCTCGCAAAAAAACGAATTCATATCGGTAAAAATTTGACGCGCGGACTCGGCACGGGAATGAATCCTGAAATCGGAAAACGCGCAGTCGAGGAATCAAAAGAAGACATTCAGGAAGTCATCAAAGGTGCCGATATGGTTTTCATCGCCGGCGGATTGGGCGGCGGAACATGCTCGGGTGCTTCTCCTTCAGTCGCCCGCACGTCGAAAGAACTCGGCGCTCTCACTGTCGCAATCGTCACAAAACCTTTCTACTTCGAAGGCCAGCAGCGCAGCAAAATCGCCGAAACGGCGCTCGATGAACTTCGCAAGGAAGTCGACGCAATCATCGTCATTCCAAACGACCGCCTTCTTTCCACAATTGAAAAAAATACGACCGTCAAAAATGCATTCGCAATGTGCGATGAAATTCTGCGACAGGCGGTTGAAGGCATTTCCGATTTGATCACTACTCCGGGTCTCATCAATATCGACTTTGCCGACATCCGCGCAGTCATGGAAAATTCCGGACCGGCTCTCATGGGCATCGGCACGGCCGCAGGCGAAAACCGCGCGGTTGAAGCGGCGAAAAAAGCAATCAATTCCCCTCTTCTCGATGTTTCAATTACGGGTGCAAAAGGCGTGCTATTCTCAATTGCCGGCGGCGAGGACTTGACCATGTTCGAAATCCAGGACGCAGCAAAAGTCATTACCGAATCAATCGATCCGAATGCGAAAGTCATATTCGGTACCGTTCGCGACGACAAGCTCAAGAAAAATGAAATTAAAATCACGGTCATCGCGGCCGGTTTTCCTGAAACGAGCATATTCCCCGGATCAAATGCCGGAGAAGCTCATAATTCCCTTGCGGGCGACAAGCGCGGCAAGATTTACAATTCAATGGCCACTTCACAGGCTTCAAATTTGAAGAATGAACGGACGGAATCCCCTGCGAAAGATTTAAAGGACTCCCGCGACGAAAAAAAATCAGCCGCAAAAGACGACGATGACGATTGGGGTGCAGTTCCCGCATTTTTGCGACGAAGCAAGATTAAGTAAAAGTTTTTTCTCTCCGCCTTTTCTGATATAATTCAAGCATATGACATACGATCTCGCGATAATAGGAGGCGGTCCGGCCGGCGTAGCTGCCGGCGTTTATGCCTCGCGCAAACGACTGCGCACCATTTTCATCACGGGTGATTTTGGCGGACAAAGCACGGTTTCCGAAGGCATTGAAAACTGGGTCGGTACGGTGAAAATCCCCGGCCTCACCCTCGCCAAAAATTTGGAAGTCCATTTGCGTGCATACGCGAACAGCGCCGACGGTCAGCCGATTGTCGACATTAAAACCGGCGAACTCTGCCAATTGGTTTCGAAATCAAGCGCGTCAACTGCAGAAAAACCGATTTTCACAATACAAACAAATAAAGGAAGCTACGAAGCGCGTGCGGTTCTCCTCGCCGCAGGAAGCCATCGCCGAAAACTTGCCGTACCGGGCGCAGACATCTTTGAACACAAAGGTCTCACCTATTGCGCGTCATGCGACGGACCTCTTTTCGCGGACCAGGACGTTGTTGTCGTCGGCGGAGGCAATGCCGGCTTTGAAAGCGCCGCGCAACTTCTCGCCTACTGCAAAAGCGTCACGCTCCTCAACCGGAGCGAAAATCTCCGCGCGGATCCTTCGACAATCGCCGCCGTCACCGCTCACCCAAAAGCAAAAATTATTTTAAACGCCGTGCCGAAAGAAGTGAAGGGTTCGAAATTCGTCACCAGTCTCGTCTACACGGACACAAAAACGAATCAGGACAGCGAAATCGGCGTCACGGGAATTTTCGTTGAAATCGGCTCCGTTCCGACCACAGAATTCGTGAAGGACCTTGTTCAGCTCAATTCGTACGGAAATGTCGTCACGGACCCGCGTAATCAGCGCACATCTATTCCCGGCATTTGGGCCGCGGGCGACTGTACTGACGGTCTGTACCATCAGAACAATATAGCCGCTGGCGACGCCGTCAAAGCCCTTGAGGATATTTACATCAGCCTCGCGAATCAGAAGTAGGACATTTCCCCCACAGCCCGACATGGGCTTTTTTCGCGGACAACTCATCTGCCTTGAAC
This sequence comes from Candidatus Tayloriibacteriota bacterium, assembly GCA_003151615.1. Taxonomy (GTDB): domain Bacteria; phylum Patescibacteriota; class Minisyncoccia; order Phycocordibacterales; family PALSA-1337; genus PALSA-1337. Next base: position 63,196 of record PLXZ01000004.1, on the reverse strand, counting down.
TGCACCTGATATTCATACGGCTGATTCAAAAATGTATATTCGTGGGCGAAACCGTGCATAATCATATAGTCGTTGTACAAATCGCTACTTGAAGCAATACCGTCAATAGGAACGATCGCGTCCAGCATCCGAACATACGCCAGCAAGCGGCCATATTTATCATAATCACCTTTCAAAGGATCCTTATCCAAATAGACCAATACTCCGGTCGTAGTGGCATCGCCCGTCTTCTCGCCGAAAATCCTCTTTGCCTCGGCAGATGCCTGCGGCCCATAACATTGGACGGGTTTGCGCGGATCGACCGTCTCCGGCGTGTCGGCACCTATAAGACGCACGGTGATGTCATGTCCGGCGACATCTGCCACAATTGTATCCCCGTCTATATCACGCACGACGGGATATAGAACGCCGCCCTGTACCATATCAGCGAATTTCCACGCCGTCGTATTATATGAATCAGAATTGGAATAACTGCCCTTGCTTGCGATACCTATTCCAAGTTTCCATATAATGAAAAAGAGCGCGGCCGCAACCAATGCGGCACCAATCAAAAACATCAATTTTCGTTTTCGAATTCTTTTCACCCGCCAACTCTACTCCGCGGGCAATCAAGTTTCATACAAGAAAGTCTAAATATTCGATAAAGTTTTCACGACAAATCGAAAAAGAAATATGCGCAAGGGTAACGCGCAGAGCAACTACGCTTCCGGCGCCGCGGCAAAGTCCGCCTTGAATTTCACCATCCACTCCACCATCATCGGGTCGTCCTTTGGCATAGCCTTTACCTTTGCTGCCATTTCAGGATGGACTGTCTCGAGATGCTTCATGGCGTTTGCAATCATCTCATCCTGCGTCGCTCCGGTAATTTTCGCATCACACTCCCCGCCCATCTGGGCACATGTCATTATTTTCATATGTAAAATTGGTTGTTAGCTTATAATGCCTCGCGGTAATTCTAACACAAAAAAGAGGGTGCGGCTCCGCAACCCTCTCTATAAGACAAACTTCCTATCCCGACACAATTAACGAAGCGAGAAGCACAAGTGCTGTCGCCACGGCGAATATTCCCACTGTCTGGAGAAACAACTTGACTGCTTTTTCACGCTGACCCTCGATGAGCATGAGAACCGGCTGATAGAAAAAAAGATAGGCCATAAGGGCGACCGAAAACACCAGAAGCGCGAGCATTCCCATTGCCGTGAAGATGCTCTCTTGTTGACCCATGCGGGAGGCGGACACAAAGAATAAACACGTTATAAGCACCATTATATAGGCGATCGCAAACAGAGCATTATAAAAAGGATTTTTTGTCATGTCTTTAAGTATACAACAAATTATAAATTATGTTTCGGGCATCTAGCGATGAGAACAGCCTGACCAGCAACACGGACGTCTCATTCCGCCTCTCAGTTTTGATAACCCGACCCTGATCCGGCGACTCCGCGTTTCCGCTTGCTTCGGAGAAGTAACCCAGCAAATCCATTCATTTCGAGCGAGCGGCGTAATGTCCTGCCAAGCCGCGAACGCCTTCGGGTCAGCATTAATAGCCTTCCGCAAATCTGCCGGCATTGTATGCACTGTACCACCTTGGATTCGTTTCTTGATCATAAAGATATTATAACAAAAATTCCGAATCCATTGCTTGTGAAATGACCCCACAGAGAATCGAACTCTGGTTAATTGATTGAAAACCAATTGTCCTGACCACTAGACGATGGGGCCTTATTGTCGACACTGGAATAGAATAACATTTTATCGTAAAAAAGCAAAATGGCAATATTGAACTATTATAATTAGTAATATAAACTGTATTAATGAGTTCAAACATACACTTAAAGAAAAAAGCATTCGCCTTGCGAAGAAAAGGAAAAAGCTATAACGACATACGAAAAGCCCTTGGCATAAAATCAAAAGGCACTTTGAGCCATTGGTTTTCAAACCTTAAACTTTCCAAAAAATCAGAAAAACTGCTCGGGAAAAACAAGCTAATCGCCCATAAACGCGGTCTGTTCACTGCAAACAAAGAGCGCTCCGCTAGAATCAAGGATGAGAACGGCAATGCCTATACTTACGGTAAAAACTCCATACCTTCCCTATCGAAAAAAGACCTTCTTCTTATTGGCACGGCGTTGTATTGGGCAGAGGGACTAAAATCGGAAAAGACAGGAAATCTGAGCCTTACCTTCAGCAATTCCGACCCTTCCATGGTGATCGTATATATAAAGTTTGTCAGGGAAATCCTGAAAATTCCCGAGGAAAGAATCCGCGCGGGCATTCATATTTATCCCTCAATTATTCCAACCGACGCGCGAAAATTTTGGTCCGTAACGACAGGACTGCCGGAAGAACGTTTTTACATCGTCACCCAAGTAAGCCGGGCAAGTCAAGGAAAACGACCTTTTAACATACTGCCCCACGGTACCGTTGCAATAAAAATCAATAGCCGCGTGCAGTTCCATAAAGTCAAAGGAATGATGCATGGAATTATTGAAAAAGCTTCAAAAATCTAGTCAAATATGGTAACGTGAAGCTTCACGGAAAGGTGACAGAGTGGTCGAATGTACCGGTTTCGAAAACCGGCAGGGGCGAAAGCTCCTCGAGGGTTCGAATCCCTCCCTTTCCGCAAGGATTCTTTTGTGATAATGTAGGAAAACGCATAACAATTTAATATGCGCGGTTAGCTCAGTTGGTAGAGCATCCCCTTGACGTGGGGAGGGTCACAGGTTCGAATCCTGTATCGCGCACAAAAAATCATGATAACTCTCGGCATCGAAACAAGCTGTGACGAAACGGCGATTTGTCTTCTTGAAACGAAACTTCACGACGACGGTTCGACCGAATGCCGCATCATCGAAAATCTCATTCATTCGCAGGCCGATCTCCACGCCAAATACGGAGGGGTCTTCCCTATGATGGCAAAGCGCGAGCACCAAAAAAACCTGCCGATTCTGGCAGAAAAAATCCTGGGAACCGGCGAAGAAAAAATAAAGTCGGGCGCGTTGAAAATAGACCGGATTGCGGTGACGCAAGGTCCCGGGCTTGAACCCGCACTCTGGGCCGGAATTGACTACGCAAAAAAACTGGGTGAGGAATTGAAGATTCCGGTTGTCGGAGTCAATCATATGCTCGGCCACGTGCTTGGCTCGCTTTTGAATTCGAGCGCGCCCGACAATTCTTTTGCGAAATTAAAAACGCCTGCCCTGCCGGCCCTGGCACTGCTCATAAGCGGCGGCCACACCGAACTAGTTTTGGTGAACAATTTGAATCTGGGCGAAAAAAGTAGTTTTGAAGTAGTAGGTCGGACAAAGGATGACGCAGTCGGCGAGGCTTTTGACAAAGTCGCGCGCCTTCTCGGCCTGCCCTATCCGGGCGGACAACACGTCAGCGAACTCGCGGAACAGGCGCGAAAAGACCCCTCTTCCCCGAACTCGGTTCGCCTGCCGCGGCCAATGCTGCATTCGCCGGACCTTGATTTCTCATTTTCGGGATTGAAAACGGCCGTTCTCTATGAAATCCGAAAAACCGACGAAAACGCGACCATGAAACCCGAAAAAAACTCCGCGGACAACGTGCCCGGACACGGCCTGTCCGAAATAATGAAAAAAGAAATCGCGCGCGAATTCGAAGATGCCGTAACGGAAGTTCTTGTTAAAAAAACCTCAAAAGCCATCGAAAAATACGGCGTACAAAGCCTGATCGCCGGAGGCGGCGTCATCGCCAACAAGAATATCCGCGGCGCGTTGGAAAAATTGGCTCACGAAAATTCAATATCATTATTCCTTCCGCCCGAAGGAGTCTCCGGAGATAATGCCCTCATGATAGCGCTCGCGGGAGCCCTACTGCCTGAACTGCCGGAAAAAAACGCATCGGGAGAAAGCCCGATCAAGGCCGCGGGCAACCTTTCCTTCTAAATGATATACTTGGGCGGTAGAATTGAATCCAATGAACCTCACTTCCTATACGCCATTTTTGTACGGTATCATCGCGGGAATGGTGCCGTCCCTCCTGTGGCTTTGGTTTTGGCTGAAGGAAGACAATCTCCATGACGAACCCCGAAGGACGCTGGCCGGATGTTTCTTTCTCGGCATGGCCGCGGTTTTTATCGCCCTTCCCCTCGAATGGTTCGTCCAACAACTGACTTCAAATAGAGAACATCAGTACATACTATGGGCAGCAATCGAAGAAATCCTGAAATTCGGCACGGCATTCGTCGCCGCCTTTTGGGCAAAAAAATTGTTCGAGCCGGTTGACGCGATGATATATCTGATCACCGCGGCCCTGGGTTTCGCGGCTGTGGAAAACACGCTTTTCCTGTTCGGAATAATAAACAGCGGCAACGTCCTTTCCACGATCGTAACCGGCAATATGCGCTTCATCGGAGCCACGCTTTTGCATGTCATCGCGTCCGGAGTCCTCGGCTTCATGCTGGCCACGGTCTACTATCACGGCAAATTCATGAAAATCCTGGCCGGAACGGTCGGATTGGCCCTTGCAATCTCATTGCATGCCGCTTTCAATTTGGCTATAATTACCAGCACTGCAGTCGACACGCTCAAAGTCTTCGCATGGGTCTGGGCGGGAGTCATCGTTCTCATCGTCCTTTTTCAGGAAGCGAAAGGGATTGAACTGAGGCACAATAAACTAAAAAAATAAAAACATATGGCAAAAAAATCATTTTTTGAAAGATTGACGGGAGCGGTAAAGCTCGACGATGCGGATGAAAATCCGCAGCCGGTTGAAATCAAAAAAAGCGCAGGGGCCAAGGGATCGCGAGGATCGGAACAGAGCGGAAAAAACGCCCCCAGCCAAAATGCCTGGTCGGAAGCTGAGGAAAAAGACGCCGAACTTACCGTTGATGTATATCAGACGTCTGAAACGATTGTCATCAAAACTATGATTGCAGGCGTCCATCCGGAAGACCTCGATATTTCGATTACCCGCGACATGGTAACTATCGCCGGACATCGTGAAGAAGAAACCGCCGCCCGCGACGAGGACTATTTCATCCGCGAACTCTATTGGGGCTCATTCTCCCGCAGCATTTCCCTTCCCGAAGAAATCGAAGTCGAGGAAGCCGAAGCAGTCGAAAGCCACGGCCTTCTCATCATCAAACTCCCTAAAATCGACAAGCACCGCCAGACGAAGTTGAAGGTGAAGACTCTTTAGATAAAACAAAAAAAACCGCACTCACTGTGAGTGCGGTTTTTTTGTTTGTGGTGCCAAGGACCAGAATTGAACTGGTGACCCTTCCCTCTTCAGGGGAATGCTCTACCAACTGAGCTACCTTGGCGCTAAAAATTCTTCGCGGCGTTGATTTCATTCATCGCCGTATTGAGAACCGGAATCATTTTTTCCACGTATGGCTGGATATAATAATAGCTGGCAACCGATATGCCTATGATGACCAGCCAATACAGAAAGCGAAAAGCCGTTCCGATGCGGCCGCGGCGCAGGGTCTTCTTCAAAAGGGCATTATTCTCCTCCGTGAGCATCGCCACGCGCCGCAATATCTCTCTTTCTTCGGGAGTCATACCGGAATAGTCTAGCAGAAAACGCCTAAAAAATAAAGGTTATATTGTGTCCTCGGCCGGAATCGAACCGACATCAGACCCTTAGGACGGGCCTGTTCTATCCATTGAACTACGAGGACTTATAGACAAGGCCTCTCTGCTATATTCGCGGTGTGAAATTATTTGGTGGCGAGCAACTCCGCAATCTTGTCCTGGTCGAAACCGACGACGGCTTCATCGCCGATCATAATGACCGGAACGCCCATCTGGCCCGTCTTGTCTATCATTTCCTTGCGCCTCTCCAAATCAGAGGCCACGTTGAACTCGGTGTACGAAACATTGTTCGCCTTGAAATAGTCCTTCGCCGCGTTGCAATACACGCAGGTCGGAGTTGAATATATTGATACGGTTTTCATGGGATTTTTGTGTTAGCTTTTATGGATAAAGTATAACATGTTAAGAAACGGGGTGCAAAAGAATCCATTCAACTGTTTTCTGTATGCCTTCCTTAAAACTTAATCGTGGTTTCCATCCAAGAGCTTTCAGCTTTTCGTTTGATAAGTGCACAAAGTTATTGTCACCTTTCCAGCCGCGATTGCCGCCCTGATACTTTTTCTGCGGATTGCTGTGCGCCGCTTCGAGAATAGTATCCACAATTTCATCTACGGAGAGAATCTCATCATGTCCTATATTGACAACGTTTATCTTGTCTTTTGTTTTTTCAATGACAGTAAACATCGCATCCACGCCGTCTCCGACATATATTGAAGATTTTTTCGGCGTTCCATCCGAAAGAAGGTCAAGCGCCGCAGGATTATTCTGAAGCTTCTTCAAAATATCGATTATGATGCCGTGCGTATATCTCTCGCCAATAAACGAAACAAACCGGAATATGTAGACATCCCAGTCATAGTAGACGGCATAGGAATGAATATAGTGCTCGCAGGCCGCTTTTGTGGCCCCATAGAGAGAGGTTGGACTGATGGGACTATCTTCCGGAGTCGGATGGATTTCCGCATCGCCATATACTGAAGACGTAGATGCAAAGGCAATCTTTTTTACGCCGCTTATAAACATGGCTTCCAGGACCGAATGGGTTGCTTCGAGATTCTGCATATGATCAATGTAATGATCATCAAAACCCGAACGCACATCGGCGTGCGCCGACATGTGAAAGACGAAGTCGATGCCCTTCATTGATTTTGCCAGTTTCTTTGTATCAAGAACATCCCCTTCTATCAGGGTAAAATTGGCATTATTTTTATGCTGTCCTATGAATGATTTTTTTCCCGTAGAAAAATTATCGTAGACAACGACCTTGTCTCCATGTGCAATAATATAGTCAACAATATGTGAGCCGATAAATCCCGCGCCTCCGGTTACTAAATAGTTCATTACGATTGCTGTTTAATCGCATCCCATGCCTTATCAAAATCTGCGTTTGTTTCGACTGTCCGCTGGCTATAGAGCATTGCCTGGAGCGTTGACGGTTGAATCGTAACTATGTGTGCTCCCGCCGCAAACGCCTCTCCTATCTGTCCCACATTTCGAATACTGCCAACTATGAGCTTTGGGCTATCGTATCCGCCTTTTGCTAAAAATTCAGTGATAGCTGCCGTAATTTTTGAAGGGTGCGCATTGACATCCGCCTCCGGTCCCATGATTGGATGTTCTTTCATAAATCCAGCATTAGTCCTGTATCTCTCATGGTCCTCGATTGTTCGAGCCCAAAAAAGACTGATGAATGAAGGAGCGGGATGATTTCGGGAAACGAGAGCGGCAATGACAAGCTGTTCATATGTCATCATCGCCGTAATGTTGACCGGGATTTTCAAATCCCCCAATTTTTTGATAACCACAAGACTTTTTTCATCACCCGGTATAAGAGGTACCTTCACAACAACATTGTCCGCAAGGGCTCTGTACTTTTTCGCCTCCGCAATCATTTCTTCAACTGAAGCCGTGCTGTTGCTCAGTTCAATTGAAACCGGCTTACCTTTCATGATGCCGCAAATCTTTTTGATTGTGTCGTTGAGCTGATCCAGTTTTACGCCATCCTTGAGCATGATACTCTGATTGGTAGTGACGCCGTCAATGAGACCCGTACTGTTCCATTTTTCTATCTCTGGTATGCTTGATGAATCGAGGAATATGCTACGATTGAAGTTTGGTGATGATTGCATGCAGGAAAGTGTATAACACAATTATTTAGATAGCAACTGACGATTTTATTGCAAAATATGAAAAAAAGAGCCCTATTCATGGACAGAGACGGAATCATCAACGCCATGGTCATGCAGAAAGACGGCTTTTTCGACTCGCCTCAAAATAAAGGCCAAATCAGACTCGTCGAAAACATTGAAGAAATCATCGGCTGGGCAAACAGTCGTAATATCAGCGTAATTGAAGTGTCAAACCAGCCTGGAGTCGCGCTCGGGAAAATGGACATGAGAACTCTTGAGGACATCGAGAGCTCAATCCATAATCTCTTAAGAGTAAAAGGAGCTACCGTGGACAAAACATACAGATGCTTTCATCATCCGAAATCGTCGCACCCGGAATTTGGAATCATTTGTGATTGTCGGAAACCAAAACCAGGCTTGTTGTTGCGTGCCGCACAGGAACAGGATATAGACCTTGAATCAAGCGTCTTAATTGGCGATAATATAACCGACATGGAGGCCGGAAAGCTTGTAGGATGTACAACAATACTTTTTCTTCACGACAACGATTTGCCGAAAAAAGTAGAAGCCAACAAAGCATATCCTGCCATTCACGCGGTAAAAAACCATAAAGAAACTCTAAAAATCTTAAAAAAATTATTCACATAATATGAAAGCCATCATTATAGCGGGAGGGAAAGGTGAACGGTTGCGACCTCTCACCGATCGCGTTCCAAAACCGATGATACAAGTTGGCGGAAAGCCTCTTTTGGCCTACACCATACATCTGTTGAAAGAAGCCGGCATCACAGATATTATCATCGCACTGTGTTATCTTCCGGATATAATAACGGAATACTTTAAGGATGGATCGGATTTTGGCGTAAACATAACGTACACATTAGAGGATCCTAAAACACCCCTTGGTACCGCAGGAGCTATTCTTTCCGCACGGCAATATATTTCGGAGTCATTTATTGTTACCTATGCGGATACGCTCCGTATATTAGACATCAAAAAAATGATAGCGCTCCATGAAAGTTCAAAAAGTATCGTAACTCTCAACGTATACAAACATCGCGGAGTCAATTTCAAAAGTTCCCTTGCCTTTAATACAAACAATGAATTAACGGGATTTAAGGAATTCACAAACACAAAAAACTTGATAGACAATTTTGCCTGGTCAAACGGATCTTTTTATATTTGTTCTCCCGAGATTTTCGAATACATTCCAAAAAATAAAAAAATCGATTTTTCAACGGATTTATTCCCAAAGCTCCTATCCTTGCACAAGAAGATTTCCGTATTCCCAACTTCAGCTTATTTTATCGACATTGGGACCCAAAAAACCCTTGAACAAGCCGAACGTGACGTCCGCAATAATTTATTTGGCTAGAGAAGGATGAGTTGCAATTGCATGCCATATCACAGCCTGGAAGCTTTCTGCCAAAGGAGTAACGAGGTGCGACTCCGAAACCGAAAGCAGGATTGAAGCGTGAGCGACTTTTCTCGTATATCCTCCGTCTCTGCTGACGATACCTGTAATCGTGGTCCCCACTTCTTGGGCTAGCTGTAGGGCTTTTACTATGTTAGTACTTATGTTTTTTTCTACATTCCCGCCGCCGACGGAAAAAACCATGACGATGTCGTCTGAAGAAAGCTTACTCACTTTGAGCCAGTTGCTGAAGATGGTATCCCATCCGTCATCATTTGCCCGCGCGGTAAGCTCAGATACGTTATCGGTAGGCGCATACGTCTCAATGCCGCAAATCTTTCTGAAATCATTCACCGCATGGGAACAGTTGGCGGCCGAGCCTCCCACGCCAAGCAGAAAAAGCCGTCCTTGCCTTTTCTTTACATCAACGAGAAGACCCACTATTTTTTCGATTTCGTCCGGATCAATGGTAGCGGTAAGTTTTTGAACTGCATCAAGATATGCCGCACTGTAGTTTAAAGATGGTTTCATCGCATTATAGATTAAAAATTAATAAGCGTCTTGGTTCCCTCAAAATCGAACCTTATTTTTCTCTCCTCCAATCCCAATTCTGTCATTTTTTTTCTGAAAGCGGCTTTATTTTTATTGACGTAGAAAACAAACCAGCCGCCGCCGCCGGCTCCCATTATTTTACCGCCTAATGCGCCCATCTTCATGGCCTCCGCGTACCATCTGTCGATCTGAGGATTGGAAATTTTATCGGATAGCATTTTTTTTATGGTCCAATGCTCATGAAAAGTCCTGCCGAATGCGTCGACGTCTCCGTCAAGCAAATACTGTTTTGCCTTTTGGCCAAGTTTTTTAATGTCATCGAGTGCCTTGAACTGCTTTGAAGTGCGACGTGACGCAGGCGATGTAGCGTGATTCTTTTGATCAGCGAGGGCGGTCCCTGCATCCCTGTAAATTCCGGTCCTGAAGTAAAGAAGGTTCGATTCCAATTCTGAAATAGTATGTAGGGAAAGCTGTAAAGGCTCGACGGTCATATTTCCTTTCGTGTCCCGTTCATAATAATTTATCCCACCAATTGATACGCTATATTGATCCTGGGGTCCTATATAATCCCTGCCTAGTTTTACCCGTTCAATAATAAAAGCTTTTTTTCCGAGAAGCATTTTTGAAATCGATTCACCTTTATACGTATATAAGGCATTGAGCAAGCCTACTTCAAGGGCGCCAGACCCCCCCAGACCCGATCTTCCGGAAACTTCCGACGTAATAGATACGTTGACACCCTTGGTAACCCCGGTATGGGCGAGACATGCCTTTACGTAAGGATTTGGTATGTCTTTATACGAATTTCCCTGGATGGCTTCCTGTCCATAGGAATAGCCGATGAAATCTTGATCTTCCGTCATTGTGAGCGTGACCAAAAGATAGCGGTTTATAGATGCGCTAATCCACGCCCCCCCTTTAACCATGCTGTACCAATCAACATCAGTACCCCCTCCTGCCAGAGTGATCCGCATGGGCGTTTGAGTAATAATGACAGCACGCTCCCTGCCCGATCTTGGTGTTTTTTTGAGAGAATCTGTAGCCACGCCAAAATTATACATCTAATCTTGTTTCATGCAACCTTGAGAATACGGACGAGCGAGGATATACTAATCTTATGTCCAAAACCAAGAAACGAATAATACTGATTACGGGCTGCGGCGGCCTCAGCACAGCGACAGCGAAAAAATTTGCAGCCGAAGGAGATACTGTCGTCCTTCTCTCCCGAAACAAAAAGACGCTTGCCTTAGTACGGCGAGAGATTGCCGACATAGGAGAATGCTTTGCGTACCGTCTTGACGTTACCGACGAAAAAAAGACAAAAGAAATCGCCGCGGCGATTCATAAAAAATTCAAATCGATCGACGTGCTCGTCAACGCTGCGGGAATTCTTGGTCCGGTAGGTCCGTTTCACGGCAATTTATTTTCCGATTGGAAAGAAACCCTGATCATAAACCTTGTCGGCACCGCTTGTCTGTGTCATGCGGTACTGCCATATATGGTAAAGAAAAAATCAGGAAGCATCATCAATTTTTCCGGCGGCGGCGCCGTCCAGCCACTGCCAAACTTCAGTTCGTATGCGGCTTCCAAAGCCGCAGTGGTTCGTCTGACTGAAAATCTTGCGCGAGAATATAGCGAATACGGCATCCGCATCAATGCCGTAGCGCCGGGCGTCATTAAAACAGCATTCATGGAAAATACTCTTGCTGCGGGTCCAAAAAAGGCCGGAAACGATTACTATAAAAAAATGCTCGGTCAAAACAAGAGCGGCGGCGATTCGCCGGATCTTGCCGCCGACCTCGTATTTTCCCTCAGCTCGAATAAATCTCACGGACTGACGGGAAAGCTCGTCAGCGCAAAATGGGATCCATGGAAGAAACTCACCGCGAAAGAAGTCGTCCGAATCAACGGCAACTCCGAATACACGTTGCGCAGAATAGACAATCAGTTTTTTTATGAAAAAAAATAACATCAAGCCCAATACTCATCCATTACGCGTCGGAATCATAGGGCTTGGAATGATCGGAACGAAGCGTTTCAATGCAATACAACAGATGAAGTCGATCATCTCACACGGTATTTTTGATGTCGATAAAGCAAAATCAACGGCAATCGCCAACATCCCAAAAATTCCCGTCATTCAATATCCATCGTATCAGGCATTGCTGGCCGATCCGACGATCGAGGCAGTGGTCATCGCGACACCGCCGCATATTACAAGTAAAATCGTCAGAGACGCCTTCAAAGCCGGAAAACACGTCCTGGCCGAAAAACCTCTTGGAAATACGGCGGCGGATGCTGCACAGATATCTCGAGCGGCACAACGAAGCGGCAAGGTTCTGAAAGCGGGATTCAACCATCGCCATCATCCCGCAATCATGAAAGCGCACGAACTTTTTAAGGAAGGGGCCATTGGAAATATTATGTACATCCGAGCCGTCTACGGCCATGGCGGCCGAAAAGGCTACGGCAGTGAATGGCGCATGCAAAAAAAATTCTCACGCGGCGGAGAATTGTACGATCAGGGAGTGCACGTCATCGATCTCGCCAATTGGTTCATCGGAGAATTTGACAGAGTTTTTGCGACGACACGCAATTTGTTTTGGAAAAAAAGCGACCTTGAGGACAATGCGTTCTGTCAGATGTTGAATAAAAAAGGCCAAGTTGCAAGCTTTCATGCAAGCGTCACCCAGTGGAAAAACAAATTTTCATTTGAGATATTCGGAACAAAAGGCTATCTTTTTATCGACGGTCTTGGACGAAGCTACGGCACCGAAAAACTCACGGTCGGAATTGAGGAGGAGTTGGGCAAGCCATACAATGAGACAATATACGAATTTCCCGGCGAGGATATCTCATGGCGCGAAGAATTAACGGAATTCGAGCGGGCTATCGCGACTAAACGAAGACCCATGGCAGACGGTACTGATAACGTAGTCGTCATGAAACTTCTTGAAGGGCTCTACCGATCGGCAAAAACAAATAAAATACTGAATATCAAAACCTAATTACAAATGGAAAAAGTGCGCTATACTCGCCCAAAAACCGTTGTCGGGAGTCGAAGTGGCGGTGTCGGTTGCGGCGGCGGAGTCAACAATGACCGCAACCTGTTCGCCCGGCTTCACCACCAGATATTCGCTGCGAATTTCGGCGTCCTTGCCCTGCGGAGTGCTGAGAACGTCAACTGATTGCTGAAGCGTCTGCTGTTGGGCCGACAAATTATCGAGCTGAGCCTGGGCCTGGGCCAAATATGCGCGGCTTTCTGCTTCCTTTATATGAATGTTCCATGCCGCCCTGATAAAAAGTGCCGCGATAAGGGCCAGTAAAATCAAAACCACCGGCGAGTAGATGATTTTTCGTATGCGACGTTTCTGCTGGAATTCAAGCATACGATATAGTATACTACAGCCACAAAAAATATATGCTTTTCAACCCAAAACACCGAAAACTTTTGAACGGAATCATGCTCGCCATCGGCATCCTCATCGTCATTTCGATGATCATGCTCTACTTCCCTGCGATCAGCTATAACGCGTAATGTCTAAGGAGTTAAAGAATTTCTTGCTCACTTGTCCATTAGCTCTGTTGAGTCTTGTAATTCCTTTGGTATTTAAAAATCAATCTGAAACTGCTGTTGCGCTTCTCATAATAACCGCAATTGTTATGCTTTTAATTAACCGAAGTTGGAAAGAGTGCTTGCTTTATATAATAGTAATGATAAGCGGCCCCATTGCAGAATCAATTGCAATTCATTTTGGAGCATGGACGTATGCAGAGCCTATCATCATTGGAGTGCCTCTCTGGCTTCCCTTTGCTTGGGGTAATGCCTCAATCTATATCATTCGATTGAGGGATTTAATTTACAGTCTATAGAAAGAGGGTCTAACGTACCCTGATAATACGAGCACATGTCTTGGAAAGAAACTCTCGGAAGGAGCGTAGGCGACTGAGAGTGAGGCAACTTTTCACCAGAAAAGTATGCCGGTTTCTTGAAAAGACATGTGCTCGTATTGTCATGATGCATTAATCCGCCCTCATCATCTTCAAAAAAACCTCCTGCGGAATGTTGACTTTGCCGCGGCCGATTGCCTCCATTTTTTTCTTGCCTTTTTTCTGCTTTTCGCGGAGCTTCATTTTTCGCGTAATATCGCCGCCGTACATGTGCTGAGTGACGTCTTTTTTCATGCCCGACAAAGTTTCGGAGGAGATGATACGCCCCATGGCCTTTGCCTGGATTTTCATGGTGAACATCTGGCGCGGGAGGACTTTGTGAAGTTTTTCAACGGCTGATTTGCCCTCTTCTTCGGCGCGGCGGCGGGAAACGACGCGGGAAAATGCCGGCACGACATCATCCGCGACCAGAATGTCCATACGAACGACGTCGGCTTCCCTGCTCTCGGCCACTTCATACGAAATGGATGCGAAACCGGACGAAATGCTTTTCACTTCATCAAAAAAATTTCGCATCAACTCGCGCAGAGGCATGATGAGGGTGAGTGACGTGCGGTTTTCGCCGAAATTTTCGGTGGTCTGCACTTCGCCTTCATGATCGAAAACGGCCTGCATGAGCGCGCCCAAATATGACGGAGGAGTGATGATTTTCATTTTAACGAGAGGCTCCAGAACGCGCGAAATTTCATGATCTTCCGGGAACATGGCCGGAGAATATATTGTTTTTGTTTTTCCGTTTTTTAATTCTGCCACATAGGTGATCGATGGCGTCGTAACAACGAGATTTAAGTTAAATTCACGGCGCAGGCGTTCGGTAATAATTTCGAGATGGAGCATTCCGAGAAATCCACAACGGAAGCCGCGGCCAAGCGAACCAGACGATTCTTCCTCGTGCGTAAACGAAGAATCCGACAAACGCAGTTTTCCAAGAGCCGCTTTCAATGCTGTGAAATCATCCTGCGATTCCGGATAGATTGAAGCCCATACGACGGGACGCGGACTCATATATCCCGGCAACGGCGGCATCGTGTCGCGAACTGAAGCAACCGTGTCTCCGACCGATGCGATGCCCGGCTGTTTGATACCTGTCACAATATATCCGATTTCACCTGCCGAAAGCGATTCCGTCGGTGTATCATCCGGGGCAAAAATGCCGACTTCCTGCGCGTTGAAAATTTCGTTCGAGACTTTGAATTTCAGCGGGGCTGTTTTCGAAACCGATCCGTTCATGACGCGGACATAGACGATGACGCCTTTGTGGTTTGAATATTGAAAATCGAAGACGAGGGATTGAAAATCACCAGTCGTCACGGCGCCGTGGTCTTTTTGACCTGCGACATGCGGCGCAGACGGAGCCGGCACCCTCGCAATGACCTGATCGAGCAAATCCGCAACACCCTCCCCCGTTTTTCCGGAGACTTTCAGAACTTCACTTTCGTCGCATTCGAGCAACTCGCATACTTCCTTCATGACTTCGGGAATGCGCGCCAACGGCGAATCGATTTTCGAAACGACAGGAATAATTTTCAAGCCCGATTCACGCGCCATGTTCAATGTCGTCAGTGTCTGCGCTTGAACGCCTTGTGTCGAGTCGACGAGTAAAATCGAACCCTCCACGGCTTTCAACGCACGCGAAACTTCATATGAAAAATCGATATGCCCCGGCGTGTCGATGAGATTGAGGACATAATTTTTATAATTCATCCGAACGGGTTGCATTTTGATCGTTATGCCTCTTTCACGTTCCAGTTCCATGCTATCAAGAACCTGTTCCTGCATTTTCCTCTTCTCTATTGTTCCCGTAATTTCCAGCATCCTATCAGCCAAGGTCGATTTACCGTGGTCCACATGTGCCATTATTGAAAAATTTCTGATCCTACTTGGTTCCATATTTTTTGGTTTTTCTTTCGTTGATATTTTTCAGACAAACCTTCATATCACTAAGTCTCTTTTTATGCCGTAATAAAGGCATCATAAGTCGAATGAAGCCCTCAAGAGACACCATATCATTTATGTTGAGTCTCCACAAATCCTCATTTAAAGGATACTTGCCTTTCCACACATCGCCTTTCTTATAAATTCTGCGGAAAGGATTATTCATGCCTTTTGAGGACAACCACGAGGAGATGAAGGACAAAATATCAACGTCATAGGAATCTATTTTGAAGCGGGCGCGGCCTTGGTTCAAAATAAAATTTGCCTCAGCGTCAACATATCCGGCAATAAAAGATGGCATTAATGAGTCGTCATTTTTTAGCCATTCCCATGCACCGCTATTTTTTGGCAGCAAAAAACCAAACGTATTGTTCAAAAAACAATTGACATGATAATGACCTTTGTTTAAGGAAACGGACACTTTGCCAAAAGATTCGAAAAGGGACTTCATTATTTCAACTTGATCGTCCTGTGTCGTATGACAACGCACAACAATCGTCTGGGATTTTTCACTAGGCCGGTATACGTTTAAGTCGCCGATTCGAAAACCGATAGCATATGCCTTATTCGGTAAATTACCGTCAAAATCGAGGCGTTTTGAGCGAATACGCGCAAATGCAGGGTCTTTCAAGGGAATTCCGAACTCTTTCAACCGGTTTCTGATAG
This sequence comes from Candidatus Tayloriibacteriota bacterium, assembly GCA_003151615.1. Taxonomy (GTDB): domain Bacteria; phylum Patescibacteriota; class Minisyncoccia; order Phycocordibacterales; family PALSA-1337; genus PALSA-1337. The sequence goes on along the minus strand of PLXZ01000004.1, from coordinate 46,985 downwards.
TTATGGAATTACAATTGAACAATTTGGAAATAGCCATCGGCGTAAGATTTTCATCTACGTATAATGATCTTAATTTTTCTTTCTCAAGAATTATTTTTGTCCGTCCCATATTACGACAGCATATCATATCATGCATGTTGTGCAATCATATTTAAATAAAACTCTTATGACACAAAAAGACGCACCAATTAAAAATTGGCGCGTTTGCAATAAACATATAAGTAATCAGCGGACGGCAATTGATCGATGGTAGAATCGCCGCTTTAAAATCGGATTTTCAACGGAAAATCCCGGATAGAATTCTTCTATCATGGTCAGGATTTGAGGATGAGTGTTCGCAAGTTTCTTTGAGCATTTTTCGATTTTCTTTTCATCATGTATCGGATATCCAATAACAGTCAGAAAAAGATGGATTATTTCGTGAAATACACAGATAGCCATCGTGCGCTTATCGAAAGAGCTCGTGGTAGGCAGTGCTTGCATAGTATCTTTTTCACTCCATTTCCAGCGACAGCTCAACACAATACCCCATTCCATCGTCGAATTCCATAACTCCGGTTCGGCACTTACCAAATGTGCCCAACCAAAAAATGGCGAGCCGAAGCGGAAATACTTGCAATATGCAGCGAGGAAGTCCGGCATGTTTTGCAAATCCAACTTTTCCAACTGATAATATATCCGATTCTCGACCATCCTGTCTGGAAGCGCAGGACTAATCTCCAACAATGTAGTGTTCATACCTAACTGAAATGTATCACGGTATTTAATTCTTTTCAAACATAATTGCCAATCATTAAAGAGGCTCCGCATCCGCCGTCGCCACCGAGACTTTCCAGAATTTCTTGTGGAATGTCACCCAGACGTCGCGCAATTCTTTTGACCGGAGAATCCACAGAACAAGAAGCCAGACGACGATGCCGATGATTCCCGCGCAAAAACCCTGCAGGAAAACTCCGATGATTTTTTGCTGATTGACGACGAGAGCGAAAACCTGCAGACCGAGGAACGCGGCATAACCGCCGATAATTGACGCACCGAGACTGTCGAACGTTGTTTTGAAAATCGGCCGGGTGAATACCGTTTTAAAATCGGCATGCGCGCGATGATCTGTTTTAAACATATGCCAATGCAGATATGCATTCAGAATATTGCCGAGCGAATATGCCAAGGCGAGGGTCAGCACGATTGCACTCGTGGTCGTGCCGTTCAAATCAGCGACTTTGAAAAGAGATTCGATAAAATACGCGAATGCCGGCGAAACTTCGAAAAACCATTTCAAAACGAAAGCGAAAATAATGATCGCCGCGGCCGAAGTCATATTGGCGATAAGCGGACGCTTCGTCTTGCCTTCGGCGTAATATGCGCGAACGAAGAGGAGAATGAGCGACTGTCCGACGACCGAAATCGTGAACAAGGCGAGCATGGCGGCGGTCAGACGGGTGTCGGCCCACGTGAATTGTCCGGCACCGAGAATCGTTCGCACAATCTGCGCGCGCAGGACGATGAAGAAAACAGTGACCGGCATGGACCAGAAAATGATGTGCTTGACCGAGGTCGCCATATATTCGATATAGCGCTTCATATCGCCCGATTCGTGAAATTTTGCGAGCGTCGAAAACGCGGCGGAGGCATAGCTAACCCCGATGACGGCCAGCGGCACCGACTGCAGATTAAACGAGAAATTGAAAATCGAAATCGCGCCGGTACCCATAAATGTTGCGAGAGCAATCAAAAACAACTCGGCAATTTCGGTTGAAGAAAGCGTCAACGTGCGTGGAAAAGAAACCAAAACGACTTGCTTCACTTCCTTCCAATCAATTTTCAGGCGCAGACGCGGAAACAGCCGTTTTGAGGCGACGAACGGAATCTGAATTCCCATGTGCATGGCCGTTCCCAAAATAACGCCGCCGACCAGACCGTACAAACCAAACAGCGGATACAAAAACAATGTTCCGAAAATGATGCCGATATTATAGAGAAGAGGACTGATTGCATAAATCAAAAAACGGTTGTACATCTGCGTGATGCTCGCCAGGAAATTTGAAATTCCCAAAAATATCGGCGACAAAAGCATGATGCGCGAAGCGATGACGATTTGATGCAGGCTGGCCGGGTCATTGGCGTACCCGGGCAACAGATGCGGAATAATCCATGGCATGAAGATGAAAATCACCGCGGATACGGCAATGATTGCCAGAAAAAACACGGAGAAAGTATGGTCAATGAAGTGACGGGCTTCGGCGCGGCCTGATTCGGTCACCTCGATGCCCGCGGCGCGATCCCTCGCTTCCCCATTGACATTGCACTTCTTTACGAGAAACGGCACCAGAACCGACGCCGCCACCATCGACGCAATCGTCGCATATATCATGTCGGAAATCCGGAATGACGCGTAATACAGATCGAGCGTATGTCCCGCGCCGAAAAAATATGCCAGCAATTTGTCGCGAACCAATGCCAGTATCTGCGACGCCACCGTCGCCGCAGCTAAAAGATAAGCGGCCTCGTGAAGGCCGTCTATCTCTCTGTTGAAAAGGCTGAAAAACTTTTTGACCATGTGGTTCTTTTATTCTCCTCGCCCGGCGCTATTTTGCCTTGGTGGTTTTAGAAGGAGTGGTGGAAGCCGTCGACGTTGTCGATGGGACCGTGACTACCGGACTTGATCCGACTGGCGCTCCCGTTCCGCCGGCTTTCGCCAGATTTATGTCAGCCTGAATGTTCGGATACGTACTGTTAATCTGCTGAACCTGGGTAAATGCCTGGACTGCGGTTGCGTAATCCTTGTCGGTGTACGATATCACTCCGGCTTCGAATAACGCATCGGTATAATCAGGTTTCAGCGCCAGCGCGGCATTGAGATCATTTTTTGCAGCCGCGTCGTTTTTCTCAAAGAATTCAAGCTTCGCCGCCCCAAGGTATATTGAAGGATCAAATGGATCGCGGACAAGAGCCTGCTGGTACGATGACGTCGCAGTGCCATAGGCGCCCTGGATGCCAATTCCCGCGGCTACTACGGCGACTTGTGCTTCCGTCAGATAGTTGTAGGGGTTTGTCGGATCGAATTTCTGCGCCAACAATGAAGAATTGATGCCGTCATTGATGAGACCGCCGATAAGCTGGACCGTTGCCTGGCTCGGAGTGCTCGTTGCGGCCGAGATGATCTGGTCGACGGCATACACGTCAATCTGCGAAATTGCCTGGTAGTAGACGTCGCTCTTGTCGAGCTTGAGGGCTGTCTGTATTTTCTGCGCCGTCTGGCTGATATTGCCTCCGGAATTAAGCGACTGAACCGCGTTCTGGAAATATGCAGCGGCGATTGTCCCCTTCGCATAGAATACGATAAAGACGGCTGAGCCCGCGATAAGAATCCAAAGCAATACGATTACAGGGATCTTCATTGGACCGTTTGAGAAACTAATCATCTTTCCCGGCGCCGAGACGATATGCGCCGCAAAAATACCGGCCAGGACAAAAAGGGCGAGCAGAATCGCGTGCTGAGGCATATAATCTATCAACGAAAGCCACAGGAGACCTCCGCCAAAATAGGAAGCAGCGGTTCCATAGCGTGTAAACGGATTATCCGAAACCGCATTCCTGCGAAGAAGGCTCTTCGCTCCAAACCAGACAAACATGACAACAAGGGCTATCCACAAAAGAAAACCGAGAATACCCTCCGTCACGAGGCTCGTCAGAATAAAGCCTGTTCCACTTGAAAAAGTCGAGGACCAGAACGGCGTCGCGTTCACGACCTCCGGCTTGTACTGCAAATACTGTTCGACGAAGCGGTCAGGACCTGCTCCAAAAAGCGGAGAAGCCTTTATGGTAGGTTCGGCAATATCCATCGTAAGCCCCCACGGCAGGTTGACCTCCGTATAGGATGCTCCGAACTTTGTCACAATATTCGTGCTGATGAAAGTTCCGATAATACCCGGGCTCCAGATGAGAACAAGGGCTATGACAGTGATAATAAGCGGAAACACCGGAAGGGCCGAAGTCCATTTTACGCCGGTTCCCCTTTTGTTGAGGATATATTTGTAAATGCTGAATGCGAGAGTCGTTATCGCGACAATGATCCACACGGATTGCAGGTCAACAACAATCAGAATCGCCACGGCCAAAACAAAAGCCGCAACGAAGAGGGCGCGGATGAGTTTGTTAGTGATCGGCAAAAGCTGAAGCGTGATGAGCGAGATGACGAGGGACAGTCCGGCAAATACGCCCAAATCATGCCATGAACCCACGGTCGTATAGACAATGCCGGTAAACGTTCCGAGCGCGAGAAAATTGGCGCCCGCAAAAAAACGTACGATATGAAACAGGGCCAGGAGCGAAAACGAACCGAGTATCGCGGAAAAAAGGAAGAACGTCCGGTTCTCGCGTCCTTTTGTCAGACCAAACGACAGCGCACACGCGACAAACAAGACGAGGAGAAAAACAGCCGTATCAGGCGCAAAATCTTTTCCGAAAAACGAAGCGGCGACGCTCGGGCTGAAAAGAGATGAAAGAAGGACCACGAGAGCCATAACCGCACCGGTCCAAATGAGAGGATGCGACGAGAGCGTCAGGGACTTCGCCTTTATCTTCGAAAGGACGAAAAAGATAACGGCAATGAGCGTGCCGATTCCTATGACGAATGTCTTCACCGCGGCCAACGAGAGGAATGCCGCCGGAGTAAAAGCAAGGAAACCGAGCACGACTGTTATGAGTAATGTGACGAACGAAGCCTTTTCGAGGCTCGCCGACTGCAAAAGTGATTTTTGATCTGTTCCCATAATTAAAAAATAATACTAATAAAGGATAAAGGGCCGCTGACAGGTACCGGTTATTATACCAAAGAAAAAAGCAAAAAGCGCCCCCGTGTGGAGCGCCCTTTGATGTTGTTGTACCTATAAGCCGAGTTCTGTAATTATTGGCTTTTGAGGACCATAATCGACAACCATTTATCTGGGATATGCGTTACCGCATACCTCGAGCGGCACTTCCCTTGCATTGCTGCACGGGACACGGCCTTGCATCGAAGTAAGGATTTAGCCGTTGCACCCGCCTCGTTGCCGAAGCGGCTCATCCGCGCGGATTGCTCCGCATGGATGCCCTGTTTTTTCAAACGCACCTTGCGGTGACTCGGGCGTCTCTGTTCGCACCTCACGGCTTGCGCCGGACGGGCGTTACCCGCTACCCTTCTGCTGTATGGCCGCTTGCGCGGCCGCAAAGCCGATGCTCGGACTTTCCTCCATGGCCAGCGGCTTTCGCCGTTAACCACAGCGGTTGTCTGGTACAGCGGGAATACTATACCACAATATATGATTTCTTGCTACTCTGCCGCAGCCTCTTTCTTCACTTCCTTTTTAGTGTCCTTTCCGTGCGCGTGTGAATCCACTTCATAGCTGGTGTTCTGCGCTTCGAAGAAATTCACGAGTTCGTACACGTCGGTCGCTGTCGACATCCATTTTGCCGGGTTGGTAACGTTGTAATGTTTTGGGAAACCGAGCTCTTCGAGACGGCGGTCAGCGACATATTTTACATACTGGTTAACATAATCCGCGTTGAGACCCAAAATGCCGTTCGGAAAAAGGCCTTTATTGTATTCGACTTCCAAATCGACGCCCTCAATAATAATGTTGCGAATATCGTCGGCAAAATCTTCCGTCAAAAGGTCGCTGTTTTCTTCCAAAATATTCTGGATCAAATTCATGCCGAATTTCAAGTGCAATGACTCGTCGCGCAGAACCCAGTTGATCATCGAGCCGAAATTGCGGAGAACTTTTCGCTGGCGGAACGAGAGAACCACCATGAAGCCTGAATAAAACCAAATCCCTTCCATCACGATGTTCGTCGCAACAAGGTTTCGGATGAAGTCCTTCTTCCCATCCGTCGTGCCGACGTCGAGCGACATCTCCGTCATGCGTCGCATGTATTTATTGATGTAATCTTCCTTCGCCTTCATTGACGGAACGGTAAGATGCAAGCCGAAAACTTTTTCGCGGTCAAACGGGAATGTCTCGAGAACGTATTCAAAGGCGACGCAATGATTCGCTTCTTCCCACATTTGCTTTGCCAGATAGAGATGGCATTCCGGTGATTTCAAATACGGATATATGCCCAGCGCGATCGAACGGTTGACGATGAGCTCGGCCGGATTGAAAAAGGCCATCAGAAATTCGACCGCATGGCGCTCGTCCTCGGTCATTTTTCGCCAGTCGTCGAGGTCTTCCTTCAATGTAATTTCATGGGGGAACCAGGTGTTGCGGACGGCCTGATTGTACAGGTCGTAAGCCCATTTGTATTTGATGGGGTGCAGTGTCGTATCCTCAGGCGCGGCTTTTCCTATAAGCATGAAATTATAATTATGAAGTTGATAATGAAGTCCTACTGACAGCTGTCGCACTGTTCGAGTTCAGCCGGATCGACCGGACAGACAAACGGCTTGGCTTTCGGCTGGGACTGAACCGGAGCCGACTGTGTTGATGCCTGATTTTGTTCTGGTGTGTTCATATTTTAAAAATGATATGTCTTGATAATACTATAATACTACTTGGACGCATTACTGACAACTATCGCACAGGGCTTTCTCTGCCGGATCCGTCGGGCAGACTTTTGCCGCGTCTTTTGAAATGTGGACCTTTGGGCGGCTTGCCGCGGGATTTTTACCGTGATTCCCTTCCGCAAGAGCCGTTTTTATATGGTCAAAAGCGTGGGTTGCGGCTGAAAGAGACTGTTTTTCTTTGGCTCCCGAGGTCGAAGCTGTCTGTTTTGCCGGTTCCGGCAAAGGCATGGCCATAGTTGCGGCTACCGCTACCTTGTTGAAAGGCCGTAACGGATTATCGAATGTCTGCAATTGAGGCCGGAATTGAGGTTCAGGCTGCATTTCCGCCGGAGATTTGACGGATTCCGAGACTGACGCGGCAACCGGAGCGGATGCGGCGGCCTTCGCAACTGAGGCAAAACCTCTTTGACCCATTTTCTCGGCTTTGTTGACGCGGGTTGTCGACTGCTCCGCCGTGTGTCGGGGCTTCATGTGCAAGTAATACGTTGACTTCAATCCCTTCTCCCATGCCGTCGCGTAAATTTTCATCGTCTCATCAATGTCGCGCGTTTCGAGATACATGTTTCGCGACAATGCCTGGTCAACCCATTTCTGCGCGCGGGCCGCGACTTCAATGAAAGCGAACGGCGAAGTGGTGAAGGATGTTTTGTAGACTTCCTTTATGTGCGCCGGAATGCCGTTGATATTCGAGATGTCACCCTGACTTTCGATGATCTGATCACGCACGTTCTCCCAGATGTTCATATTCTTGAGATCCTTCACGAGATTGTGGTTGAGATCCATGTATTTTCCGGAAATTTTATTTCGCGAGAAAACCTGGGCGAAGCGAGGGTCGATGCCCGGCGTTGTTCCCGCAACCAAGCCGATGTTCGCGTTCGGAGCAACGGCCATGAGCGTTGCATTTCGCATTCCCTTCGCGACCTTCGCGCGGAGAAGATCCCAGTTGAGGCCCTTGTGTTTGCTGCGCTCGTCGACTGAAACCGGCAGACCGCGAGATTCCCCTGTTTTTCGGAGCGTGTCGATTGGCACGTGACCCTTTGACCATTCCGACCCGGCAAAGTGGGTATACGGTCCGCGTTCCTGCGCAAGATTCGCACTCTCGTCGATCGCCATATAGCTGACGAATTCAAAAATTCTGTCGGCGAAATCCCAGGCATGTTCGCTGTCATACGCCATGCCGAGACGTTCAATCGTATCCGCAAATCCCATCACACCCAAACCGATTGCGCGGTTTTCCTTGTCTGACTTCACGGCTTCCTTGATCGGCAATACATTTATATCAATGAGGTTGTCGAGCTGGCGAATGGCAAGGCGCACGGATTCTTCCAAACGAATCCAGTTGACTTCCTTGTCCTTCACATGAGCAGCGAGGTTGAGAGATGCGAGGTTACATACAGCCACATTATCCTTGTCCTGCGGAAGGCAGATTTCCGTACATAAATTGGACATGTGAATGGTGCCGGTATTGTTGTTGAGAGCCCTGTTATTGATGGTATCCTTCCAAACGCACCATGGATGGGACGTGGACTGCAAAGACGTGATTATCTGGCGGAATTGCTCGCTTGCAGGCACTTTTTTAAAGGTGCGCATGAGGCCATTTTCTGCTTTTTCCACATATTCGTTGTATTTCTTGCTGAATTCCTGGCCATACAATTCATCGAGGCCGCGCACGTCGGCAGGATCAAACATATACCAATCTTCCCCGGCCTGTACGCGCTTCATGAATTCGTCGGAGAGGAACACCGCAGTGTCAGCAGTTCGCATGCGCATATAGTCGTCGCCGGCATTGTGCTTCCAGTCCAAGAACTCAGGAAAATCGAGGTGCCAATTTTCCATGTAAAAACAGAGCGCGCCTTTTTTCTTTCCTCCGCGCATAATAGCGCGAATGGATGTGTCGATAATTTTCGCAAACGGAGTCGGACCGCTGGACGTTCCCCCGAAATTGGATTTCAGCGGAGAACCGGACGCGCGCAGTTTCGTAATCGATGCTCCGATACCGCCGGAGCCTTTTGACAAAAGCATCACGTCGGAAACTGATTTCGCGATATGTTCCATGTCGTCATGAATTTCCAAAAGATAACAATTGGAGAGAGCTGGACGTGTCGTGCCCGCGCCGAGGTTCGTGGAGCCGCCGGGAATGTATTCCATGCGCGACATTTTCTTGTAAAACTTTTTCGCATACTCCGTCGGATTTTTTTCGTTGTAGGAAAGTCCCATGGCCGCACGCATGAAAAAATATTGCGGAGTTTCGAGCGCGTGCTGATGGTCATCCTTCAAAAAATATCTATTGATCATTCCGTCGAGTCCTGCGTAGGTGAAAAGTTCGTCGCGTTCGACGTCCAAAATGTCAGCCAAAACTTTCAAATCGAACTTCGATTTCATGTTTGCGTGCAAACGGTTGGCTGCGACATTTTTTTCTATGTAGGAAATGAACGCAATGGCGTGTTTTTTCTTCAAATCGTCAATGTCGTCCTTGTCATAATCCCCCACAACGCGTCGATAGACGGTTTTCAGGAGCAAACGGGTGGCGATTTTGTCATATTCTATGTCTTCGCGGATGTTTTGGACGGCGGCATTGATGGTTGCATGATCCATTTCATCGGTTGTCATGCCGTCATACAGGGTCAGCGCGGTTTCGGTCGCGATTTGGGTGACTTTTGAAATGGGATCGGTCAATCCGATGCACGCGCGTTCGATCGAGCGATTTATTTTGTCAGCATTGAACTGATCCGTGCTGCCGTCCCGTCTTTTTATTGATATGCTCATTTTTTATTCCGATGTTCTTCTGATAATTTTTAGTGTTCATGCAATTATACACCCGCAGAAAATAAAAAGGTGTGGAGAAAAGTGTTTTTTCATCGCTACAATATAAAAAAGGGGTCGTGTAAATATGTCGGCATCCCACCGCGCAAAATCCCCCAATTCTACTGCGTTTTCTCGACGGAATTTCTGACGAAATCGAGGGTTTCTCCCACCGACAAATTATTTTTTTGCGAATATCCGGCATTTGTCTCCAAAACGTACGAACTATCGGTATTCGGAGTGAAACTTTTCGGATAGGTGTCGGGCGAGACGTCAGACGCGATGTGCGTAATCGTAAAATTCGAATCCATCCAAATCATGTCGATCGAAAAACGCATGTCCTTCATCCAGAACGCATAATTTCCAGGAATCGGAAATACAAAAAGCATTCCCTCGTCCGACGGAAGTGAATTTCTCTGTCCCAAACCGAGTTCCTGCTCGTCCGAAGTCGTGGCGAAGATGAGCGAGAGGGGTTGGATGGCCTGATTTTGCGCATTTTGTAGAAAAGTTGTCGTGGCCTGCGATACATTCGGTGTTACAGTCAATAATGGCTCATTATCGACCTGCATTTCATAGAAAAAGACAGCGCAACCGAAGACGATTGCACCAAGAATATAGACGACATACGAGCGAGGATTCATGTGCACCAATTATACTGCACTTTTCTTTTTTAGTCGCCATGCCCGACCGCTGCCTTTGTTTAAATTTCGAAAATGTGGCGTGAGCGAATGGCAGTTCGGACAGATTAATCGTAGATTATTTTCGCGGTTGTTTTCCGCATTGCCGTCGATGTGATCTATTTCAAGCGGCACATGTCCCGTGACCGGATGTTTTTTGTTCCAACTGCACGACGAGCATTTGTTTTTATATTTTTCGAGCAGATAGCGGCGAAGATGCGCGGAAACCGCCCGCGTGTTGATACCAATCGTTCCACTCAAAAAACCATTTTTCCAATCGTCGACAAAAATTTTATACTGATACGCATGCTGACACGTATTCGAACAAAATTTTATTTTGAAGCGGTCATTCAAAACGGTTGAACAATTATTACATTTTCTAACATTAGAATTTGATTCCAACATGAAACAATATTATCACAAGCGAATAAAATTTTGGAGCCATCTCCCGGGCTCGAACCGGGGACATCCACTTTACAAAAGTGGCGCTCTACCAACTGAGCTAAGATGGCGTTTGTTTTTTCAATTACATTCACTCCATAAACACTGGCTTGTGGCGTATACCTACCAAAACAGCTAAGATGGCGTCTGAAATAGGATACTATTCTTTCGTCTCCTCCGCAATCTTTTTCAGAAAGAAGGACGAACCGCCGTTTGGCTTGACCTCAACCTTCCCTTTGACCATGTCGATGACTTTTTTCGAATGAGGATGGCGGTGCGCTTTGTCGCGAATCCAGATAAATATTTTGTGAAAGACGGATAGGACATGATACGCGATCCACTGAAGAAAATTCACCGCATTATTTTTATTTATATGCGCAAAGCCGACGCGGATTTTACGGTACGTGCCGTACACGATATGGTCGGTGCCGGAACCCATGCGCGAGAACAGCGATTTCTTGCCGCTTCTCAATTCTGCCGATTTGAGAACGATCATGGCTATGATACCGAGGAGCGAGATGAAAAAAATAATTTCTACGGTCATTATAGTATGTATGCGCCCGCATGCGGGCAATAGTTAAAGGTGCTATTCGCCAACACCCAGTCGCACAAACTTCGAAACTTCGATTTTTTCGCCAAATTTTTGGACGCCGCCCTCGATGAGACCCTGAATGGTGATGTCGGGATTTTTGATGAAAGCCTGATTGAGCAAAACCTGTTCCGCGAAGTATGCGCTCAATTTGCCTTCGAGAATTTTTTCCTTCATCGCCTCCGGCTTGTCTTTCGTCTGCGCGGCAACTTCAGTTTCAAAGACCTCCTTTGCCTTTGCCTTTTCTTCAGCGGTAATGTCGTCTACTTTCACATATTTCGGCTTTGCCGCAGTGATATGCATCGCAATATCGCGGGCAAGAGCCTTGAATTCGTCGTTTCCGGAGACAAAGTCCGTTTCGCATGAGAGAACGACCATTGCACCGACATTGCCTGTGGCATGAACATACGATGCGATTGTTCCGGCGCCGAAGGTTTTGTCCGCGCGCCTTGCCGCCAATTCGCCGCTCTTTTTCCGGAGAATGATGATTGCTTTTTCCATGTCGCCTCCCGCTTCATCGAGTGCCTTTCGGCACTGCATGATTGAAATGCCGGTCTTGTCGCGCAATTCCTTTACTTGCTCGGTGCTGATGTTTTTGCTGTTGTTTGTGGTGGTTGCCATAGTTTTTTTCCTTCGCTATATGCGTGCGCGATTTCGTGCACAAAAAATTCAATGCTTGATTTTGAGGAGTCGTTTCCGACAATCGGATAATCGTCCTCTGAAATGTCGCAATCGGATCCCGCGAGCGAGATGACCGGTATGCCGATGTCCTTCGCTTCCTTCACTGCAGTATACTCTCTTTTCGGGTCGATGACAAAGAGCGCCTTTGGCAATTCCTTCATGACGACGATGCCCGTAAAGAATCGTTCGAGGTTCGCAATTTCGCGGTCAATGAGAAGGCGTTCCTTTTTTGTGTATTTCGCAAGCTCGCCTTTTTCGCGTTCCGACATGAGGCGTTCCATTTTTTCGACGCGCTTTCGGATTTCCTTGAAGTTTGTGAGGGTTCCGCCGATCCATCGTCCGTCGACAAACGGCATGCCGAGAGTTTCGCCGGCATTTTTTACCGCTGCTCGCGCTTCAGATTTTCCGCCGACGATGAGGATCGACTTCCCTTCCTTTGCGATGCTTTTTACGAATTCTGATGCAGCTGCGAGAAGCGGTCCGGTCTTTTCAAGATCGAAAATCTCAACTTTGTTTTTTGCCCCGAAAATGTAAGGTGCGACAGTCGGGTGTCGGCGTGATTTGCTGAAAGCAAAATGCGCGCCAGCCTTGAACATGCTGTCGATTGATTGGTTTGCGGTCATATTTCCTGCAATCGCCGCGGAATTGTGGGTCTTTGTTTCAGCCATAAATAAAAATAGGTGGACTAGAGTGTAGCAAATAGGGCTTAAAAAGGCAAGAAGCTGGCCTATTTGTCGCGCAGAGCATTCACATCTTCCATAAAATGACGCAAAACAAAAACTTTATCGAAATTTTAGGAAATATTCATTAAAAATTCATTTCGCTTTGATACATTGATTCGATGCCGATGACATGGTGTGATACCAGAATCGATACTCTGGATTATCGAGGGTTCGAGTCTCTTCGTCGGCTTCGAATGACAGTTGACAAGAAAATGGAGTTTGCTAAAATTGATGGCGTATCGATTCTGGGTTTGTCTGGTAACGGACAAATATCAAGGGGGAAAATCGCCTGGCGACAGCTGGGTGATTTTCTTTTGTGGAAAGCGCACCGACTTATTCCTCCTTAGCATTCCCCGCCACCCCTGTCTCCTTGTATTTCTGCAAAGCATCAACAATCGGGTCCAATTCCCCCGCGAAAATCTTTTCGATATTGTGCCATGATTCCTTTATGCGATGGTCGGTGATGCGGTCCTGCAATACATTGTATGTGCGGATCTTTTCGGAGCGGTCGCCGGTGCCGATCTGGCCCTTGCGGTTTGCAGAGTGTTTTTTTGCCTCGCGTTCCTCTTCCAAAACCTCCAACTTGGCACGCAGAATGCTCATGGCGGTTTCGCGGTTTTTTGACTGGCTGCGTTCGGCGGTAGCACGAACCCAGAGTCCCGTCGGTTTGTGAATGACGCGTACCGCGGTTTCAACCTTGTTCACGTTCTGACCTCCCTTTCCACCGGCTCGCGAAAATTCAACATCAATATCAGCCGGATTTATTACAAATTTTGATTTCTTGCGGATCGGCAAAATGGCGACCGATGCGGTCGAAGTATGGACGCGTCCCATTTTTTCCGTCGCCGGAACGCGCTGGATTCGATGAACGCCTGTTTCATAACGAAGAGCCTCATACGCGCCCTTGCCTTTTACTTCCATTTCCGCACCTTCCTCCAAAACTCGAGTTCCCCAGCCTTTCATTTCCGCGTACCGCTGATACATTTCCAAAAGTTCCCGTGCGAAAATCGCCGCTTCATCACCTCCTGCCGCCGCGCGCACTTCCAAAATCATTTCGACGGGCATTTCTTCCTCTTCCTTTTCGGATTCGATGATGGTTTTAATCTGACCTTCAATTGTTTTTTTCTGTTCGGCCATCGCGAGAATGTCCGTCTCGGCCAATTCCTTCATCGACGCATCGCCTGTTTTCTCGGCCTCTTTGACCATTATCAAAAGCTCCCCTTCGTCCTTGAGAAGTTTTTCATACATTTCCGCCAAATACGCGGTCTTATGATTCTTTTTGTATTCGTCGAGGTGTTCCATTTTGTTCAGTTTAACATATAAGCGAACGGCATAACGTAAAAGCGTATTTCTCTGTTTGAGGGAACATCCGCAAGCGGATTCGTGAGGCGACGTAGCAAGGTCGGGCCTGGTAACGAAGAAAATTTCAGTAGAAATTTTCTGTTTCCCAAAAACAGAGAAATACGCTTTTACGTTATGCCGATTTCTTGGTAGCCTTCGACTGACGAGACTTGAACTTCTCAACGCGACCGGCGGCATCCATGGTTTTCTCCTGGTTCGTATAGAAAGGATGCGAAGCGCTTGAAATTTCGACATGATAGACGGGATACTCCTTGCCATCGGTAAATTTCGCCTTTTCCTTCGTGGCGATGGTTGAACTGATCAAAAACATCGTCCCGTTGGAATTATCGAGGAAAATGACCGGCCGGTATTCTTTTGGATGGATTTCTTTCTTCATAAATATGGTTCTTTTGTAGGAGGCACTATACCAAAGCCCGCGGCCAAAAGCAACAGGCCTGGCCGATTTCAGGGCTATAAACCTTCCAGCGGGTTAATCTTGTTCAGCTGGATGCTGTTCATTAAGGCCAATACGCTGTTTCCGTAAGCCGTTGAGCCGGTCACATAACCGCACGGTTTGCCGGAATAATATTTGCAAGCAGCCGTTTTTTCACTGCTGTAGGTGCCGGCCCCCGCTCCCAAATCGCTCAAATACAGCGCAGAAGCCATAAATGCGTCCTGCGGATTCCATGGATTGACATTGGCGACCGGTTCGCTGAGTGCGCCGGCTATGCGATTTTCAAGAAGCGTCCATGTTGAAGGAATAAACTGGGCCGGTCCCATCGCCCCTCCCCAACCGACTGATTGCGGACACGAAACGACTTGTTTGAGAGGGTCGAGACCAAGAGCCGCAGTGATGGTTCTAAACGGAGTGGTGTCTCGGGTCGGGCTCATCACTTTTGAAACGGCCGAGCCTGTTTTGAGCGAAATTCCCGTACCGGTATTGAAATTTGTCACGTAACATTGTCCGACATTCGCGCCGAGATTCGTTTCCTGGGTCAGAATCGCCAGCAAAAACGCCGGCGCTACGCCCGTTTTTGACGATGCAATTTGCGCGTAGGCCAAAGCCTGTCCGAATTGAATTGCCTGCGAACCTCCAGCGAGGGCGAAGAGTGCGGCCTTGATCGAAGCGGCATTGGCGGCCTTCTGGGCGACTATTTTTGTATACGCGGCCTCATTGCCTTTTGATACAGTCAGCAATTGTGTTTTCGCCGCCTGCGCCTGCTTGACGGTTGCCTCGTCCTGCTGGATTGTCGCGAGCGCATCCTCCTGCTGATTCTGTTGGGCTGTCAAAGCATCCTCTGCATTTTGGGTCTGCGTCTGTTCGTCAGTCAATTCAGCCGCAGTACTCTGGAGCGCAGAATTCAGCGAGGAAAAACTGTCGTAATCGGACAATGCCTGCGTCAGCGTATCATCCGATAAAAGTATTTCAGCCAAAGACACCTGGTCGAGCTCGTCCGTTTTCCTAATCAACTCGGCCAAAGTCGCCTTCCCTTGATTGATCTGAGCAGTCAGACTGAGTACCGTCTGTTGTTTGTCCGAAATCTGCTTGCCGAGACTCGCGATGAGAAGATTTTTGGCCTGAATATTCAATTGCGCGACTTTTATCTGCGCGGTCAGGACATTGATATTGCTCTGCAGGGATTGAGATTGCGATTGAGCCTGAGTCAACGCGCTCTGTGCCTGGCTTTCCTCCGCTTCACAGCCGGTCAAGTCGGTTTCGAGCCGAGTCTGGTGGGCGGCAGTCGTTTCATTTGGCAGATAGCTTGTCGTATCGGCGCACGGATCAACGGTCGGAGCGGTAATTACCGCAGCACGCAGAGGAAAAGGCGCGAGAACGAAAACAAAGGCAATAAAAAAAGCATAAGCGGAACGCTTCATGCTTCAATTATATCACATGAATGTGATCGGATTTTTTATTATTTTTTGGCCTCTTTTCCGCCTTTCGCGTCTTTGTCGCCGCCCTTCGCATCGGCTGCAGGTTTTGCGTCTGCCGCGCCTTCTTCACCTTCCTTTGCTTCCTTGCCCTTCTTTTCGACTTCGATTGCCGACATATCGACTGCCGTCGGAGCTTCTTCGACTTCCTCGACTGCTTCTGAAACGGATGCGACGATTTCTTCGGGACTCGCGATCAATGTGACGCCTGCGGGAATTTTAATGTCCTTCGCGCGGATGACGCTGGTAAATTCAACGAGAGCCGAAATATCAACGGAAAGATCGTGCGGGAGATCTTTCGGAGCGGCTTCGATTTCAAGTTCGCGCATGACTTTGACGAGAATGCCGGCGAGATCCTTCACGGCCGGAGAAACTCCGTCGAACGTGAGCGGAACGTGAACCTTCACTTTCTTGCCCTTTTCAATTACATAAAAATCGGCGTGACGAGGAACGCCTGTTACAGGATGAACGTCGATTTCGTGAATCAATGCTTCGTGTTCATGCGCGCCGTCCTTCAAAATGATGACTGACGATTCGCCGGCCTTTTTCCAGACCTTTACGAAATCAACGCGGGAAACGGTAATCGGAGTCGATTTTTCCTTTGGACCGTAAAAAACGGCAGGAAGAAGACCCTTGTTTCGGAGAGCTTCCATTTTCTGGTCCTTCGTTCTCTTTTCAACCGCGAGTGTAATCATTGCCATATGGATATTATTGAGCGTTAAATGTAATATATTCGGGCAAAAAAGGCAAGTTTTCCTGAAAAACGCCGACTATTTCAATACGAAGAAATAAATGACAAGCGCGGCGATGACGAAATCGGCGACGACAATGGCGACGAGAATGCCTTTCGCGTTTGATTCGTCCTTTATGATGCCCTTCTTGACGAGCCACGCAGCCATGCCGGGAACCTGAGACTGGCCCAAAACCGCCCGGGAAGTGAACTTGCCCTGCTGATCCATATCGAATTGTACGTTTTCTGACATAGGCTTATTATAACATGAAATTTAAACCAATTTATTGAAAATAGAAAGCTTCTTTTCCACAACCGCCTGCATGGCCTGAAGGGCCGGTTTGGAGAATTTATAAGGGGCGACTTCGTCTGGATTGTCCTGGAGAAATAGCTTCAAGGCGTTTCGGTACGCGACGCGCAGTTCGGTATTGATGTGCACGATGCCGATGCCGCTGTCGATAGCCTTCATGAGATCGCTTTCCGAATCGCCGGAGCCGCCGTGCAAAACAAGTGGAATGCCGACGGCTTTCGATATGTCGGCGATGCGCTGGATGTTGAGAGCGGGCTTCGGGCCGCTTTTGAGCAAGCCGTGCATATTGCCGATTGCAGGAGCAAACATGTCCGCGCCAGTTGCGGCGATAAAAGCTTTCGCCACGTCGACTTTCGTCAGATATTCCTCGGTGAAACCGACGCCCTCGGGAAGCGAGTCATGCACCTCCGAAGATTTTCCAATGAAACCCATTTCAGCCTCCAAAATAATATCGCGCCCGGTTTTTTTTGAAATCTCGTGTGCATAGTCGACGCACTGTTTTGTAATTTTAACATTTTCGTCGTACGAAATTGCGGCTCCGTCAAAAATGGCCGAATCAAAACCGGCATCGATGACTTCTTTCACGCGGTCAAATGAGTACGTATGGTCGGCATTGAGAAAAACTGGTTGTTTGTCTTTCACGGTATCGACAAGAGCGCGAACCTGGGCGACTCCAATGAAATCGCGTTCCCCTTCCGACACGCCGATGATGACCGGAATTTCGCGTTCGGCTTTTTTCGAAACTTCCTGGGCCGCGCGCACCACAGCCCAAAAACCTTCAACATTTGAGATATTAAAATGCCCGACGGCCACTTTTCGCGCCATAGCGTCTGCCACATATTCGCGAAGTGTTTTTTTAGGCTGCATATGTTGTGCTACAATTATACCATGTTTAAACTGAATAAAAGCGCCGGGAATGGCCAGCTTGATTTCCTGGCAATCGGCGATATAACCATAGACGCCTTCATACATTTGGCAACGGGAGCGGAAGGCAGCGCGGTTCACAGCATCTGTACTGACGCGGACAAGGAACACTGCGAACTGTGCCTCCCTTTTCCGGACAAAATTCCTTTCGACAAAATGATCGAGGTAAAAGGCGTCGGCAATTCGGCGAATGCAGCCGTTTCAGCCGCACGACTGGGATTGCGATCGGCGTTGATTACCAATGTTGGTGGAGACAGCCGCGGTCAGGATTGCATAAATGAGCTCAAGAAAAACAATGTTTTTGCGGATTTTGTCGCAGTTGAAAAAGGAAGCGAGACTAACTATCATTACGCCCTTTGGTTTGAAACCGACCGCACTATTTTGATAAAGCATCACGAATATAGTTATTCATTGCCGGAAAAATTAAAAAATCTGAAGCAGGCGCCGCGATGGATGTATTTGAGCTCGCTCGCAAGCAACTCCTTCAACTATCATGTTGAAATCATCGACTATTTGAAAAAAAATCCTTCGATGAAACTGGCATTTCAGCCCGGAACGTTTCAGATGAAGCTCGGAACGGAAAAATTGGCGGAGCTGTACCGGAGAACTGACGTTTTCATCGTAAATGTCGAGGAATCGCGGTTGATTTTAAATACAAAAGAAGAAGGGCTTGACGTGCTTTTGAACGGCATTTACAAACTCGGGCCGAAAATCGTCCTCATTACCGACGGACCAAACGGCGCGTACATGCACGACGGCGAGCGTTCCTACTTCATGCCGATTTATCCCGACATGAAACCTCCCTACGAGCGCACCGGCTGCGGCGACGCGTTCGCTTCGACGTTCATCGCGGCGTTGGCCATGGGCAAAAGCCCCCTTGAAGCCCTCTTATGGGCTCCAATAAATTCGATGTCGGTCGTCGAATATGTCGGCGCACAGGAAGGATTGCTCACGCGACCGGCTCTCGAAGATTTTCTCAAAAAAGCTCCCGCGGATTACAAACCGGTTCCCTATAACGCATTTTTGGAAAGCCAGCACAAGAAATAAGCGGCGGCAAGGTTGGTTTTACTTTGCGACTATTTTCCGTGATATTTCGTCAGAAATTCTTTCTTGAATTCCTGGAATTTTTCGTCCAAAATCGACTGGCGAATCATTTTTACCAGATTGACGATGAAGTGAAGATTGTGGATTGAAGCGAGAGTTGCCGCTTCCATTTCATTGGCGCGGAACAAATGCGAGAGATATGCGGCGGTGTAATTGGCGCAGGTGTAGCACACGCATTTTTTTCCGTCGGGACCGGTGGCGATCGAATCGAAATCTTTTTTGAATTTGGCATTATTGATATTGATGCGGCCATGCGCTCCGTACAAATTTCCGGTTCGCGCCAAACGTGTCGGCGCCACGCAGTCGAACAAATCAGCACCGTTTTCAATCCCGCCGAAAAAATCCTCCGGCTCGCCGATGCCAAGCAAATGCCGCGGCTTCCCTTCCGGCAAAATATCATTGACCCAGCCGACGACTGTGTACATGTCTTCCTTGTCAAACGAGCCACCGATACCGAAGCCATCGAAATTCATTCCTCCGATTATTTTCGCGCTTTCTTTTCGCAAGTCTTCGTGACGGCCGCCTTGCACGATTCCGAATAGGGCTTGAGTCGGCATTCCATCTCCATCCCTTTTCACATTTTTTTGATGATAGTCGAGCGAGCGTTCTGCCCAACGGTGCGTGCGATCCATTGCTTCGTGCTGATATTCATACGGAGCGTGCGGCGACGTGCACTCGTCAAAAGCAAAAAACATATCCGCGCCGATGTTGTGCTGAATTTCCATGGAACGTTCCGGGGTGAATCGATGCGGGCTTCCGTCAATAACCGATTTGAAGGAAACTCCATCCTCGTCTATTTTCGCCAACGCCTCGTGGACTGAAGATTTCTCGTCAGAATCGCCACGGAAACCGGCAGCCGCTTCAGGCACTGCCCCGCGCTCGGCAATTTTGCTGGCATTTTTTCCGAATGCCGCGCCCAATGAAAAAACCTGAAAGCCGCCCGAATCGGTCATCGTCGGTCCCGGCCAATTCATAAATTTTCCCAGTCCGCCGCCGTCTCGGACAATCTCGTCGCCCGGCTCCAGATATAAATGATAGGTGTTCGCCAAAACCACCTGCGCGCCGAGGGACGCGACCTGTTCCGGAGTCAGAGCCTTGACCGTGGCCTTTGTTCCGACCGTAACAAAAGCCGGCGTTTGAATGATGCCATGCGGCGTAACCAGAGTTCCCGCGCGCATCCGTCCGCCTTTCTTTTCTATTTTAAATGAAAATGGCATATGCTTAAGGCGTTTTAAAGTGATATCGCTAGTATGATATACTAGCTCATTATGAGCAAGAAGACAGACAAAAAGATTCCCGTCGAAGAAACAGCGAACCTTCATGTTCCGATAACGACGAAGGAAGAAATAGAAAAAAATATACTAACCCAATCGGACGCCGCGGCGCGCGAGTTCCGCGAAGGTTTCGAGTTCCTGGAAAAATATCCCCATCGCGTGACTATCTTCGGATCCGCCCGTGCCTTGCCGGAAAGCCTTCATTATAAAGCCGCGGAGGAACTGGCCGCAAAAATTTCAGCCGAACTCAATCTCGTCGTAGTGACGGGTGCCGGGCCCGGAATCATGGAAGCCGCGAACAAAGGCGTGCGCATTGAACGGGATAACCCGGCCCCAATTGGAAGCGTCAAAAACAGCCCGAAAACAATCGGCCTTTCGATCGGTCTTCCCCGCGAACAGCATGTCAATAAATATGTCGACGATTCAATGTGCTTCAATCATTTCTTCGCACGCAAAGCCATGCTCGCGTTCGCCGACAAGGCCTACGTTTTCTTCCCCGGCGGCTTCGGAACATTTGACGAACTTTTCGGCATACTCACTATGATCCAAACGCACAAGATTCCGCGCGTACCGGTCATTTTGGTCGGATCGGATTTTTGGAAACCACTGACTAATTTCATCCGAACGAACTTGTTTGAGAATCACGCATCCATAAGCAAGGGCGACATGCACATTTATACCGTCAGCGACGATGTCAGCCAGATTATCGATATTATCAAAAAAGGCCCGAATTCCGAATGGTGGAATGATGCGGATTGATTTCGGAATTTTCTAGCGACAGAGACTGCACAATAAATTATCGGCCGACTTGGCCGCGGTGCATTTCTCGCATACGATAAAGTGACGATGACAGTCGTTATTCGCGCAATTCATGTATTTTTCCGAAGAAGTCGCGCACAATTCGCATGTTCCTATGAGCGGTCTGCGTTGTTTCCCTTCGCCTGCTTCGGCAAAAGCCATCGTCACGCGATCATCGAAAACATAGAGCGAACCGAGGAAATTTTTGGCAGGAGTTAAAGTTGATGCGGAGCTTTGTGCAACTCCTGCCTGCATATTTTCATATTTTTCCATGTACGTGACAATGCCGCCGTGCAATTGATACACGTCCTTGAAGCCGTTTTTGACCAGAAAACCCGAAGCTTTTTCGCATCGAACGCCGCCAGTGCAGACCGTCACCACTTTTTTATTCTTCAGATGTTCAAGCGTCGACAAGATTTTCGGCAAATCGCGGAAATTGTGGATTGGCGGTAAAACCGAGCCTTTGAAATGTCCTGACGCATGTTCATAATCATTGCGCATGTCGATGATGACAAAATCCTCTTCGCCTTTTTCTTTCTTATTCAAAAGCTCGTGGAATTCGTCGGCGCTGACATATTTTCCGGAAACTTCGCGCGGATTAATGTCATTTTTTGGCGACAAACCAAGAGAAACAATTTCTTTGCGCACTTTTACAGACAATTTTGGAAAAGCCTTTCCGGTCCCCGCACTCTTTTTTATGTGCGTATCGGCAAAACGCGGATCGGACAGCAGAGCAGTACAATATTTTTCAATCGCTTCAGTCTTCCCTTCCAACGTAACATTTACGCCTTCATGCGCGACAATGACGCGGCCTTTCAAATTTAATTGTTCGCATAAGATGCCTTGTTGATGCATCAAAACTTCTGGATCTTTAATCGGCACATAGTTGTAGAATAAAATAATAGTGTTCATATGTTGAGCCATTCTTCCGTCGAAATTCCGGACTGGACGATAATGCTTTTCATTGTTTTTGGCTTAATGCTTTGTGAACCGTGAAAAGCAACTAAAACCTGACGCGTGATTCCACCGATGACTGCGACAAAATAATGATGACTGCCGCGCACGTGATTAAGGTAAAATCCATTCTTCTTAAGAAACTTTTCAACCGCATAAAAATTCCAATTATGAAGTCCTTTCGGCATGATATGTTACGAAATTAAAAAACGCCAAAACTAAGCCGCGAGAGTTTTCTCCCCAAATGCGTAAACCTCGTAGGGAGATTTAACCGGCTGTTTATTTTTCTGCAGGGATTTCCACAATGATTCATATTCTGGATCAGCCTTCTGGTTGAGCGCATGTGTCCGCACCCCGCGCAGTTTCCGGAACGATTCCACATATCCCTTCATTGCTTCAAACAATTCAAAAAGTGCGAGCTGGGCATTTTCAGCGGCAATGACAATGTTGAATTCGAGTCCGACCGCGTACCACTCATTTTCTTCCTTGAAGACAATGTAGCGCACTGAACCTCTATTGGGTGTATTAGGGATTTTGCTCATGTGCTAACAATAGCAAAATTTTTGGGTGGCTGCAAATTGGACAACGAAAAATCAACGATCCTCTATTTTTTTACTACTAACGAATATTCATTACTTCCCTGAACAATTGATTGATTTCTCAGAGTTACTGTAGGTACACCGTTAACCCAAACAAACACAGGAATCTCGTACAAACCATTGATTGTATTAATAGACGAAAGATCACTGGTTACTTGGGTATTCTTAAGACTTTCATACTCATTCCACACAAAAGCCAAAAACTCATCTATATTTGCCGGCCGATATCCGAGTTGATCAATCTCTTTTGAAATCTTATCACCCGATGCGAATATATTAAACGACATGAGATACATTGTCTCCTGCTGACCTTGACCCGCGGGCGAAGAAAAATTGCCGTCAGATATATTTGGATCGATCTGAATGTTAGCATTTTCCTTCATCATCGGAGCTATGGTCTTTAAAGTGAAATAACTCACCGGCAAATCAAAACTATCCGCGTATAAAGTTCCTATAAGAGGTTGTTGACTTGTTCCAAATGTCTTGTTTATCTCTTGTGCCTGATAAATAGCATCCCTAAAACCTAAAAAAGTGGAAACAATCCAAAATAAAACAAGTAACAGAGAAAAAATGAAAAAGACCCAGTCAATTTTCCCAAGCTTTTTTATATACCAAAAAGAATATCCAATATACGCGACAAGAGACGCAGTAAACAAAGTACCAAATGTTATTCCCCACAATAAACCAATTCCTTCTGAATCGTGAACTAATTTAAATTTGACAACTAAAACAAGCAGGACATACGAAGCTATACAGACAATATAAATAATCTGCATAACCTTTAGGATTGCTATTTTACTCATACTGAAAATTGTATCACAATTTACACAACAAAAAAGCCCTGACTTTTGCCGGGGCTTTTTTGCGCAAATCGATTCAAGAGAACCGATTTACAAGACGGTTGGTATTACCAGTTGCTTCGTCCTGCGCCTGCATCAGCTCCACGATTGAAATCGCGGCGTGGTGCACGAGGTTCCATAGGACGTGCTTCGTTTACCGTAAGCTTTCGTCCTTCGAGCTCCTGACCGTTGAACTGGTTGATCGCTTTGTCAGCGTCAGCATCGTTAGCAAACTGGACGAATCCGAAACCTTTTGATCGGCCCGTCATCTTGTCCATGATAATGCTAGCTGATTCAACTGCACCGGCCTGTGCGAAGTGGTTTTTCAACGTGTCTTCGCTTGTTCCGTATGCAATACCTCCTACATATAGCTTCTTTGCCATTTTTTCTATTTACTTCCCGTCTTTTAAAATTAATTCGTAAGCGACTGAGAAAACTTACTCACTGAATAGTCTAGCAGATTCGCGGCGAAAAGTCAAGTTTTGAGCCAAAAAATCGCACCAGACTAACCCAAAACGGCTATAAATGCGGCTTTTAAGGCCTCAGGATTGGCGCTCCCCTTCGAAACCTTCATTCCCTGCCCGATGAAAAATTGGAGCGCCGCCTGCTTGCCGGCTTTATAATCCGCGACAACCGCAGGATTTTCATCGACAATTTTCTGCACCATCGGTTTCAGGTCGATGTCTTTTTGGATCAGCCCTTTTTCGTCCGCAATTTTTTCGGGATCAGCCGGATTTTCGAAATTTCTATAGAGTTCCGCGAGGATGTCCTTTGCACCACGGGAATTGATTTTGCCCGATTGGGCAAGACGAACGAGCGCGCCAAAATGATTCAACTTGATGCGGTCGATTTTTTTGACCCAATCGGCCTCGCCGAAATCTTTTTTGAGAAGGCCGACATAATCCGTCAAAAGATAGTTGACTGCCAGACGCACCAATTTTTTTTCCGAAGACGAATTAAAATCGAGGCCTTCAAAATATGCGGAAAGTTCGGGCGTATCGATAAACATGGCGACTTCCTTCGGCGTCATGCCGAAATCCCCGGCGTACCGGGCGCGCTTGGCTGCTGGCAATTCGGGCATGTCTTTTTGAAGCGCGGCAGGCGCAAATTCGGGAACTTCGCTTATCTTCATTTTTGGAATGTCAGGGTCGGGAAAATAGCGGTAATCATGGGAGCTTTCCTTCGCACGCTGTGAAAACGTTTTTTGCTTCCCTTCGTCCCAGCCACGCGTTTCCTGGACAATTTTTTCGCCAGCCTCTATAAGCTTTACCTGCCGCTCGATTTCATATGCGATTGCGCGTTCGACGGAACGGAACGAATTCAGATTTTTTACTTCGGTTTTCGTGCCGAATTTTCCGGCAGCGGTATCTTCAGGCGATGCAACTGAAATATTTGCTTCCACGCGCATCTCGCCTTTTTCCATGTTGGCTTCGCCGGCGCCGAGATACTGTAATAATAACTGCAATTCGCGCGCAAAATTTCCCGCAGTCAACGCATCGTGAATGACCGGCTCGGTCACAAGCTCCATGAGCGGCACGCCGGCACGATTGAAATTCACAAGGCTTTTTTCACTGATGTCATGTGTAGACTGCGCCGTATCCTCTTCCAAATGAATTCGAGTAGTCGAAACGCCGGCGACCGCACCGCCGGTAACAAGTGGATGTTTGTATTGGCTGATTTGATAACCCTTCGGAATGTCGGGATAGAAATAGTTTTTGCGGTCCCATTCGGTGAAGTCCGCAATCGTTCCGCCGACGGCATGCCCCATCTTCAATACATGCCGTATTGCTTCCCTGTTGAGCACCGGCAAAGTTCCCGGGTGCCCCATGCAGACCGGGCAAATATTCACATTCGGCTTCTCCTCGTCCGGATCATTTTTGCACGAGCAAAACATCTTTGACTTCGTCGCCAGTTCGGCGTGAATTTCCAAGCCGATGGTCGGGATGTATTTTGAAGCAGGCTGTGCAACCGCAGTTTCTTTCATGCGGTGATTGTAGCAAATTATGCAAACTTATGCACAAATTTTCTTGACTGCTATTTTGGATCTGCTATTATTAATTCACTTCCAGCCGCCCATTTAGGGCAACCGAGATTCCCCGCCATTATCGGCGGGGTTTCGTCTTGTGTAGATTAAGTAAGATCACGATATCTTTTAGGCTTAACACCATAAGTGCGCATATACTGTCTCTTCTGAATATCCCAAATCCCGTATAAGATAATTATCGACAAAATCTCTTAGAAGATGTCTATTGACTTTCTCGTGCCTCGGAATCGTCGAAGGTTTGCCCGTTTTTATATGGACGACTTTGATATGTTTATTTCCCTCAAGAATGTTGAATCCGCCTATCTTTTTAAGAGCGCGGAGGACGTCATTCGGAGAGCAAGATGCCAACTTTGGTTTTCCTCTATATCTTGCCATACTTCTGATTTATTAATTAAACTAACACGCCATTCCTTGTCCAGCTCTTTGGAATACGGCTCTAACTTCTTTTCCTTCTGAAACTTTTTGTTCGATCGAAACCAGTTTTCGGAACATTTCTTCCAATTGAAAATGTTTTTCAGATATGGGAACATAATACCCGACATTTTTTCTGTAAGATTGAGGGATTTCAAAATGAGTTTGTATTGCATCAGTAACCATACCAGCCAACTCGCTGATTGTTGATGCTTGAGTATAGCAATGAGGAAGTTCCAAAATCTTTGCCCAGTATCCTTTTTCGTCTTGATTTTTTTCCACTCTTACTGTTATTCTTTGCGGGAGAATTTTGTCGTATTTTTTGATAATTTCAGATTTTGACATGGCGCCTTTTATTACAGTAATAGTAGCATTTTTATTACAAAAAACACAAGTATTTCCATTTTTTATAACACCGCAAATCACGTCCTAAAAAACACATTGCGCGACACGAAAGCGGCCGGTTTCACCCTTATCGAACTTCTCGTCGTCATCGCAATCATCGGTATTTTGTCGTCAATCGTATTGGCGAGCTTGAGCACGGCGCGATCGAAGGGCAAGGATGCGGCTACGGAAGAAGGTCTATCTGGCGCACGAGCACAGGGTGAAATCTATGCCGCATCAAGCTCGAATAGTTATGCAGGCCTTTGTCAGGGTAGCGCGGGAGCAGGAGGACTCGCTGGAATTCTATTAGGTGTGGCGTCTTCTTCTGGAGCTACGAGTGTGGGGCATGATGTAGTATCATCAGGATCAGTAGTGTCTTGTAATGACGCAGCAAATACATGGACTGCAGCGGCTCCATTAAGCACATCGGGTACATACTGGTGTGTTGATAATAATGGTTCTTCAAAGTCAGAGCCCTCTGCTCTCGCAGCGAATGCAACAATTTGTCCTTAGTCAGAATTTTGTAAAGTCTACACAGACAAAAAACCGGCACATGCCGGTTTTTTTGTCTGTGTATTCTCCGTCTCTTGTGCCTATAAATTCGCCAAAAAATCATCTTTTGAAACTCGAATATCTCGCAAAATCGCCAACAAAGTCCCTCTTGGAATGTCTCGTCCCGAATGAATGGGTACAGTTGTTCGGCGACCATCTGAATGCTTCATAATCAAGTGACTGCCACTGTGTCGTCTGTTCTCGATACAGCCAAGTTTTAGAAGCATGCGAACAAGTTCGCGCGGTTTGACGCTTTTTAATTTAGGTATATGACGGCTTCAGCGAAATAGAAATAGTCTCAACGGATTCCATATTTTCGTCGTGCGGAATTTTCTGCTTGTCATCGATAAGACTCAAAATATACGTCTTTATGGCGTCACGGATGTGTCTGCGCGCGTCCGACACGGTTTTGCCAAAACTATGGCATCCGGGAAGCGCCGGAACGTACGCGTGAAAAGATTTCTCGTCTTTTTTAATGATTATGCGATACGTATACGATTTCATACCCTCATGATATGTCACAAATTTTTGTCGGTCAACTATGTTCATTTTATTTTCTAAAAATTACTTGACTATATTTTTGTTTTTGCTAGTATGTATATATTGGCCGCAAGGCTCGGAACAATGAAAATTGTTTCAGATATTAGAAAAAGTCACCGGAGAAATTCTTTGGTGATTTTTTCTTTTATAAATCCGTATTCCGTCATAGAAATGATGTCTGTCTTTTTTATCAGTCGTTTCGAATCAATCATGCGCATTTGGGGCATTATAGCCATACGGATTATATTTGACTCGGCCAACAGATAAAAGAAAAAAGATCCTCTTGCGACTTGGGTCGAAAGCGGGATTGCCCAGCAGAGTCGTTTATTAAATTTTTTGAAGATGAGAAACGGCCTCTTAAACTGATCGCCTTTTCCATCCTCTTCCATACCAATATTTGCTCCGCAATAGCACCACCAAATTTCACGTTCTTTGAAGTAAACATGTGCATGTTCAGCGTCGTTTACCTTTACTTTGACTACGTGCCACTGTTTATAATTTTTCTTTGCCGTTTTCACATAACCAGCTTAGCAATACAACAATGAAGAAACGCTCAAGAAAGAATAAAATTTTGATAAAGTTGGGGATAACTCACACATACAAAAATCACGGCATATGCCGGGATTTTTATTCAAAAAATAAACTAATTTGGGAATTAATGACAAAGCTGACTTGCTGTCACAGTAACAGTAGGTTGTCCCTCAGACTTGCCTGTGCTATCAACACACCATGATGGGTTCGTGCTAGGGTTGGAAGGAAGAACTGCTTCGAAAGCCCAAGCTGTGCTGCTTGCTACACAGCTAACCGTACCGATACCCGTCGTGCTTGCAATACCATTCAAGATACCAAGGGCACCCGAAGTTGGATCAGAGAAAAGTGTAGTCGATAGACCTTCACACGCAGCAACGGTAGTTCCTGTATGTGTTGAAGAATCAGTCGCGTACCCTCCATTAGTAGAATTGTAAATCTCACCCGCGCTTCTCAAACCGGAAAGTTGTTCTTGAACCTTCGAGTCGTTGGCCTTCGATCGCGCCGTACTCAAGCTGGCCAAAACGATTGAAGACAAAATACCGATAATTGCGATGACGACGAGAAGTTCGATGAGGGTGAAGCCGCCCTTGAAACCGGCCACTTTCGTGTCGCGCAATGTGTTTTTTCTGAACATGTTGAATTTCATACTTTAAATAAAATTAATAAATAATCTATAAACCTAATCTCATACGGGTAATTATAGCAAGAACGGCCAATAAAGGTGCAAGACGCTTATGTGGATAAGTTTTATGGCTCTACTGGGCCGCGGCGACGTTGTAAATAGGGATGAGAACCGATGCGAGCAATATGCCCACGCCAATGCCCAAAAGAACGATCATGGCCGGTTCAATCAAATCAACCAGGTTATCCACGGCCGTCAAAACTTCGCGGGAATAGAATTTAGCCAGTGTTTTCAGAATATTGCCCAATTCCCCTGATTCTTCGCCCACTTTTATCATCTGAATCATGATTCCGGGAATTTCGCGGTTATTGCCGAGAGCTTCGGAAACGGGTTTGCCGCCCTTCACCGACTCAACGGCTTCGGAAATGATGTTTCGGTACACCATATTGCTGATAACCGAGGACGTCAGCTCCAGCGCGCGTATCATTGGAATGCCGGACACGAGCATGGTATTCATGTTGTCCGATAGGCGCGACAAATACAGTTTCCGATACAATGTGCCGATGTACGGTATCTTCAGTTTGAAGGTGTCGAACGCGAGCCTGCCGGTCGGCGTTCGGACGTAACGCCAGAAAAAATAGCCGGCAATGACCACCGCAGCCAAAAGAAAGAATCCGTCATTGATGAGAAACTGGCTGATATCCAAAACCGCCTGCGTGTACACCGGAATGGCCTGGCCGGAATCCGTCAGAGTTGCGGCGATTTTCGGGATGACGACCGTGAACATGAGGAGCATGACCGACACGAACGTCACGATAACGAACGCCGGATAGATGAGGGCGCTCTTGGCCTTCGACACCAATTCGTAGGTTCGGTCGAGATAATCGGCGAGGAAGGCAAACGTCTCGTCCAATTTTCCCGTCTCTTCTCCGGCCTTCACCATATTAACGTAAAATTCGGAGAAGACCTTCGGGTGTTTTGAAATGGCCTGCGATATGGACGAGCCGCTCTGAAGATCGTCGGCGATGGTGGTGAGTTTCGCGCCGAGAATCTTGTTTTCCGATTCGGAACCGAGAAGGCGGAAAATGCGAAGCGCCGAGACCTGCGCCTGAAACAGCGTGGACAGCTGGCGCGAGAGAATCACCACGTCTTTGTTTGATACGCGGTCGAAGAAGCTAATGTTCATCGTCAGCAGGGATTTTTTCTCGTCGGCGCTGTGGATCGAGGTGATGGTCAGTCCGCGGCGCTGGAGGGACGCAATTGCGATATCGGCATTGACCGCGTCAATGGAGCCGCTGGTCGATGAGCCTTTTTCGTCTACGGTTGTGTAATTAAAAAGCATGTGTTTTTTGAAGTGACTTCCCCATTATATCAGCCTCTCGAGGTTTTTCGGATTTACGGAATGAAGATAGGCGTTTTCCACGGTTATTTGTCCGCGGCGGACGAGGTCGGCGAGAGATCGGTTCATGTCAATCATGCCTTCGGTCGAGGAAGTTTCGATGACCGTGCCGACTTCGTGAATGCGCTTTTCGCGGATGAGGTTGGATACTGCGGCGTTATTGATCAAAAGCTCGTAGGCGGGAATGAGGCCTCCTGAAACGCGCGGAATGAGGCGTTGCGAGAAAATGCCGGTGAGCGAGCTAGCCAACTGAACGCGAATTTGGTCCTGCTGGCCCTGAGGAAACGAGTCGATGATGCGGTTGATGGTCTGTGCGGCATTGTTCGTGTGGAGCGTCGAAAAAACAAGATGTCCCGTTTCCGCGGCGGTCACGGCTGTCGCCATCGTCTCCGCGTCGCGCATTTCCCCGACGAGAATCACGTTAATATCCTCGCGCAAGGCGCCGACGAGAGCGTCCTTGAAATCAGGCGTGTCGATCAGAACCTCGCGCTGGTCGATGATGGATTTTTTCGATTCATACAAATATTCAATCGGATCTTCAATCGTCAAAATGTGCTCGGAACGGGTCTGATTTATTGTTTCAATGAGGGCGGCGAGCGTCGTCGTCTTGCCCTGGCCGATCGGCCCCACCACCAAAAAGAATCCCTGGCGGTTTCTGGTGAAGGTTTCCAAAATCGGCGGGAGGTTGAGATCGGCAATGCTCATGATTTTTTTCGGAATGAGGCGCAAAGCAATGGCAATGAGTCCCTGGCGATAATAGGCGTTGCCACGGAAACGCGCGTCGGTCAGGCTGTATGAAAAGTCAACCTGCTTGTCCTTTTCCAAGCGAATTTTGTTCGCGGGAGTCAGGAATTCATCGAGAAAACCCTTCAAATCCGAGTTTGTCAGAGCGGCTTTTTTTACAAGAGGAATAAGTTCGCCGGCGGAACGGATAAACGGCACGCGGCCTTCCGTAAGATGGAGATCCGATGCTCCCTCCCTGATGACCGTCGTGACAATGTCCTCCAATTCTTTTTTATGTTCCATATATTTATTTTTTTTGCTTGGCCGTGTTGATCCTCTCGACTTCGCTCAGGACTTCGGACGGGATGGCCATGGCCTTCACGATATATCCGTCGACATTGCATCTTTTCGCCCGGGCGATGTCTTCCGGTGCATTCTGATTGGTGAGCATGATGACGGTCGCGTTGGGGATGAGATTTTCCTTGCGGACGGCCTCGAGCGTTTCCAGTCCGGTCAAACCCGGCATGATGTCGTCGAGAAGGAGAATGTCGGGAGCGAATCCGCCGCGGAATTTCTTCAGCGCGTCTTCCCCGTTGTCGGCCGCTTCGACCACGTAGCCGCTTTTCGAGAACTTCAGGGCGTACATGTCGAGAAGGAATTTGTCGTCATCGACTACGAAAATGGTCAGTTTTGCTTTGGTGCTTTCTGGATTCATGGCTTTAGTATACTAGAGTTTATTGACTTCCTCAAACGGAATTATTTTCTGGAAGGCCTTGATGAGGGCGTCTTCCTTCATGGTGAGCATGCCCTTTGTGCGGAGCAGGCGTGAAATTTCAAGTTCCGTGGGATTTTTAAGTATTGCTCCTTCGATGTCCTTGTCCATCTTGAAGACTTCCCATACGGCCATGCGGCCGCGGACGCCTTTCGGACATTCGGGAGTCGGCGACGCTTCGTACACCGTATTGGAAAACGGGATTTCGGCGCGGTATTGCGCGGGCAGATCCGCGAATTCCTTGTCGATCATGAGCTTGATGCTGCCTTCAACCGGAATCGGCTTGCCGGAACCGGGACACAGAGTCTGAACGAGACGTTGGCCGATGGCGCAAATGAGAGTAGGCGCGATTAGGTACGGGTCGACACCCATGTCGATGAGACGCGGAATGACGCCGGCGGAATTGTTGGTGTGGAGCGTTGAAAATACGAGGTGGCCGGTCAACGCCGCCTGCACGGCGAGCTGTGCGGTTTCCTTGTCGCGGATCTCGCCCACCATGATGATGTCGGGGTCCTGTCGCAATGTCGTGCGCAATCCGGACGCAAACGTGTATCCGATTTCAGGATGAACCTGGGACTGCGTCACGCCATCCATGTTGTATTCGATCGGGTCTTCAAGGGAAAGCACGTTGTAGCTCTCGCGGTCGACGGCATTGAGCATGGAATAGAGGGTCGTTGATTTTCCGGAACCTGTTGGACCGGTGATGAGAATCATGCCGTACGGGCGGTTGATTGCGTCTTTCACATAATCGAGATTTTTTTGGGAAAGACCAAGTTCCTCCAGTTTTTTAACGCCTCGTTCCTGATCCAGGATACGCATTTCAACTTTTTCCCCGTAGTACGCCGGAAACGTCGAAACGCGGAAATCGATTTTTCGGCCGTCAATGCGCGCGGAAAAGCGGCCGTCCTGCGGCTTGCGGCGCTCGTCGAGCTTCATGTTGGAGAGCACTTTGATGCGGGCAACTACGGCATCGTGGACTTGCGGAGGCAAAATGAGGCTGGTGTTCAAAATGCCGTCGACGCGGAAACGTACGCGGACTTTGTCGCGCATTGCTTCTATATGCACGTCGGATGCGTCCCCTTCCGTCGCGTAACGGACGATTGTTGCCACAATTTTGACCACCGGGGCGTCCTCGATAATGAATGCGCTTGTTTTTTCGTCGGCTTTGCTCTGCTTCAGGTCAACTCCCGAATCCCCGTCGACGGAGAGAACTGTTTCGAGTTCCTTCAGAGCATTCGAAACTTCTCCCGAAAGGCCTTTGTATGTATCGAGGACTTTTTTGAAATCATCTTCGCTTATGAGGAAAATCTTATAGGGAATGTTGCTTTTCGCCGCTATGAAGTTAAGGGCGTCGCGGGCTTCGATATTGTCCGGATCGACGATACCCACTTCGAGCGTGCCGTCCTTCACCGCAATCGGCGCGAATTTATAATGGACGGCGGATTCCTGCGGAATATATTCGAGAACTTCAAAAGGAATGCTGACGTCGCCGAGCGACCGGACCGGGATGTTGAGGGATTCGCCTTTCGCGGCCAAAATATCCTCCGGCTTGAGGCCGCGGGCGACCAAAACCTGGTCAAGGGAGATCTTTCCCGTGGTGGTCTGTTTCTTGACCTCACGGTAGTCGTCTTTGGTTATCAGTTTTTTTTCGAGAAGTGTATCAAGGACGCTCATAATGTAAATATTACATGCCGAAACTAACGCCCCGCAGTGGTTGAAGAAGTCGACGCGGTGAAAGCGGGACTGACGCCTGCGCCGCCGGCCACGAACGGATTGCTCTTGCCGATCGGCTCGGGAGGAACCTGCACGGTGAAGTCATTCAGGGATTGATACACCGGCGACTGGAAAAGCGACGCGTCTATTTTCAGCGAATGTATCTGGTTGAGGAGACCGAGGACGTTTGCCCCTACGCTCGACGTTGCCGAGGAAATGGTGAAGGAAGAGGATGCCGAACCGTTTGAACCCGAAGAGTAAAAATAGTAGCCGATTGCCCCAATAACCAGGAGAATGGCTATTATTTCCGGAAGTCTTGATTTTTGAGCTTTAATTGATTGATTCATATAATGGTTTTATTTAAGCCAGTATGTCTGGAGCTGCATCGAATACGTATAGGTGCCGGGAGTCGAACCGGTGGTAACGGTCATTTGTGAAATGTCCAAAATGCGCAAACTCGACTGAACATCCTGCATGAATGCCAGGAAATTGTCGTAGGAGGCGGTGAAACTGAACGAAATAGTGACCACTCCGTAATGATTATTGGAATCGGTTCCGCCCGAACTTTCCGACAGGCCGCCGGTGCTGCCGTTCGCAGTCGTCGAATCTGCGCTTGTCGTGATACCCTGCAGGGAGAAACCGTGGCGCGCCGCTATGCCGTTAATGTCAATTATGAGGCGGACATTGTCGACATTATCGGGCAACATCGTATTGAGGCGTGACTGATCCGAAGGAGAGATGGCGTTGTATTGTTTCAGAACCGCATCACGCTCGCTGATAAGCTCCACGGAATTATTGATCGCGGAAAGATAACCGCCGTTGGATGCCGCCGTTGCCTGAATGGCGCCGATGCGCGAATCCGTGAACGTATAGAAAATTCCGATGGCGAGGACGATGAGAATAATTGGAATTACATTTTTGTTCATAAAAATTTATTGTATGAATTTGTTGTACAGGATATCGGATGGATTTATGCCGGCAGTAAAGGTGAACGTAACGCCTCCGTTCTGGGCAAGGCCGAGATTCGACAATATCGGAGTGACAATTTTCACGTTGGTTCCGTAATCTATGGCCGAACCGAAAACATCGGATTGGAAGGCAATGTCGCTGAAACTGTTGGCGGTGCCTCTCATTGAAATCAAGGCGGGACTGCCCGGGGTCGCCGGAGCCGTATATGACAAGCTGCTGAAAGTGACATTTTGCGCGGTAAGCGCCGCAATGATGTTGAGCACCTTCGAAACGGCAAGATGATCCGAAAGAAGGGTGTTGGCGGTATTTATCTTGTCGCTTGCGCGCTGGAGCGTGGCGATGAGGGTCGGATTGAATTGATTTTCATTGGCCTGCAGGGTCTGCTGATATTCGGCCTGGGTTTTATTAAGGTAGTTCTGGTAGACGAGGACAAAGCCCGCGCCGGCAAGGGAGAGAATGAAAACGAGAACGGAAAACATCGTGAACAGGTTTATGCCCGGACCGGAGTGCGCAACGGAAGTCTGCGCAAGAATGGGCTTTTTTGGTATGAACGACGTTTGAAATTTAGTTTCCATATTCTCTATATATTCCCTTTCATTATATAACCCTATTGCGTCTCCGACAAGCGACGCAAGGCAATGCCGATGGCGACCGCGAATTCCGGACCCGCCTCACGAAGCTGCTGCTCGAAAAATGCCGGCGTTTCCATCTTTCCAAAGGGATTTGCATAGAAAATATCGGTCTGAAAACTGACTTTCGCTATGTCCGCAAAGCCTTTGAGCAGGACGCCGCCGCCCGTCAGGATGACCTTTGCCACATTTTTACCGTACTTTTTCTGGTAATTGAGAAGAGCCGCATTCGATTCGTAAAAAATGTAGTCGAGGTTGGTCATGATTATATTGGCGAGGTCTTTATGTTCCGGTCCGCCGGACAGGCCGTACAGCCGTTTCATGTTCTCCGCTTCGGCAACGGTGACGGAAAGCGATTTTGAAACGGCGAGGGTGATGTCCTGGCCTCCCCTGTTTATGATGTGCGCCGTACGCAGTATGCCGCGCTCAACTATGTAGAGTTTCGTGGCGCGCGCGCCCATGTCGAGGATCATGACGGCCTGAACGCCCTGCTCGACGACCGCGCGGATCGCGCTGAATATTTCTATTTCATAAAAGGTCGGCTGAAGCCCGGAGTTTGCCATGATCTGCTGGTACGAAGCGATAAATTCGTTGTGGATCGCGACAACCAAAACGTCCTGCTGGGCTTTACCCCCTTTATTTTCCTTCGCGCCGCTTTTTCCGTCATCATCTTCCTCTTCGTTTGCATAATTGTCCTCGCGCGGAATGAGCGACCAGTCGAGGAGAACCTCGTTCATCGGAACGGGAATGTATTTGCGGGCTTCCAGCTGAATGACTTCGGCCAATTGTTTTTCGGGAACCGGCGGAATGGTGATGAATGAAATGAGACTCGATGAAAACGGCAAAGCGATGCCGCAGGCCGTCGAGGTCGTTTTCGCTTCGCGGAGAATGTCCTTTATCGCCTCGGCGATTTTGTCCGGCGGAAGATTGGTCGCGCGACCCACTTCGGTCGAAGCATACGGACCGAGAGCGAGCTCCCCGTACGTTTTCAGGACCGCGCGGCCGCGCTTCTTTTTTATCTCGACGACTTTGACCGACGACGAGCCGACGTCAATGCCGAGAACGCTTTGGTCTTTCGAACCGAACAATGAAGTAAAGGAAAAAGCCATGAAATTATTATACCACAGCTCTTTGTCGGCATCGATTGTTTTCTTTGCGAAATTTTATCGTTATTTTAGCAAAACTTCAGCGTTTCTCTATCGGCAGTATGCGATGATTTCGGCATGCGACATTTAAAAATCAGCCTTGTCTGCTCCGCAATCCTCAATCTGCTCTTCCCCGAACGGCGGTCCGAAAAACGCCGCACTTTTGATTTTTCCACGGTATCACCGCGCGAATTGGCCCGAACTTTGCCAATGGCCCGTCAGCCGCCAAAATTGGGTCCCGAAAACATAAAAATTGCCGTCTGCCTTTCATATAAAAATCCCGCCGTTCGCGCACTCGTCTGGTATATAAAAACAAAACGCGACCGCCACGCATTCGTCTGCGCCGGATATATTTTGGCTGAAAAAATGGCGGGCACATCCCTTGCATCGCATGCGCCTGTGATTATTCCCATGCCAATCCATCAAAAAAGACGGCGCGAACGCGGATACAATCAGTGCGAATTATTGGCTCGTGAGATGAAAAAACACTGCGACAGTAAAAATTGCTGCATCGAAATAAGAACCGACATCTTGTTCAGAAATTATCGAAAAGAAAATGCCAAAAAACAGGCTTTCAAAAAACGAGCTGAACGCATTGCCGGAATGAAAGGTGTTTTTTCCGCGCATCAGTCCGTGCTCGGAAAAATCGAAAACTTTTCCGGCCGGCAATTCATAATCATTGACGACGTCCTCACGACCGGAAGCACGATGAATGAAGCTATTTTGACTTTGCAAAAAGCCGGATGTAAAAACGTGTCCGGATTGGCGCTGGCGCATTAATTCACACCAATACTTAATGCGGTGCTATACTAATGTCATGAAATACATGAATAAAGTTTTTTTCGCGTCAATCGCCATTTTTATCTCAGCACAAATACTCTTCACTCCGGCAATCGCATCCGCCCATGAAGTCTACGTCCTGACTCCGGCACAGATTACCCAAGCAATCGGAATACCGCCCTTCAATATGATTGCGGTCATCCAAAACAATCTTCATGAATTTATTTTCTGGGCTTTCGTGACAATTTTGGCGATTTTTTGCGTCTTCTTTATTTCAATCATCCGTTTTTTGGAGCGTTGGATTGATCCGTTTTTTACGAAGTTGCGTCCCTATGCCCCGTTCGTCGCCCGCGTTACCGTCGGCCTGTCATTTTTGGCGGCTGCATATTATCAGGCGAGTTATGGACCCGAATTGCCTCTGGTCAATACGTACGGCTCGCTGACCGGTTTTATCACAGTCGTTTTGGTCGTCATCGGCATTCTCACGATGATCGGTTTTTACGCCCGGATTGCGGCGTTTGTGGCATTCGTCATGTACTCAATTGCCGTCTGGTATCACGGTTGGTACATGCTCACTTATATAAATTACATGGGCGAAATCATCGTCCTACTCGCCCTCGGCGCGCACAATTTAAGTCTCGATAATTTTTTCCTGAAAAAGAAAACCTCGAAAATGCCGCTGGCGGGATCCGTGACAAATCCGACGACAATAAATACAGAATCCGGCGACTCATCACTGACCGCGTGGCAAAAAATTTCCGGTTGGATTGCCGCGCGAAGCTTTGCAATCCTTCGCGTCTGTTTCGGCATCTCGCTCATCTTCGCCTCGGCGTACGCGAAAGTCGTCTACAACAATCTCGGCCTTTTCACGGTCATGCAATATCACCTCGACAAACTTCTCGGCTTCGAACCGCATTTCCTGGTGCTTGGCGCCGCCATCATTGAAATCCTGCTCGGTACCTTCATCATTCTCGGCGTGGAAATCCGCTTCGCCGCCCTTTTCTTTGAATTCTGGCTTATGCTCTCGCTCTTTTTCTTCGGCGAA
Organism: Candidatus Tayloriibacteriota bacterium; assembly: GCA_003151615.1. Taxonomy (GTDB): domain Bacteria; phylum Patescibacteriota; class Minisyncoccia; order Phycocordibacterales; family PALSA-1337; genus PALSA-1337. The sequence goes on along the minus strand of PLXZ01000004.1, from coordinate 9,465 downwards.
GTCGTCTGGCCGCACATCATTTTGATCGGCATTCCAATCGCACTGGTCATGTACGGCTACGATCAATATTCAATCGAAGGCTGGTTCTTCCGCAAGAAAAAGTACGAGCCGATTTTGTAGGGACGGAAAAAGAATTGCAGTAGAAAAATATTAGGAACGGGACAGTCTATTTTTCAAAATGGCCGTTCGTAGCGCAGACGCAATATTGACCGGAGCTTTCGTAAAGTCCTTCTTTGTAAGTTTCCTTCCCAATTTTTCTTCAACGCATGAGATGCAAAGCATCCCCTTTTCCCTGGGATTGGCTCTCCTCCATATTCTGCCATAGAGCATGTAATATTCATTCCATGTATCTTTGCCGCAGCCGATGCAGATAAAGTTTTTATGTGATTTTTGTATTTTTCTCTTATCCATCTGTTTGCATTAAATCTGCCCTACCACCAGAGTCTGCGACACTTCAATGTATTTATTATGATACGAAAATACGCTGTGATCATTGGCATTGAGCGAAACAGTGACTGTGTGAGTGCCCGGCGGCAGAAGTGCGCTTTCGATGTGATACCACGGGGCAAGAAGCACAATGAGATTTCCATCTATATATAAATGAGCATGGCCCTGATCGGCAACAGGAGCCTGATTTATATTCTGCGGAGTCCATGTGAAGTTGGTTGTGTCGATATGCAAATCCCAGCCGTCGAGAGTGTCTTTAGTCAGAGTAAATGAAATAGTCGGAACCGGAGCAATGATTCCCCCCGGTGCAGTACTGCTCGCCAATTCAAATGTCTGTTGCATGGCCGACATAGACATTTCCGACGATGTGCTTGAACTGTTTCCTAGGCCCATATTCATATCGGCAACCGGCGCGCTGTTGTTGCGAATAATAATGTACGGCGAAACGAGAAGCGCGAACAAAATGACGGCAACCAGAATGAGGATCTTGATTGCCATGTCCTTTCTGTGACTTTTATCCGCTTCAATTTTTTTGGCCGCGTCAATTGCCGTATTTTGAGCGGCATTCTTTCCGCCAAATCTTTCAAAGTAAAAAGCGGCAAAAACAAAAGCGTAAATGATTCCTGTGCCGACGTCGGTTGAACCGGCCGCATAGGGTCCGCCAAAACTTTCGGGAATGCCCCAGACAAAAAGCGAATAAATAAAACCAAACGTATAAATGGTTTTTGGAAACACATTGAGAATGAGTCCGATGGCAAGGGCCGATTCGGTGAGCGCGATGAGGACGGCAAAAAAATGGGGTTCGATGCTGATAATTTTCAGACAAAGAGTAAGCACGTTAGCAATCAAAACCGGCTGATCGGCAATTGACCCGCCTATCATATCGGGCAAGCCGTTCAAAAACGCGGGCATCCATTTGAATGCCGCGTCTATCGCCCACACAATTCCAAAGGCGATACGGAGAATGCTGAAAATTTTTCCCTGACGTGTCATGACAATTAGTTTAGCACGTTATATAATGGAACTACCATGACATTCAAAGAATTTTCTTTCGTCGCATATGCGACCACGGATGTGCCTCGGGCCCGTGCTTTTTACGAGGGCGTTTTAGGTTTGAAAACCATTAACGTATGGGAGGGTGCGGATTCCGCTTTTATCGAATATGAAATTGGACCGAACACCCTGGCCATCGGCAAAGGCGCTCCGAATTTCAAGCCCGGCAAAATGGGCGGAACCGTTGCGTTGGAAGTCGTTGACTTTGACGGTGCGGTGAAGGAACTGAAATCGAAAAAAGTAAAATTTTTGATGGACGCGTATGACGGTCCCGCTTGCAATATGATTCTTATCGAAGACCCCGACGGAAATCAGATCATGATTCACCGGAGGAAGGAAAAGAAATAGGGGTCAATTCCCACTGACTATAGACTAGCATAAACAAAACATTCCTTGTCGCAGATCTTGCCGCCATTACTTTTATCGATAAAAAGCTTGGTTGCCATATCTACGATAGCAGGAGGAATATCACTCCAATCGCGGAGAGCTATCCAACGAAGAATTAGTTTGCCATTATCGTTCAATGCTCCGTCAGATAAACAGTCGCCATAACATGTGTCTGACATCTCTTGTTCAACCATAAAGCCGACATCGGTAAAATCCTTGACGACGGACAAAATATTTTTCCTTTCTGTCCCAAATGAGCTGTCGGTAATTGCTTTGAGGCCTGCAAGAAACGAATCAGAGGTATCCGCGACAATGATCGCAATCCCTTGAGGATTCAAGAGATTTTTAATCTTATCCACATAGAATGAATCTTCGAATGTAAAAATACTATGGATAAGCAATACCAAATCGTATTTCTGTGATGACTCGAATGCTTCAAAAGTAGAATGAACCGCTTGGATATTTGCGGTAAAATTATCCGTTGCATCAAAATCATTGATAAAAATTCCAGACTGGTCGACAAGTGTCGCTGAGCATTCAATCCCTTTTGAATGGAGCAAGTCAATGAGTAAAATTAAGCGCTTACCATCTCCACCACCCACATCAAGAATACTCAATTTCTTCCTGTGTACATGAGACATAATTCTATCGGCAAGACGTAAAACCAATGTATCTGGCGTGCCATAAAGAATCTCCTTGAAACGATTATACGTATCAGCTCCTTCGCGAGTGTTCAGATAATTTTTATATTTCTCTTTTACTTCGATCATTTATATCTAATAAAAACTGGCGGGCCGTCTCGAGTTAGAACCTTTTGGTTCATTGCGCCATAAGGCTTTTGGAACACTTTTTATGATATCACATCGCCGCGTCTAGAGCAGGCTAGAAACTCACATATGGATTATAACCATAAAAATATTGGGTCAAAAAAGAAATAGCTACCAATAATGTGGGCAAAATTATCCTCACAAAAAATTTAGTCTTCCTTTGATCTAATTTGGGAAATATTTTTCTGAGATAGAACCAAACAAACGTCGTATTAGTATCGTCACCAAATTGCCAGAAAGTAATATCGCAACCACCTCTTATTGAATAGTACATTTGTAATCCTATTACAACTACGAGTATGATTTTCCAATCAAGCCAAATGGGAGAAAGATACGCAAAAATTATTAAAATAAGGTGGATCCAAAATAGAACTCCAAAATCATTATTTTTTGCAATCATATGTTGTAATCTCGAGCGCTCGACTGCCTCTTAATACTCGAGCTAACTCGTGTTGGCGGAAGGGGCGGGATTCGAACCCGCGAAGCCTTTAAAGGGCTTACTTCTTTAGCAAAGAAGCTCATTCGACCGCTCTGACACCCCTCCAAACTCGCTTTGGCATTTTGCCATACAATAGTATTATGCACAAATGACCATAGCCGCCTTATCCAAAAAAATACGGGACTATTATGCGCACAACGGGCGCAGTCTCCCGTGGCGCAACAAGCCGACTCCCTATGAAGTCGTTGTCTCCGAAATGATGCTGCAGCAGACGCAGGTGACGCGGGTCGCGCATAAATTCAATCCGTTCCTGAAAAAGTTCCCGAATTTTGCTGCGCTCGCAAAAGCACCCACGATTGAAGTCCTCCGCGAATGGCAAGGCCTCGGCTACAACCGCCGCGGACTGAATTTACAGAGACTGGCTAAAATCGTCACCGAAAAATACGGCGGCAAGCTGCCGAAAACATATGAAGAATTGGCCGAACTGCCGGGTATCGGCCCGAACACGGCCGGCTCGATTTTGGCTTTCGCTTTCAATATCCCGCGGGCATTCATTGAAACAAACATCCGCAGCGTCTACATTCACTTTTTCTTTCCCGAAACCGAGCGCGCTTTCGGCCGTAAAGCCTGCAAAAAAATCAGCGACGATCAGCTGACGCCGTTCATTAAAAAGTCACTCGACCTGAAAAATCCGCGTGAATGGTACTACGCCCTCATGGATTATGGTTCGAATTTGAAACGCACGCTCCCGAACCCTTCCCGACGGAGTGTACACCATATACGCCAACAAAAATTCGAGGGGTCCAATCGCCAATTGCGTTCGTACATACTGCGGTTCGTCATGGAAAAGCCGTCAGGCCGAAGTGTCGCCGAAATCGGACGAAAATTTTCGGGAACAGCCGCCGGTTCGCGCTACAATACAAAACAAATTGATAAAAATATCGCCGACTTGACTAAAGAAGGCTTTTTGATGAAGGATAAAATCAGCCGAAAAATTTCGATTCGATAATGGCTGGCGGCGGCGGATAATCTCTTTTCTTCCTGTTTTTCTAAATGAGAATGAAGCTGTTCTGATCAAAAAAATATGGCTTAAAATCGTGGAGAGGAACAACTTCATTCTCATTTGCAAAAAATGAAATAAAAACGCACTTCCACTCCCCCTCCCGCGCACATACGCGCGCGCCACACCGCCAAAAAGGTCGCAAATCCGCAGTATATATCGTACAATTCCCGCATGCCCTCGCCGCAATTTTCACAGCAATCTTCACAACGTCCACGTCTGCAACTCGACACACCGATCGCGAAAACCGGACGACTGGACGAGTCGCACATAAAAGCCCTGAAAAAACTAGGGCTAACCACCGTGGGCGACCTCCTTTATCATTTCCCCGCGCGTTACGGCGACATTTCGGAGATGAAAAATATCGGTTTGCTCGAGGCGGGTGAAGCCGCAGTTATCTTCGGGAAAATCACGAATCTGAAAGCCGGCAAAGGCTTCAAAAGCAGAATGACCATGGCCACCGCGACTGTCATCGACGAGAGCGGCAAAATCCAATGCGTCTGGTTCAACCAGCCGTATCTCGCCAAAATGACGCCGGAAGGCGCGCTCGTTCGAATTGAAGGCAGGGTTTCGCAACGCCGCAAAAAAAATCTCGCGGACAAGGACAAAACGCCGGAACTCTATTTTTCCAACCCAAAACTGGAAGTCGTAAACACGATACCGACCGGCGTCGGCGATTCGCTGTTCGCTTCTTCCGGCAATGCCGATGATGCGGCGAATTCCGCGGCTCACAACCTATATCCCGTCTACCCCGAATCGCGCGGCATTACCTCAAACTGGATGTACCATAAAATCATCGGTATTTTTCGAAGCGGATTGCTCGACGCTCTCGTCGACCCGATTCCGGAGGAAATGCTCAAAAAATACAATTTGCCGGGATTGAAAACCGCGCTCATCTGGGTACATACGCCGACGAAACTGGCGCTCGCGGAATCCGCACGAAAACGCTTCGCCTTCGAGGAAATTTTCTTCATCCAGCTCGAGAAGCAATTGGCCCGGCGCGAATACGAGCAAAATCCCGCGTGGAAAATCGAAACGAAAATCGACGAAAAAATCCAAAACGCCGGCAGTGTGCTCGACTTTATAAAACACTTTCCGTTCACCCCGACCGAGGCACAGATGAAAGCCATCGAGGCAATCATGCGGGATTTCAATGAAGGCCACGCGATGGCGCGACTTCTCGAGGGCGACGTCGGTTCCGGAAAAACGGCCGTCGCAGCGGCGGCGGTCTATGCCGTAGTCGCCAACCGCAAAAGACAGCTGCAAGTCGCCTACATGTGCCCGACGGAAATTTTGGCGACGCAACACTTCGAATCGTTCATCGGCTATTTCGCATACCTCGGCATTCAGATCGGCCTCATCACCGGAAACGGCTGCCGAAAATTCCCTTCGAAAATAAATCCGAAAGGCTGGACGGACATTTCCCGCACGCAATTATTGAAGTGGGTGGCGAACGGCGAAATCCACGTTTTGATCGGCACGCACGCCCTCATCCAAAAATCAGTCAAATTTAAAAATCTGGCACTCGCAATCATCGACGAACAGCATCGTTTCGGCACCAATCAGCGTGCCGAGCTCATCCGCAAGGAAGCCGCAGTACAAACAGGTAAAACATTCGGGGTTCAGCCGGAAAAAACTATCCAGCCGGTTCCCCATCTTCTCTCAATGACAGCGACGCCAATTCCCCGCACGCTGGCGCTGACCATATACGGCGACCTAGACCTTACGTTAATCGACGTTATGCCGTCGGGCCGCAAGCCGATCATCACCGAAATTGTCACGCCGGACAAACGTGAATCAACATATGAAAAAATCCACGCGGAAATGGCAGCCGGCCGCCAGGCATATATAATCTGTCCGCGCATCGATGAACCGGACCCAACCAAGGAAATGGCCGTCAACGCAAAATCAGTCGTTGAAGAAGCAAAGCGCCTGAAAGACCGCGTATTCCCCGAATATGAAATCGGCATTCTTCACAGCAAAATGAAGCCCGATGAAAAGGAAAAAGTGATGCTCGATTTTAAAGCAGGCTCAATCGACATTCTCTGCGCGACCTCCGTCGTCGAAGTCGGCGTCAATGTTCCGAACGCGACAATCATCGTCATTGAAGGAAGCGAACGTTTCGGCCTTGCGCAATTGCATCAATTGCGCGGGCGCGTCATCCGCGGAACACATCAGGCATACTGCTACGTTTTCACCGGCGACGGCGTGACGACCCATAAACCGAGCGAGAAAACGATCGAACGGCTGAAAGCCCTGACCGCCGCCAAAAACGGTTTCGAGCTCGCCGAATTCGATCTCCAGCAACGCGGAGCCGGCGTACTCGCGGGCGGCAAACAATGGGGCATTTCCGACATCGCCATGGAAGCCCTCAAAAATATTAAAATGGTGGAAGCCGCACGGAATGAAGCCCACGCAATCATGCCGAATCTCGCAGCCAACTTCCCCATTATCGCCGCACATCTTGCTTCGCGCAAAAAAGACAGCGACACTCCGCATTTTGAATAAAAACAGTCATACGCGCCCCAACAAAAAACCGCCACAAGACGGTTTTTTTTGTGCGAACCACAGAAAAAATCAAATCGCGATTACATCTGTTGTCCTCCTGCGGAAGCGGACGACGAACCTGTGCACATTTTGCAGTTTTTCTTGTGACAACCGAATGACATAACCGCCGCAATACCGACGAGAATGTAAACGACGTTCAAAAGCCACGGCCATGAACCGAAAATCCATTGAACCACATTCAAACTTGATCCGAAAAAATACGCGATACCAAGAATACCCCAATTCAATCCTCCGATAATAAGGAGGATGTACGCGATAACATGTGTTGCTTTCATACTATAAGAAAATTAAATAATAATAAGAATGTACTTCTACGCCTTAAATTATAGCATTTGCCGGAAATCCGTGTGGAACGGGTTATCCACCGCCGGTTTTAATCCGGGAATTTGGGTTAAGTATTGAACAGGGTGCGCGCGCCAGGATTCGAACCTGGGACCCCGCCAGTATCAGTGGCGTGCTCTACCAACTGAGCTACGCGCGCATCAAAAAGGCGAAAACCGTGAAAGAAACGTATGCCAAAATATAGCAGAAAGAAGCTCAAACTGCAATTTACATCGAAATTACATTCGAGTGAGCATGAGAGGACTCGAACCTCCAAGGGTTGCCCCATACGCTCCTGAAGCGTACGCGTATACCAGTTCCGCCACATGCTCGTTTCGACATTATACACAACGCCATGAAACAAAAAAGGCGCTCGGTTTTCCAAGCGCCTTTTGGCTTCACAGGCGATTTACGCCGCGAAACCGATGCTGATTGCCAACCACAGCGCGGCGAGCGCGCCAAGCACCTCGATCGCTCCGACGGTGATCTTTCTCGGCGTCATTCCGGCTAGGAATCGGCCGAGATAATCAATCAAAGGAACATAGTGCACATCGCGCCGTTGCGGCGGATTGATGAGGCCTGTCGTGTCCGCAAGGTCGTCACCATAACCGTTAAGGTTGTTTGCATTCATAATTTTTTAATTGGAATTGTTCAATTGTTGAAGTGGCAGTCAACTTGTGTTGACACAAGCCACCTTTTGTTTCAGATTCCATTATATCATAGAGTCTTGACTAAGTCAATGACTAACAATCGCACAGAAAAAAACGCTATTATACGCCTTATTTGAAGGGTTTTTGGTGTTTATCGCAATTCAGCCCACGAAGAGACGGCTCCGTTCAATGTCCCCTGCCCCTGTTATGACGTGCCATTCATGAGTCCTGCGCTATAAGTCGTATTATTCGGAACGGTCGCTATCACTGCGGTAGCTCCCGGGCTAGTACCCGCTGGGGTGCCAAATACATATGTTCCAGCAATATCTATATACGATGTCACATAATTAGGGGTGTTACCAATCGCAACATTCACTTCAATAGGTTGACCTGTAGTGTTGGTATAATTGGTATAAAATCGTCTTGACGCTGTTTCATTCGTCCATGTCTGACTAGTTACTGCCCCCGTCACCACTACCCAGCCATATAGCCAACGACTATAGCACGAACTGCCGCTGGATCTGCAGAGCCACTCGCACTAGCGCTAGTGTTCCATTTAAATTGAACTTGTCTGTCAGAAGAGTATGGGATAAGCATTGTATTGGTTTCTGAATCAGCATTAGAGTCTTGTATGGCATCGTGTGCGCTGACTACCACAGTTTCTGGCATGTTACTTGCTTTGACCCACAACTGAGTTGTGGGAGAGTCCCATGTAGAACTATACGAACCACCGTTACTATAGGCAAAAAATTTAACCTCTAGCGCAGTTGCGTTTGAGGGTATGCCTGTTGGATAATTTACCGTTACGTAGCTTCCTTCATTGGTGTAGGTAGAATTTGAGTCAAAATATTCAGCGGGAAAAGCGTAGACTGAAGGACTTCCGTCGTTTGCCTGATCTCCCATCTTAAAGCCTCGCCCGAATATCTCTGTTGGGGTGGTCGCTACATATTGTAAATTTCCTTCACTCAACGTACTCGTAGCCCAATGTCCTATACCGTTGGCGTCGGACGTTAGAACCGAACCGGAAGCCTGCGTGCCATCAACGATTTGGATCGGACCAAGAAGTTCCAACGCCGGTGAAAAGAGGTTGGCGTAATTGACGATAAGAGGACCCATTTTGGTCTGAGATGATGTGGCGACATTGAGAGGCGCCGCGACATTCCCGCCCGGCGGCGTGGTCGAAGGACCAGTCCAGGCGAATATGTAGCTGACGCCGGCGGCGAGGAGAACGGAGAGGGATAAAACTTTCACCATATTCAATACGCTATTGTTTTTAGTTTTCATGACAAAATTATAACACCTTACCGCGATAAAACAAAAAGCCACCCCTGTGGATGACTTTTTGACGGCATTTCCGCCGTTTTTGCTTATGCTTGCTATTGCTTTAATATCCTTTATTTTGTTCCGTTCACCGGAGAGGGCCTCTTAAGGTGGCACCCTCCTTTGTCCTTTCTCTCGCGGACTGAGTGTTCCATTTGCAGTTGAGAACAATTACTGTGGTTTAACACTCTTGCGAATGCTAAACAATCGACTCGGTAAGATGGCTTCAGAATAAATTCTGGGCACATCGTTTGATCAATTTGAAATAATCCACGAGCAGCTTCCGCTACCCGTGCCTTGTTACGACTTACTCCCTGTCATTGAGCTTGCCTTAGGCCGCCATAAAGACGGACTTCGGGCACTCCCAACTCCCTTGAGTTGACGGGCGGTGAG
>PLXZ01000002.1 GCA_003151615.1 Candidatus Tayloriibacteriota bacterium | reverse complement strand
AATCCCATTCGCTACCCACGCTTTCTTGTTTCAGTGTCAGGAGTGCTCCAGTCTGCTGCCTTCGCTTTTGGTGTTCCCCATAATATCAACGCATTTCACCGCTACACTATGAGTTCCGCAGACCCCTCGCATCCTCTAGTCGCACCGTTTCCCTTGCATGCCCCCGGTTAAGCCGAAGAATTTAACAAGAGACTAATGCGACCACCTACACAACCTTTACGCCCAATAATTCCGGATAACGCTTGAGGCACTCGTATTACCGCTGCTGCTGGCACGAGTTTAGCAACCTCTTATTCTCCGGGTACTATCAATAAACTTTCTCCCCGGCTAAAGCAGTTTACATACCGAAGCACTTCATCCTGCACGCGGCGTCGCTCCGTCAGACTTTCGTCCATTGCGGAAGATTCTCGACTGCGGCCACCCGTAGGTGTATGGACCGTTTCTCAGTTCCATCGGTGGGGGTCACCCTCTCAGGTCCCCTAAGCGTCATAGCCTTGGTGAGCTTTTACCTCACCAACTAGCTGATACTCAGCAAGCCGTTCCCAAAGCGATAAATCTTTACTCTTTCGAGACCATCAAGTATTAGCTAATCTTTCGACTAGTTATTCCTGACTTTGGGGTACGTTACTTACTTATTACTACCTCGTCTGCCACTGACTATATATTGCTATACAGCCCGTTTGACTTGCATGCCTTATCCACGCCGCCAGCGTTCATCCTGAGCTAGGATCAAACTCTACTATAAATGAACGGAACAAAATAAAAGATACTATCAAATTTTACTAAGACAATTTTCTTATTTTGAATTCAACATAGCAAAGTTCGTCCACGCTCGTAAATTATTGTTGTGGTATTTAACTTGAACTTGCACTTTACTTTCTCAAATCTAAATTTTCAATGTTCAAAACTAAACTTAAAATTGGCCAAAAAAATAGAGCTGTTGCTTACAGCCTCTCTTTTAAGGCGTGGATAGTATTCTACTCGAGCCACAAATAAAGTCAAGCTTTTTAGCCATGAATCGGTCAAAAAGCCAAAAATCGCCAAAATCCTTATTTTTTGGCCTCATTTTCGTCATTTTTGACAAATTTTGAGAGGTACAAATCGGTCAGCGCTTCATTAACGTCGTCTTTATCATGCGCGGCAATTGTTTCCTGCCATTGCGACGCTGTCGAGTAATTTTCGTCGACTTTAAAAAATTCCTTCGGTCGACGGTCGTTGAGATTGCCGGCTTCTCCAAAAGCTGTCCGTGCTTCCGCAAAAACGCCGAGAAGCAGAGCCGGGTGTTCCTTTCGGATTGTTTCTATATCGTTATAGTCGACGGAAAATGAATATACCATTTTTTCCTTGTCGATGCGTTTCAAAATTGACGCGAAGCCGTCCTGAAATTGAATTTTCTTTTCAGTTTCTTCATGAAGTCCTGTCGGAAAAATTATAAACAGGCCACCCGAGTTAATATGTTCAAGAATATCTCGAAAACCGCTTAGGGTTTTCAATTCCTCCGTCGAAACCCAATTCTCACTGCCAAAATGTTTTCGATACACTTCGACATATTCGTCGGGAACAAGAATTTTGCAGTCAGTGCGTTCGGTTTTTCCCTCCGCTTTTTCTTCTTCGGACAATGCCATTGATTGGATGACGGAAAAGACGTCGAGTGGCGGCATCGGGTGGTTTGCTATGACAATTCCGCCTTCGGTGTGAAGTTTTTGCCGCATTTCCTTGAATTCCGGATTGGATTCCTGAACAAATTTCGGCTCAATATTTATCATATCAAAAAGCTTCCGGCATACCGATTCAACTCCCCCGTTTTTATAATAGGGATCGAGATGATCGAAAAAAGCGTCGTAATTTATTGCCCTGTCTTCAACTGTTTTTCCGACAATACTTGCCTCGACGCTGTCCTTCACCATTTTACCCATGTTTTCCATGGGCAGATTATACTATATCTTCCGGAGTTATTTTTTCGAAGCTTTCAGATTTTTCTTTGCTGCCATTTTCTGAATGGTCACGAGAAGCGGTGAACCGAGTGCGATGGAAGCGTACGTACCGGCCGCGATGCCGATGATGAGGACGAGCGAGAAGTGCTGTGTCGCCGAGCCTCCGACAAAATAGAGTGCAAATAGAGCGATAAGAGTCGTCAGCGAAGTGTTGACCGATCGTGTGAATGTCTGGGCAATGCTCATGCCGACAATTTCATCGAAAGGTTTCTTCGTTCCGGAAAGTCGAAGATTTTCGCGTACTCGGTCGAACACCACAATCGTGTCGTGCACAGAGAAACCAAGAACGACAAGGAGCGCAGTTACGAACAATGTATCGATTTCATATCCGTAAAAATGTCCGAGAACCGAGAAAACTCCGATAGGGATGATTATATTGTGAAGGAGGTCGATAATTGCGACCATTCCATATTTCCATGACGAAACTGGCTGGGCCACGCGGCGGAAGGCGTATGCAATGAAAAGGACGATAGCCAAAATGACGAAGACGATTGAAAGTGCGGCTGCGCGCGCGGCTTGCGCTCCGAGAACCGGTCCGATTGACTGGAACGATGTTTCCTGCACCGTCGTCGAACCGATATTCAAGGCTCCTTCGAGAGCGATTTTCTCTGGCTGGCTCAATGCACGGAGGCGAAGAATATAGCCGGTTGTTCCCGAAGGCTGGATTGAAGAAGAATTGAGATTTGGCACAGTCGCGGAAATTGAAGCAAGCTCACCCGTGATGACAGCTTGAGTCGGACGTCCCGCAGGAAAACTCACGGCCGGATAGGTGATTTCAACCAATGTTCCCCCTTTGAAATCGATGCCGAAATTCAGGCCCCAGACGCATACGGAAACCATCGACGCGATAACGAAAATCGCGGAGAATGTATAGAAAATTTTTCGGTAAGTTACGACAAACATATTATTTTTTTGTTATTGCTGGTGTTACGGCCTTTGAAAAACGAAATCCATTGCTGAACAGGAATCGGCTAATCCGACCTCCTTTCTTCGGACCGATGGCATAGAGGAACAATCGCGACGCGGTAATGGCTGTGAACATGGAAACCGCAACACCGATGAAGAATACGAGGGCGAAGCCGGTGATAATTGAGCTTGAGCCGAAGTAATAGAGAATCGCGGCAGTAATCATGCTTGAAATATTCGAATCGCGGATGGAAAGCCATGCGCGGGCAAAACCCTGGTGCATCGCGGTTTCAATCGGCAGACCTTTGCGAAGCTCTTCCTTCATTCTCTCGAAAATGAGAATGTTCGCGTCCACGGCCATACCGATGGTGATGATGAATCCGGCGATTCCTTCGGCAGTGAGTGTCACCGGAAGCAATTTGAAAATCGCGAGCATGATCATCGTGTACACAGCCAACGAAACAACCGCGACGAGACCCGGCAATCGATACCAAATGACAAGGAAAATGGTGATGATGATGAAAGCAAGAATGCCGGCCTCAATCCCGCCGCGGACCGCAGACTCGCCTAGGGATGCCCCGATTGTCTGCGTCGAGAGAAGCGTAATCGGAACCGGCAATGCGCCGTAGTTGAGATTTCGAACGAGAGCCTGCGCCTGTGCAATCGTGAAGCCGCCGGAAATCTGGGCGGTACCGTCCGGAATTTCCGCATCAACAACAGGAAGTGAAATCGGTTGACCGTCGAGGAAAATGCCGAGAATATTTCCGATATTGTTTTTCGTCGTGCTTGCAAAGAGCGCCGTTCCTTCCGCATTAAAATTCAAAAGAACCATCGGCTGATTGAGCGAAGTGTAACCAATCGCGGCATTTTTGAGCATGCGGCCCGTCAAACCGACAGGTTGGAACGCGGCTTCAATAGCGGCAGTTTTCTGGTCTGTCGTCATTGTGGTCGAAGCACTGATTGCCGCTTGTGTCGATGAAGCGAGCAGACGGAAATCCAAAACCGGCGTCTGGCCGATATTTGCAATTGCCTGATTGACGTCCGTTACGCCCGGCAATTCAACGATGAGCTGATTGCCGCCCTGAACTTCAACCAACGGTTCGGAAACGCCGAAAGCATTCACGCGGTTTTCAATGACATTCTGAAGTGCGATCATCGAATCGGAATCCTCTGAAAGAGGAATCTGGGAAAGGTCGGCCTGATAGACAAGATGTGAACCGCCGGCAAGGTCAAGACCCAATTTAAACGGAAAATGCCCGACGGTGGAAGCCGGATGATACTGCGAATAGTAATTGAAAAAACCAATCGCTATGGCTCCAATCAGTATGAATACGGCAAGTGCTCTGGTTTTTATCATGGTCGTAAAATGTATGGCCTATACTAAAGCATTGCGGCTGATTATGCAATATACGCCGCTCTATTATATGTATTTTGCGTATCTCCCCTCTTTTTTGACAAAGGCGTCCTTTGATTGCCATTTGTACTGATAACCATAGAGTTTTGTAAGTTTTGTCCCATCAACAATGATCGGATATGAATATGATTTCCAGCCTCCTTTTGAAGTAGGAACGCGGCCACGGGTGAGATTCCACGCAAAAAAGAATACGATGCGAATCATCCATGGCTTAACCTTGAGGGTCCGTTTATTCACGGCTGCGGCCATATCTTTACCCAAAACAACCGGACCCGGAGGGCATGCATTAAATGCGTCGTACGGATTTTTGAGATCATTGAATGCAAATTGAGTCACGATATCGGCAATGTCGTCTTCGTGTATGAACTGACGGCTCCATTTCGGCGTTACAGGCACGAATGAAACCATGAGGGAAATAATCCTGTGCACAAAAGATTCCTTCAACTGACCGGAAAGTGCCGCCTGCAAGCCAAAACGGATTCTCATATATCTGCCGCGCGGACCGGTAATCGCGGCCGGACGAATGACGGCGACTTTGACGCTGGAACCTTTTGCGCCATTTTTCGTGTGTTCAGCTTCGAATTTCAGTGCCAAATGTTCCTCGCAAATGCGTTTTTCCTCGGCATACAGATAATCGGTTTTTCGGAAACCTTCGGCTTCGGTAAAATGATGTTCAATTGTATTGTCCGGATAAGCCCCGTATGAAGCAACCGTAGAGAAATGAATCAATTTTTTGACGGACGGAGTCGAAAAAGCAAAATCAAAAATGTTATCAGAGCCATCAATATTCCATTTCCATTGCAGAGGTTTCTTGCCATACATTTCGCGGATTTGCCATGCAGTGTGAATGACAACGTCAGGTTTAGCCGCAGCGACCTGTTCCTGCCATGTCGTGTCACAGGTATTGGCAAGAATAAAAGTGACCTTCTGTTTTACTTCCGGCATATCTTTTATAAAATCGGGAATGCCGACTTTGTCGAGAGCTATAATTTTCGCGACATCGGGACGCTTCGAAAAAAGATCAATCAGCATTGCGCCGACATAGCCCGCGCCTCCGGTTATAAAAATAGTTTGTGCGGAATTTCCTTTTTGATTCATTGAAGTACTACTATACCATTACCGCCCTATTGCATGCCAATTCTCGAAAACAGCGTTTTAATCGTGCGCAAAACGATGCGGACGTCGAGGCCGAATGATCGGTGCTTTATGTAGTACAAGTCGTAGGAAAGACGGAGCCGGCTCTCTTCGACGGACTGAGGCGGCTTTTCCTGGTTGATTTGGGCCCAACCGGTAAGTCCGGGCGTAATAACGGTCCGGATTGGATAATATGGAATTTCCTGCTCAAGTCTCTTGCCCAAATCAACAATGTCGGCTCGCGGACCAATCAATGACATATCCCCTTTCAAAAATGCCAAGGCCTGGGGCAATTCGTCGATGCTCGTTTTTCGGATAAATCGGCCGACGCGCGTGACTTTATTTTCATTGTCAGTTTCCGGAAGCCATTTGCCGCGGTCATTACGCGTCATGCTTCGAAATTTATAAATATGAATCGGAACGTTGTTGCGGCCGATTCGCTCCTGCAAAATAAATACCGGCCCTCCGCCTTCCATTTTTATGGCAATCGCGATAAACGGATATGCGATACATGCGGCCAACCCAACGACGATGCCGAAAAAAATATCCATGAGTCTTTTGAGAATATCGTATGTTTTTGAAGACGCCGCATTGATATTGCTCATAATCCACGCGTAATTCATGCATGACAAAGGTATCTTATTGAACATTTCTTCATACAGCTCATGCAAGTCGATTATCTGCGCTTTTGGGAAAAAATGGCGGTATAGTTCCGGCAAAAGGCCTTCCAAATGCGGATTATTCATGTCCGCGACGATATAACGGAAATCTGCGTTTGATTCCGCGGCCGGTAACATTAGGTCTTTGACATTCGCCGGATCAATTTCGCGCTCGCAATACAAACCAATGCGCGACGTGAGATTCATTTCCCTGACAACTTCCTGCATTTCAGATCCCGAACCGATGACCAATGCCGGATATTTTTTCTGCAACGAAAGAATCGGGTATGTCGCAACCCGCCAAACGATAAGGAGGATTGTCGAGACGATAAGATAGATGAATAAAATCGTTTTCGGCGCGACACTGAAACCGGCGACAAAATAAAAGAGAACGACCGCGACGATTCCGCTGAAAACCTGCGAGCCGACGATCGAACCGGGAATGGAGGAACGCGCGATTGAAATCATCCTGCCGTAGAGGCCGGAAACATAGAACACCAAAATCGAATATATGAAAATGATCGAGAACGGAAATGCGAGCACGCCGATGAGAGAAGCCGATGGCAAACTCCACGAACGAACAAACAGGGTCAGATAGAGCGATATCACCAGAACGATAATGTCACCAAAACCCAGCAAAATGGGCTCTTTTTTGTTTATGATAGTCATTGTACAATATACTACAACAAAGGCCGCGATATGACAAAAATCCTCTATATCATTACCAAATCGAACTGGGGCGGTGCTCAGCGCTATGTCTACGATATGGCCACGCATGCCGCACAGGAAAAAGTAAACGGCGAAAACTGCACGGTTTCAGTCGTTCTCGGCGGAAACGGAATGCTGGCGGAAAAATTAAAAATGGCCGGAATTCCCGTCATTTCCATTGCCGGCCTGGAACGCGACGTCAATCCGATCAAAGATATCGGCGTATTTTTCAGGCTCATTTCCCTGTTTCGGGCTGAGCGTCCTGACGTCATTCATGTCAACAGTTCAAAAATTGGCGCGATGGGAGCAATCGCTGGACGGATTGCTGGTGTTCCGAAAATCATTTTCACCGCGCACGGCTGGGCCTTCAATGAAAATCGCGGCTTCGTTTCAAAACTTCTCATAAAAATCATTTACTGGTTCACAATATTTTTCTCGCATGCGACGATAACCGTTTCCGAAAACATGCGCTCAAAAATAAAAAACTGGCCATTCATCGGCGGGAAAACGTTTACCATTCACAACGGAGTCGACACGCCAACGTATTTCGCGAAAGACAGCGCACGCATCGTCCTCCTGGATCATTGTCCCGCCATCAAAGCAGTACTCGGCGATGAATGGAAAAAAAATGCCTGGATTGGAACGATTGCCGAACTTCATCCCACCAAAGCCCTCGACGCTGCCATTAATGCAGTATCCGAAGTCGTTGAAAAGGGGGCGAAAGTATTATATTTGATAATCGGCGAAGGCCAGGAGCGGGCGCGCTTGGAAAAACAAATTGCCGATCTGGGACTTTCCAAACACGTATTTCTCGTCGGACACATCGACAACGCGGCGCAATATCTGAAAGCTTTTGACATATTCATGCTGGTTTCCCTTTCCGAAGGCCTCGGCTATGTCGTCATCGAAGCCGGAATGGCGGGACTTCCCGTCATCGCAACTGCCGTCGGCGGCATACCGGAACTCGTCGAAGACATGAAATCGGGACTTTTAATCCAGCCGAAAAAACCGGCCGAAATCGCCCATGCAATCGAATTTATGAGTGAACATTCAGATACCGCGCACGACTACGCCCATGCTTTGCAAGCCAAAATGAAAAGTGATTTTTCTGTCGCTAAAATGTTCGAGAAAACATTCGCCCTCTACAACAAAGAGTAGAAATCTGTGTCGTTTTTATGCCGGACCCACGAACTCATTTTTAGAGACATCCTTGTGCGCGGCGCGGGAGTAGCGGCGCATACCCATCAAAATGCCGAGAGCGGCGAATTCGGTCACGAGATGCGAACCGCCGTAGCTGACAAACGGCAGCGTCGTACCAGTCACCGGCAAAAGCTGTATGTTCATGCCGATGTTCACGATAAATTGAACCGTGATGAGGAGAGCCACACCCGCGCCGAACAATATTTCAAAATTAGTCTGCCCTGCCATGGCGATGCGCACGATGCGCCAGATAATTACGCCAAAGAGAAAAAACAGAATCGCCGCGCCGACAAAACCCCATTCCTCCGCGAAAGCAGCAAAAATAAAGTCAGTTTGGTATTCGGGCAGGAATTTCAAGCGCGACTGCGTGCCGTATCCCACGCCTTTTCCTATCAATCCCCCCGAACCAACCGCAATCGTCGACTGATAGGCGTTATAACCCGTGCCTTGGATGTCCGTCAAAGGGTGGATGAAGTTGAGAATGCGGTCCTTCTGATACTGTTTGATGCCGAAGCTCCACAACAATGCAAAAGCGGCGATGCCGATTAGAAACATAACAGCCAAATGCTTCTTTGAAAGGCCGGAAACGAGCACCATCCCAATCCAAATGAAAAAAATGATGATGGCAGAACCAAGCGCCGGCTGAATGAGCACCAGACAAAAAATGACGAACGCATAGAAGCCTGAAACAAAAATATGCCTGACATTCGCTATTTCAATATGCCTTCGTGAAAAATATTTCGCCAAAATGATTATGAGGGCGAGCTTCACGAAATCAGACGGCTGAAGCGAAAAAGCGCCAAAGGAAAACCAGCTGGCTGCGCCGCGCGATATGTGGCCGATGAGAAAAAGAAGGCTGAGACTCCCGCATGATATTACAAAGAGCGTGACCGAAACCCATGTCTTGCGCAGGAAATGAAAATCCGTAGATGACAAGCCGAAAAATATACCGAGCGATACGACAATCCAAACCATCTGCCTAATGAAAAAATGAGTTCCGCTCGCGCCGACATCCCCCCCAAATGAATTCATGGTGACAAGACCCGCGCACAAAAGCGGTATGGTTGCGCCCACCAATATCCAGTCCACGTATGCAAATCTCTGGAGAAAATTCCTCATATGCCTATCATACAGCGCCGCGCTAGTTTGTCGAATCGAACGAAGGCGTCACGACGGGAAGAATGTCCTCGGAAACGACGGCACCGTTGAATGAAGCCGGCCAGGTAAAGGGCGCGACGACGGAAGCTCCTCCTGCAATCTGATTTATGGCAGTCTTTGAAAAACCTATTTCATTGCCATTGGCGTCCGACAGAACTGAGAAGACTGTTAGATTATTGTAAGGCGTCAGAGCAGTATTCGTAATCGTAGCCTGAAGCGATGCGCCCGATGAATCTTCAGTGTATTGCTTGTTTGAGATTGAAATATTTCCGAGGGTATCCTCTGCTTTTGCCCACGTCGGCGAAGCAATAAAGGAGAATTGAACACCGCCGGCGGCCGGAATGCGCTGTTCCATATTTACCGCACCCACAAACGCAAGCGTATTTCTGTTCGGAGGTATATTCATTGTGCCGGTTACGTGGGTAATGAGAATCCCTTGGCTGTCGAAAACAGAAAACTGATACGGAACATTGACTGCGCCGCCGTCTATGTTCGGATTTTCAATATATGCGCCGAGATTGTAAAGCCCGGGAGCGACTTCCTCCGAACTGGCCCATACCACAACCGGCGAAAGAAAATCAGTCTGGCACAATGTCCTGCAGGGACCGCCGCAGTCTATCCCCTGCTCGCCTTCATTTTGAATGCCGTCCGAACAGGTCGGAGCCTTATAAAAAAGCAAAAAAGCCGGTATGCCGATTATAACCACGGCCGCAACTATGACGCCGCTGATGTACGTAAGCTTTCTTTTTGTGGCCCATGTCGCCATACGATTTTAATACCTCTGCTGGAATTGATAATGGCGCATCGTCCCATTCATACCGTAGTGGAAAAACGGCTGATGCATGGACTGGAAGCTCAGGAGAAAAAAGATTCCGATTGCCGCCACGGCCGCCACGACGATGAGTATGACGAATATTTTTTCCGTGTCGATCATAAATGATTTTTCCGGAACGCCGGTTCGGCCGCGCGCATGCTGAGCGTGCTTCACGTCTTTGTACACCTGATAATAAACCGTCAATGAGAATGGCACAATAATCATGAAAAGGAAGAGACTAAAGAGGAATTGGAAGACTGCCGCACCGAAACCGAGTATAAAGACGATCGGCGCGATAATGACGCTGAAGACAGCCATCGCAACGAGAACGAGGACTGCTAATGCTAATTTTCGTGCGAGAATGTCCCACCAGAAATTTCTGACATACCAAGCACTTGTTACGAGAGCGTCAATGCTGTTTTTTCCTTCAAAAATATAAACATACATTACGAGACTCAGATATATTGAAGCAATAATGCCCGGGATGATGAAAAGAATTGAACCACCAATAACGACAATGGCCGTGAGAATGAGTATCACCAAATAAGGAAAGATCGATGAGAACGCCCTTTTATAAACGGCTTCCATGTCCGGTTTCTTTCCATTCTCCGCCTCATGTACGGCAACAGTCAAAGCAAGCGGCATTGCAATGATAAAGACAACGTATAGCAAACCAAAAACGGCGAGTACCGCGAGAGCCGCCACGCTCACTGGCTGTCCCCAGAAATCATAGAGATACGGTCCGAGGGCCAGCTTCACTCCGGCAAACAAAAAAGGAATGACCGATATCAAAGCAAAAACATTCATGTGCTTCTTGTACAAACGCCACGACTCCGCAAACAATGCACCGATTGGTTTTAAGTTTTTTTCCATAGTACTAAAAGTATAACACACATTTTACAGCGTACGGACAAGAAGCCCCGTTTAGGGCTTTTAATCATGGAGAAATTGAGCGCTCTGTACTGGCGACTAGCTACTTTCGCCCATAAGGACTATCATCGCCGCAACTATGTTTCACTGCCGTGTTCGGAATGGGAACGGGTGTTTCCACAGCGCCAAATCACCAGAACATAGGGCTCAATTTATGAATTCGAAGGTTTGGTAAGTTAAAATTACGTCTCGCAAATATTGTAGATTTTCAGATTTCCTAATAGGAAATTCGACGAATTAGTACTTCACGGCTCAACACATTACTGTGCGTACACCTAAAGCCTATCAACCTAGTCATCTCCTAGGGGTCTCAAACGATTCCTAATCTTGGGGCTGGCTTCCCTCTTAGATGCTTTCAGAGGTTATCCATTCCCGACATAGCTACACTGCGGTGCCCTTGGCAGGACAGCAGTCACACCAGAGGTCAGTTCAACTCGGTCCTCTCGTACTAGAGTCAAATCCCCTCAAGAATCAACGCCTGCAGTAGATAGGAGACCAACCTGTCTCACGCATGATTTCACCTGTTGCCAGATGCATTGGACTAGAGCTTGTTCCATATTTCGTTTGCACGATTTATGGAGTGTTAACGTTTAGTCTCTACGGGTACAAACAAAATAAATTGTCAGTTTCCCTCGGTATTATCCCTTTCGGGACTCCACCGATTTTAGTTAACTT